>NZ_AXCZ01000138.1 GCF_000767165.1 Cellulomonas bogoriensis 69B4 = DSM 16987
ACGAGCCGTCCACCGGGCTGGACGCCACCGCCCGGGGCGCGCTCGCGGACCTGCTGCGCCGGCACTGCGCCGACGGCGGGATGCTCCTGACCATCACCCACGACCTGGACCTGGCCCGCGACCTGGGCGGGCTGGTGCTGGTGATGCGCGAGTCGACGGTGGTCGAACGCGGTGAGGCCGACGTCGTGCTGTCGACCCCCACCCACCCGTACACCCGGCGCCTGCTGGACGCCGAGCCCCGGGCCTGGGACCACCCGTGGATGCGACCCGGTCCCTTGACCGACGACGCCCCCGCGGTGCTGACCGCCACCGGGCTGTCCAAGGGCTTCGGTGACGGACCGTTGTTCCAGGACGTGGACCTCACGGTCCGCGTCGGGGACCGCCTGGCGCTGACCGGGCCGAGCGGCTCGGGCAAGACGACCCTCGGCAACGTCCTGCTGGGCCTGGCCGCGCCCGACACCGGTCAGGTGAAGCGTGCACCAGGGCTGGCGCCCGGCAGGGTGCAGAAGCTCTACCAGGACCCCGGGGCCTCGTTCCCGGCACGTGTGCCCCTGGGGGCGTCGCTGCGGGACGTCCTGCGCCGCCACGACGTCCCCACGGCCCGCCTGGACGGTCTGCTGGCCGAGCTGCGGCTGCCCGGGTCGTTGCTCGAGCGCCGCCCCGGTGAGGTGTCCGGCGGGGAGCTGCAACGGTTGGCGATCATCCGGGCGATGCTCCTGGACCCGGTGCTGCTGTTCGCCGACGAGCCCACCTCACGCCTGGACCTGGTCACCCAGGAGGAGACCATCGGCTGCCTGATGTCGCAGGTCGCCGAGAAGGACTGCGCCCTGGTGCTCGTCACCCACGACCACACCCTCGCCGACGCCGTGGCCGACCGCACCCTGCCCGTCGGCGACCGGGGGCCCGCCCTCATGCCGACCGGCTCGCGGTAGACACCCGGCCGGTGCCGAACGGGAACAGCTGACGGATCAGGGCCACGATGTCGGGCGCAGGTTGGACGCCCAGCTCACGTTCCAGCGCACGGCTGAACCGCTCGTACTGCCGAAGGGCGCCGGCCGGGTCCCCGCGCCTGGCGTGGATCTCGATCAGGACCCGGTTGGCGCTCTCGGACCACGGCTCGACCGACACCGCAGCCATCCCGTAGGGCAGTGCCTCGGCGGGCCGACCCAGCACCAGGAGTCGTGACGCCGCGCACTCCAGGGCCTGGGAGGTGAGGAGCCGCAACCGGTCACGGTGCTCGGCGGCCCACGGGTCGTCCCAGCCCGCGAGCAGGGGCCGCACCAGCTCTGCGGGAGGCCCGGTCAGCTCCGCCGGCGGACCGCCCCCGCCGTAGATCGTCGAGGTGACCCACGACATCACGGCGTCGACGTCCACCGACACCGTCTCAGCGAGAGCGACGACCGACCCCTCGCACTCCACGACCCCGGGCACCGTGCGTCCGAGGCGCGACAGGATCGTGCGCAGGTTGGACAGCCCCTGGTTGGTGTCGGTGTCGGGCCACAGCAGGGCAGCGATCTGCGTGCGTGACATCGCGCCCTCGAGCGCGAGCGCCGCGAGCACGCGTGCGACGGAGTGCGCGACCGGTCTGGTGCGCCCCTCCACGCGGAGCCGGAACGGCCCCAACAGCTGCAGTGCATGGCTCATCTGCCCCCCTGACGGGCCTCGCGACCCGATCAAGGTAACGGCCCGCAGTTCGTGAGCACAGGACCGTCACCGCGCGGGTCGCCCGGTGAGGCGCTCCCGTCACGCAGCGGTACGCGGCACAGGCGTCAGGTCCACCGTGGGCGGCGCACCGGTCACGGCGGGCCCCCACCCGTCAGGCGCCCGCACACGCCACCGCACGCCTGCGACCTGCGCACAAGGCGCCCGGGACCGCCGGCACCCACGACCCCGGGCGGGCGGTTCACCCCCCTTGGGGTGGTCTGGGCGCACGCAGGCGCACCACGGATCGCACGCCCCCGCGCCGTGCCCGTCACCGCCCACCCACGTAGCGGTCGCGGGCCCTGACGGAAGTCCGACGGCCCCCTCGCACCCGGGCGGCGGGCCCGAGGCCGGCGTCCCGCTCCCATGGACCTGCAAGCACACCCAACCCTTCTCGGGAGGAACGATGACCACGCACAACCCCGACCAGGCCCTGGCGGGCGTCGACCTCGAGGGCCTCCAGCTCGCGAAGCCGGCACTCATGGCGCAGGCGCCGGGCTCCGAACGCGCCCAGCAGGACGACAAGGAGAGCGGCACCGTCGTCGGCAACTCGCTCGTGTCGTTCACCTCGCAGGTCTCCGCCCAGCACAAGGACGACCTCAACAACGCCCTCGGCCTGGCCCAGCTCGTCGCCGTGAAGCAGGGCAACGACCCGGCCGAGGAGCCGATCAAGTACTACAAGTCCGTCGCGACGTTCCTGCAGAACATCGGCTTCACCGGGCAGGGCATCAGCTTCGGCAGCTACACCGCGCGCACCAAGACCGTGGAGATCGACCGGGTCGTGATGGAGATCATGGCCGCGATCGTGGCGCCGGCCGAGCTCGGGATCGTGGAGGCCGCGCTCAAGGCCCTGAAGTCCTCGGCGAACAGCGGCGGCGCGCCCTGGACGATCTACGACCACCACTCGACGTCGAACAAGGCCGGCACGTTCACCGTCGGCCTGGCGAACGAGACCAACGACTCGGTCGCGTTCCAGCTGTCGGCGTTCCGGTTCGTCGGCACGGAGACCTCGACCCGGTTCCTGTGGGCGCAGTACTCCGCGACGTCGGTGTCCATCGAGGACGGCGCCACGGCGCTGAGCTTCAACGAGTCGGTCTACAAGCGCGTCCGTTCCAGCGTGCTGGAGAAGCTCGGGACCCACGCAGAGGGCTACATCGCCAACCTGCCGGACCTGTGACGAGCCGGGGTGCCGCACCTTCCACCCCCTAGGTGCGGCACCCCCACCCCCGGAAGGGAACACCATGAGCACCAGACCCCAGGCCCTCCTGGTCGACGGCGCACTGCTGCACCTCGACCCCGACCTGCCCGACGCCGACCGCGACGGCGTCGTGCACACCCTGCTCCTGGCGATCCACGTCGCCACGGGGCGCACCACCGGTGGGACGGACGCCGTCCTCTCCGACATGCGGTCGTTGGCGGCCGACGTCGGGTGGAACGTCACCGACTCCGGCAGCACCACCACCACCCTCCCGCTGCACGGCTCGGCCCTGGACGCGGTCGCCCAGTCATGGAAGGCGTCGGCGGGCGCCACAGCCGCGCAGGGCCTCCAGCGCAGCATCACCACGGCCGGGAAGGACCCGCGCACCAGCACCACCGCGTGGGGCCGGCTCCCGACCGACAGCGGGCGCGGGTGCCTCGTCGTGCAGGCCACCCACGCCTCGGACGGCCTGGTCATGCTGTGGACCTACGTCGGGGTCAGCCCCGCCGCCGACGGGCCGGACTTCCTGGAGGCCCGGTCCTGGCGCCGCACGTCGATGGATCTGCGTCACGCGCGGATGCTCGCCAACCCGGCGGTCTTCACCACCCAGATGCGCAAGACGCTCGCGGCGAAGGTCGCGGGCGTGGTCGCCACGGAGGTGATCGCCCTCACCTGACCTCACGTGCGGCGCCCGACCACCGGCACGCACCACCCAGCACACCCGCACCTGCACGAGGAGGAACCATGGCACCCACCGTCGACGTCAACGGCACGATCTTCAAGTACGCCGAGCTGCGCACCGGCCACCGGGGCATCAAGATCTGGACGGAGGGAGCCGATCCGGTCGAGTACCGGATCGACCCCGACCCGCACCAGGACCGCGAGTACAACAAGAACCAGGCCCGGTTCTACGCCGAGCTCGCCAAGGAGATCGGGACCCTCTACCTGGCCGCCAACCCGAACGCGTTCCCACCGTTCGGGACCCAGGTGACCGTCCCGCTGACCGGGACCGAGTACACGCTCAACCAGCCGTGACACCGCGGTGGCCCCAGGCCGGTTCGCCTGGGGCCACCGTCCTTCGGGCAGGGCCTGGGCGAGGACGCCCAGGCCGCCGGTGCCGCGGGTCTCCTGCTGGCGCCCGTGAGCGTGTACGAGAACCCGCGCACCACCGGGGTGACGTTCTCAGACCGCCTCCTGGCGCGGGTGTGCGCCCTGGAGGGGATCGCGTCGGTCAAGATCGCACCCGTGCCCGCCGATCCTGAGGGCGCTTCCCGTCGGATCTCGACCGTCAGGGCACTCCTTCCCCGCGGCGTCACCGTCGGGGTGAGCGGGGACCCGACGGCGGCCGTCGGCCTCACCGCGGGAGCCGACGCCTGGTACAGCGTCCTCGCCGGGCTCCTACCGGGACCGTGCCTGGAGATCACCCGCGCAGCCGCCGCCGGTGACGCGAGGACCGCGCTCGCGATCAGCGACAGCCTGTCCGCCCTGTGGGAGCTCATGCTGGCCCACGGCAGCCTGCGCGTCGTCAGTGCGGTGGCCACGGAGCTGGGCCTGGCACCGACCGGTGCGCTGCCACGGCCGCTGCTCCCCCTGGACCAGGCCGCGCACGCACGGATCCGGGCCGCGCTCGCAGGTGTGCGCGGCTCGTGACCGTCCGGGACCGGCTCAGCCGGCGGGGGCCTCCGCCTCCACGTCCCACCAGGTCGACCAGCGGTCCTGCAGGGCGGCGAAGTGCTCGTCGTCCAGGCCGTAGGTGCTGAGCACGAACGTGGCCGTCCCGTTGGGGGGTGCGGCGGCCGGGGGGATCCGGGCGATGACGAGCAGGGCGTTGCCCTCCTCGGCGACGGTCAGCCCGATCTGCAGGTCGGTCTGGAAGTAGATCTCACCGGTGAACGTCGACCCGTCCGCGCGGCTCAACGTGTACCCCGAGCCCACGGGCTGCTCGCCGAGCTCGCGCAGGCCCAGGCGGGCCAGGAGGGCGTCGTCCTCGGGGCCCAGGTCCACACCGGTGACGGACACGGTGCGACGGTCCGCACCGGGGTGGTGCTCCAGGGAGAACCGCAGCTGCTGGACGAACGTGATCCAGCCCTCGTCGATCGGGTCGTACACACCGATCGCAGCGTCGGGGTCCTCGTGGGCGCGCCGGGTCAGGCGCACCCGGGTGGCGCCGTCGTCGGCGGGCTCCAGGTCGATGACGTCCCCGTCGGGCCAGGCCACCGTGCGGGCGTCGTCGTCACCCTCGGGCTGCTCGACGAACATGTGCTCGATCTCAGCGGCGAGCCCCTCGTCGTCCCACCCGAACCACCGGTGGACGGCGTCCGGCTCGCGCACGGCCTTCCAGACCGTGTCCGGGTCAGCCTTCACGACCGTGTCGACCAGCACCCGATCCTCGCTCGCCATGTTCTCCTCCTCAGCGGTACGGCGGTCCGAGCATGGCACCCACGAGGGTCACGTGCACACTCTGACCACATTCGCATCACATCCCACCCCAGGTCGGGGCAGTGCGACGACGTGGCGACGATAGTCGGGTCGGGCCCGATCCGTGACCGACGTGCACACGCACCCCCCTTCTCCGGCGCCCCGGCACCCCTCTCAACCACGCCCGACAGGACCGTCTGTGGCGTTCGGCACACGGGCCACGGCACCCTCGTCGACCCGCAGACGCACCTGGTCGCCGGGGGTCGGGGCAGGCGCCCCGCCCAGGTACGCGCCGCTCGGCTCGACGACGGTCACCTGCCCCAGCCCGGTGACGTCCACCACCAGCTCGACCACCCCGCGCCGGAACCCGGCGGTCACGACCGTCCCGTGCACGGGCCCGTCCTGATCGCGGTGCAGCGACCCCGGCCCGAACGCCAGGACGGTGCCGTCCGGGGCGCCCAGGGCGGCGAACGGCCCCGACGGGGTCCCAGTGCCGGACGGGCGCGAGGGGGCGGTGGTGAACGCCTCGTAGCCGAGGAACTCCGCGACCCGGCGGGTGGCGGGCCGGTGCCACAGGTCGGCCGGTGGGGCGACCTGCAGGAGCCTGCCGTGGTCCATGACGGCGATGCGGTCGGCGACCGTGAACGCCTCGTCGTGGTCGTGGGTGACGAACACCGCGGTGGTACCGGTGGCGGTGAGGGCCTTACGCACCTGCCCGGCGAGCCGCTCACGCAGGGCCCGGTCCAGTGCGGACAGCGGCTCGTCCAGGAGCATCAGGCGGGGTCGGGGTGCCAGGGACCTCGCCAGGGCCACCCGTTGCCGTTCCCCGCCGGACAGGGTGGTGACGGGCCGGTCACCGAACCCGGCCAGACCCACCAGGTCCAGGAGCTCGGTGACGCGGGCGTCCCGGTCCCGGCGCGGCACACCGGCCATCTCCAGGCCGAACGCCACGTTGCGGGCCACGTCCCGGTGGGGGAACAGCTGCCCGTCCTGGAACATGAGCCCGAACCCACGGCGGTGCACCGGGACGCCGGCCAGGTCGCGACCGTCCCAGGTGAGGTGACCGGCGGCCACCGGCTCCAGGCCCGCGACGGCACGCAGCAGGCTCGACTTGCCCGACCCCGACGGACCCAGGAGCGCCAGCACCTCACCGGGTGCCACGTCGAGGTCCACACCGTCGACGGCGGTGGCGACGGTCCCGTCCTCGTCCCGGTACAGGACGGTCACGCCCCGCACCCCCAGGCCGGTGCCGGTGCCGGTGCTGGTGCCCGGTGTGGTCATCAGAACTCCCCCGCTCCCCCGGCACGCAGCCGCTCGGTCAACGCCATCACGGTCGCGGTCATGAGCGCCAGGACCACCGACGCCGCCAGCGCCATGCCGAGGTTCTCCGCCCCGGGGCGCCCGATCAACCGGAAGATCACCACCGGCAGGGTGGGGTTGTCGGGGCGGGCGAGGAACGACGTGGCGCCGAACTCCCCCAGGCTCACCGCGAACGCCAACCCCACGGCCAGGCCCAGGGACCGGGCGGCGATCGGCCAGTCCACGGCCCGCAGCACCCGGCCCGGTGAGGCACCCAGGACGGCGGCGGCCTCGTGCAGGCGCTGGTCGACGGCCCGCAGCACCGGCAGGACGGTGCGCACCACCAGGGGGGTGGCCACGACCGCCTGGGCGATGGGGATGAGCAGCGGTGAGCCGCGCAGGTCCAGGTCCAGGCCCAGGGGCCGGTGCAGGGCGATGAGGAACCCGAACCCGACGGTCACGGCCGAGACCCCCAGGGGCAGCATGAACACCGCGTCCATGGTGCGCACCGCCCGTCTGGCGCCGGACGTGCGGGGCCGTCGGGACACCACGAGGGCCACCAGTCCCCCGACGACCACGGCCATGACGGTGGCGTCGACGGCGATCCGCAACGAGTTCCACGCCGCGTCCCACACGGTCACGCTCAGCGTGTTGGGGCCACCGGTGGTCGCCAGGTTCGCGTAGTTGGTCCACCCCCAGCCCGTGGGGGTGCGGAACGAGCGGACCAGGACGGTGACCAACGGCAGGGCGAGCAGCCCGAGGACCACCACGGCGGTGACGGCGACGGCGAGCAGGTCACCGGTGCGCCGCCCGGGGCCCCGCAGGGTCAGGCGCACGGGCTGGGCCAGGCGCTCGGGGCGCCCCAGCTGCAGGGCCCGTTC
>NZ_AXCZ01000139.1 GCF_000767165.1 Cellulomonas bogoriensis 69B4 = DSM 16987
CCCGCCGACCCCACCATCGCACGGGGCAGACGCACCGGCTCCAGCTCGACCGGAGGGGTCTGCCAGAACGCCTTGTTCCACGCCTTGACGATCGCGTACAAGGTCAGCAACGACACCACCGCGCCCGCACCCACCAGCACCAACGCCAACGGGCTGCCGTCCGCCACGCCCGCCTGCAGCAGGCCCGCCTTGCCCAGGAACCCCGACAACGGGGGGATGCCCGCCAGGTTCATCGCCGGCACGAAGAACAGCACCGCCAACCCCGGCGCCACGCGCGCCAACCCACCCAGCTGGTCCAGGGACGTCGACCCGCCCCGCCGCTCCACCAGACCCACCACCAGGAACAACGTCGTCTGGACGGTGATGTGGTGCGCCACGTAGAAGATCGCCGCACCCAGCCCCGCAGCACTGGACAACGCGATGCCGAACACCATGTAGCCGATGTGGCTGACGAGCGTGAACGACACCAGACGCTTGATGTCGTTCTGGGCCACCGCCCCCAGGATCCCCACGACCATCGTCGCCAGCGCCGCGACCATCAGCAGGGTGTCGGCGCGCCCGTCGGGGAACAGCAACGTCTGGGTGCGGATGATCGCGTACACGCCGACCTTCGTCAGCAACCCGGCGAACACCGCGGTCACCGGGGCCGGTGCCGTGGGGTAGGAGTCCGGCAACCACGCCGACAACGGGAAGATCGCCGCCTTGATGCCGAACCCGAGCAGCAGCAGCACCTGCAGCACCAGCTGGATGCCCGGGTCCACCTCAGGCAGGCGCAACGCCAGCTGGGCGAGGTTCACCGTGCCCGTCGCCGCGTAGATCAGCCCCATCGCCAGCAGGAACACCACCGACGACAACAACGACACGACCACGTAGATGCTGCCCGCCCGGATGCGTTCCCCCGTGCCGCCCAACGTCAGCAGCACGTACGAGGCGACCAGCAGCATCTCGAACCCGACGTACAGGTTGAACAGGTCCCCCGACAGGAACGCGTTCGACACCCCCGCCGTCAGCACCAGGTACGTGGGGTGGAAGATCGCGACCGGGGCACCCCGGTCACCGTCCGCCAGGCCCTGGGACAACGAGTACACCAGCACCGCGAGGGTCACCGTCGCCGAGACCGTCAGCATCAACGTCGACAACCTGTCCGCCACCAGGGCGATCCCCACCGGGGCCGCCCACCCGCCCGCGTCCAGCACCACCGGCCCGGCGTCCGCCGCCACCAGCAACGTCACCGCCGCACCCAACGTCACCACCAGCGACAGCACGCTGATGACCCGCTGGGCGCGCGGGGCCCGCCACAGGGCCAACGCCAACCCCGCCCCGAACAGCGGGACCAGCACCGGCAACGGCACCACCCAGCTGAGGTCCGTCAGGCTCAACCACGTCACGGGCGCTCACCACCGGTCTCGTCGTGAGCCTGGGCGGCGTCCTCGTCCAGGGTCGTGGTGACCTCGGCGTCCTCGTCACGGAACGCCGCCTGGTCCGCCGCCGCCCGGCGCGCGACCCGACGGTCCTCCACGTCGTCCTGGACCTCGTCGTGCCGGTTCAGCTGCCACGACCGGTACGCCATCGCCAACCCGAACGCCGTCACACCCATCGTGATGACGATCGCGGTCAGGACCATGAACTGGGGCAACGGGTCGGACATGTCCTCCGGCTCGCCCAGGCCCACGATCGGCGCCACACCCGCACGGCCCCCCGCCACCAGGAACATCAGGTTGATGCCGTTGCCCAACGAGATCACACCGAGCAGCACCCGGGTGAGGCTGCGCTCCAGCATCAGGTACACCCCGACGGTCACCAGAGCCACGACCACCAGGACCAGCGCCACGCTCGGCGTCGTGTCGATCACGAGGCCTCCCGCTTGCGTCGGTCGACCTCGCCGTGCCGGTCCACCTCAGCGCCCAAGGACCGCAGCACGTCCAGCACCACACCCACCACCAGCAGGAACACACCCACGTCGAAGAACAGCGACGTCACCAGCTTCACGTCCCCGATCACCGGGACGGCGACCTCCACGATGACGCTCTGCAGCACCGCACCCCCCGCCAGCAACGCCAGCAACCCCACACCCGCCGAGAGGAACAGACCCGTCCCCAGCAGCAGACCCGGGTGCACCGGTGCGGCCTCGGACAGCTCGTACCGGCCCCCCGCCAGGTACCGGACGATCAGCGCGATGCCCATGACCAGACCCGCCCCGAACCCGCCCCCGGGGGCGTTGTGCCCCGCGAACAGCAGGAACGCCGCGAACACCACCATCGAGTGGAACAGCAGGCGGGTCACGATCTCGAAGATCACCGACCGGCGCTGGGGTGCGAGCGTCCGCCCGCCACGCAACCACTCACCCCGGGGGCGTGGGTCGCGCGTCAACGCACCGGGGACCGAACCGGGCCGGTCGTGCGGCACCTTGTCCGTGGCACGTCGGGCGTCCCGGGCCCGCAACGCCGCCATCGGGTCGGGGGTGCCCGACCACACCGACGCCGGGGTGTCGGGGTTCACCCGGGCGATGTCACCGGACCGTCGACGCAAGAAGATCAACGACGCGACCCCGGTCGCCGCCACCAGCAGCACCGCGATCTCGCCCACCGTGTCCCACGCCCGCATGTCCACCAGGGCCACGTTCACGGTGTTGCGCCCGCCCCCGTACACGTACGCCTCGTCCGCCCAGTCCACCGACACGGGTGCGTGGATGCGCGCGCCGGGGGCCGCGAGCGTCATCACGCCCACGACCAGACCCACCGCGAGCGCCAGGGCCAGGCGCACCCACCTGCTGGCGGCCAGGGGCCGGACGGAGAAGTAGGCGGGCAACCGGCGCAGCACCAGCACGAACAGCACCAGGGTGATCGTCTCGACCAGCACCTGCGTCAACGCCAGGTCGGGTGCCCCGTGGATCAGGTACAGCAGCGCCACCGCGTAGCCGCTGACGCCCGCCAGCACCACGGCCTTCAACCGTCGTCGGGCGCGCGCCGCCAGGATCATCGGTGCGACCGCGAGCCCACCCGCCAGGACCTGCGCCGGGCTGTCCCAGGCGCGGACGTCCCCGATGGTCACCTCACCGAGGACCATCGCCCCGGTGGAGAGCACGACCAGCACCACGAGGATCGTGCCCAGGTAGACCGGCAGGGAGCCGCGCTGGGTGAAGGCGGTGACGCGGCCGGCCAGCTCGTCCAGGCGGCGCATGCCCCGGCGGTAGGTGCGGTCGGCGTCCCACGGGACCACGACGGCGCTCTGCCAGCGTTCGACGCGGGCCCGGGCCCAGAACAGCGCGAACCCGGCCGCGGTGATCACGGCGGTCAGGCCGAGGGCCGGGGTGAGGCCCGCCCACAGGGCCAGGTGCCCGGGGTCACCGGGGTAGGTGTCGGCGTGGGGGGCGAGGAGCTGCTCACCGACCTGCGGGACCAGGGCCGTGACCAGGCCGAGGACGGCGAGGACCGCTGCGGGGAGCACCAGCACCAGGGGTGGTCGGGTGACGGCGGGGGGACCGTCGGCGTGGGTGCTGTCAGCCGTCGGCGCCCCTGCGGTGGGGCCGCCGGCCTGCTCCGCGGCGACGTCGACGGGGCGTTTGGTGGCGAACGCCCCCCACCAGAACCGCAGCCCGTAGGCGACGGTGAGGACCGACCCGGCGACGACCACGACGAGCACCAGCAGCCCGACGGCGGTGCCGCCCTGGTACCAGAACGCCTCGAGGGCGGCCTCCTTGGCGACGAACCCCGCGAACGGTGGCAGGCCGATCATCGAGGCGGTCGCGAAGCCCGCCACGGCCGCGGTGACCGGCAGCTCGCGTCCCACCCCGCTGAGGCGCCGCAGGTCACGGGTGCCGGTCGCGGCGTCCACCACCCCCACGGTGAGGAACAGGGCCGCCTTGAACATGGCGTGCGCGCCGAGCATCGCCAGGCCCGCGAGCGCCGCGGCCCGTGACCCCAGACCCACCAGGAGGACGAGCATGCCGAGCTGGCTGACGGTCCCGAACGCCAGGACGAGCTTGAGGTCGTTCTGGCGCAGGGCCCGGTACCCGCCGTGCAGGAGGGTCAGGCCACCGAGGCCGATGACGAGCACCTGCCAGAGGGCGAGGTCGGCGAACCCGGGGGCGAACCGCGCGACCAGGTACACGCCGGCCTTGACCATGGCTGCGGCGTGCAGGTAGGCGCTGACGGGGGTGGGGGCGGCCATCGCGGACGGCAACCAGAAGTGCAGGGGCACCAGGGCGGACTTGCTGAGGGCGCCGACGAGCACCAGGACCACGCCGGTGGTGATCGCGGGGCCGGTGAGGGTGCCGTCGGCGCCCTGGGCCACGACCTGGGACAGCCGGTAGGTGCCGGCGCCGTGGCCGAGCAGGATGATGCCCACGAGCATCGCCAGCCCACCGGCCGTGGTCACGACGATCGCCTGCATCGCGGCCCGGCGGGAGGCCTTGCGGTCGGCGTAGTGGCCGATCAGCAGGTAGGAGAAGACGGTCGTCAGCTCCCAGAACACGTACAGCAGCAGCATGTCGTCGGTGGTGACCAGGCCGAGCATCGCGCCGGCGAACGCGACGAGCACACCGGCGAACCGGCCCAGGTGGGCTGCACGTGGGGAGAAGTACGCCGAGCAGTACACCAGGACCAGGGCCCCGATCCCGCCGACGAGCAGCACCATCAGCCACGACAGGGTGTCCAGGGAGAACGCGAGCTCCAGTCCGAGGGCGGGCACCCAGCGCGCGACCTCCACGGGGCCGTCACCGGCGACGACGTCCGCGCTGCGGGTCAGTGCCCAGGCCGCGGCCGAGGCGGGGGCGACCGCCAGGACCGCGAATGCCCGCCGGCCCCACCGGCGCATCGCCGGGGGCGCGACGAGGGCCACCAGCAGGTGCACGGCGAGCAGCAGCAGCACGTCCGGTTCCGTCCGGTCGGGGTCGGGCGTCGGTCGAGGGTGGTCGGCGGGTCGGGCGGTCTGTTGTCAATCGGCCGTGCGGGCACGCACCCGGGGCGGGCCGGGAGGTGATCACGGGAGGTGCTCATCTTATCTGCGGGGTCCCGCGGGTCCGTCGCGGCCCGACCTGTGGCGCAGTCACCCGCTACCGTGACCGCGTGCAGGCACTCCAGATCGTCTCGTTCGTCCTGGCCGTCCTCGCCACCGTGGTGGGGGTCACGGTCCTGACCCTCGGTGTGCGGGCCATCGTGCGGACGGTGGGGCGTGGTGCTCCCGCCCCGGACCGCACCGGTGACCGGGCCGCACGCACCTGGTTGGTGGTGCGGCTGCTGCTGGGTCACGGGCGGTTCCAGCACCGGCCGGTGGTGAAGGTCGCGCACTGGGTGGTGATGGTCAGCTTCCCCATCCTGTTCCTGACGTTGCTGGCCGGGTACGGGCAGATCCTGGACCCGACGTTCGCGCTGCCGTTCATCGGGCACCTGCCGCCCGTGGAGTGGCTGACGGAGGCGTTCGCGTGGGCGGGGCTCCTGGGCATCGTGGCCCTGGTGGTCGTCCGCCAGCGTGCCCACCCCCGCCGCGGGGAGGGCGCCGCCGAGGCCCCGTCCGCGGTGCAGACCACCCCCGCGGGGCGCATGGGCCCGCCGGGGGCGCGGGCGTCGCGGTTCTTCGGGTCGAACATGGGTCAGGCGTACTTCGTGGAGCTGATCATCGCGGCGGTGATCGTCGCGGTGCTGGTGCTGCGGGGCCTGGAGTACGCGCTGGCCGCCCAGTCGCCGGCCACGCAGGACCTGGCGAGCCTGTGGCACTTCCCGTTGACGGCGTGGTTCGGGCAGTGGTTCGCGGGGGCGTCGGCCGCGACCCTGGAGGCCGCGATCGTCGTCGTGGCCCTGGTGAAGATCCTCACCTCGATGACGTGGATGGTGGTGGTGGGCAGCCGCCCCGCGATGGGTGTCTCCTGGCACCGGTTCCTGGCGGTGGTGAACGTGTGGGCCCGGCGCGAGGTCGACGGGGCCCCCGCGCTGGGGCCGCTGCCACCGGTGCGGTCCGGCGGCAAGGACGTGGACTTCGAGGCGATCGACGACCTGCCCGACGACGCCAGCCTCGGTGCCGGTCGCATCGAGGACTTCACGTGGAAGGGCCTGCTGGACTTCTCCACCTGCACCGAGTGCGGGCGCTGCCAGGAGCAGTGCCCCGCCTGGAACACCGGCAAGCCCCTGTCCCCCAAGCTCATGATGCTCGCGTTGCGGGACCACGCCTACGGCACCTCCCCCTACCTGCGGGCCGGGGCGAACGCCCCCACCGCGCCCACGGGGGCGACGACCAGCACCGGGCACCTGCCGCTGCCCGGCAGCGGTGGGGACGCGGGTGCCGGCGCGGGCGGGCAGGGTGACCCGCACGCGCAGATGGACGTCCTGTCCTTGATCGGGGACGTCGTCGACCCGCAGGCCCTGTGGGACTGCACCACGTGCGGGGCGTGCGTCCAGCAGTGCCCGGTGGACATCGAGCACGTGGACCACATCGTCGACATGCGCCGCAACCAGGTGCTCATGGAGTCGGCGTTCCCCGACGAGCTGGGCCCCATGTTCACCAAGCTGGAGCGACAGTCCAACCCGTGGGGGCTGCCCGCCCGCGCCCGCCTGGACTGGGCCAAGGGCCTGCCGTTCGACGTGCCCGTCGTGGGGGCCGACGTCGAGGACGCCACCGAGGTCGACTACCTGTTCTGGGTCGGGTGCGCCGGGGCGTACGAGGACCGCGCCAAGAAGACCACCCGTGCCGTCGCCGAGCTGCTGCACACCGCCGGGGTGCGGTTCGCGGTGCTCGGGGACGGGGAGTCCTGCACCGGTGACCCGGCCCGCCGCGCCGGCAACGAGTTCCTGTTCCAGATGCTCGCCCAGGCCAACGTCGAGGTCCTCAACGAGGTCAAGGCCCAACGGATCGTCGTCACCTGCGCGCACTGCTTCAACACCATCAGCCGCGAGTACCCGCAGGTCGGTGGCAGGTACGAGGTCGTGCACCACACCGAGCTGCTGGACCGGCTGGTCGGCGAGGGGCGCCTGACCCCCACCACCCGTCCCACCGACGGGACGTCCGACGTCACCTACCACGACCCCTGCTACCTGGGCCGCCACAACCAGGTGTACACCCCGCCCCGGGAGCTCATCGGGGCACTGCCCGGTGTGCAGCTCACCGAGATGCCCCGCACCAAGGAACGGGCGTTCTGCTGCGGTGGTGGTGGGGCGCGCGTGTGGATGGAAGAGACCACCGGCACCCGCATCAGCACCGACCGGGCCGCCGAGGCCATCGGCACCGGCGCCTCACGCATCGCGACCGGGTGCCCCTTCTGCACGATCATGCTCACCGACGGCGTCGCCGCCAACGGCGCGGGCCCCGGCACCGGCCAGGACGACGGCGGAAGCACCCGCGGCCCGGTCGAGGTCGTGGACGTCGCCCAGCTCCTCCTGGAGTCCGTCCGCCCCGCCCCCGAGACCGACCCCGAGA
>NZ_AXCZ01000236.1 GCF_000767165.1 Cellulomonas bogoriensis 69B4 = DSM 16987
GGTGGCGCGCCAGGACCCTGGTGCGCACCAGGCCGGTGCGCGGGTCCCGGTCGACCTCGACGGCGATGCCGTACGCGGCCGTCAGGTGCGCGGCGGTGAGGACCTCGTGCGGCGGGCCCGCCGCGACGACGGCCCCGTCGACCAGGAGGACGACCGTGTCAGCGACGGCCGCGGCCTGGTCGAGGTCGTGGAGGACGAGGCCTACGGCGATGCCGTGGGTGTCGGCGAGGTCCCGGACGATGTCGAGGAGCTCGGCCTGGTACCGCAGGTCCAGGAAGGTGGTCGGCTCGTCGAGCAGCAGGAGCGGGGTGTCCTGCGCGAGGCAGGCGGCGAGCCACACGCGCTGGAGCTGCCCACCGGAGAGGTTGTCCACCGGACGTCCGCCCAGGTGGGTGGTCCCCGTGAGCTCCATGGCGCGCTCGACGGCGGCCGCACCCTCGGGGTCGGCCGAGCGCCACCGGCCGCGGTGGGGGTGGCGACCGTACTCGACCAGCTCCCGGACGGTGACCCCACCGGGGGTGGGCCGGCTCTGGGACAGGAGGGTCAGTCGGTGCGCGAGCTCGCGGCGGGAGAGGTCCTCGAGCGGCCCGGTCGCCCCCGGGCCCCCGACGCGCACCTGGCCGGCCGACCGCGGGTGCAGCGCTGCGAGGGTCCGCAGCAGGGTGGACTTGCCACTCCCGTTCGGGCCGACGAGCGTCGTCACCTGGCCCGCCCGCAGGTGCAGGTCCACACCGCGGACCACGTCGGCGCCGCGGTAACCGGCACTGACCTGGACCGCCTGGAGGAGGGCGGGGCGCGGCGCCGGCCCTGCCGTGAGGGCGTCGGGCAGGACGGGGGCGTCCAGCAGAAGGTCGTCAGGCACGAGACATAAGGTAAGGCTCACCTCAGCCCTTGCCAAGTCCGTCGCCCCGGGACCCGGCCCCCGGGGCGGCCGTGACCCGCAGCACGACGCACCGAGGCCCCGTCCCGGCGGGACGGGGCCTCAGCACACCTGGTCGCTCGCTCGGGCTACCGCTGCAGGGTCAGCACGCCCGGCCGGTACGGCAGGCGCCCGTAGTCCCCACCAGAGCTCGGCGACCGCCCCTGGTACAGGAACTGCAGGTTGCAGGGGTCGATCGTCATGGTCTGGTCGGCGCTGGTACGGATCAGCTCACCGTGGCTGATGTCGTCGGTCCAGGTGGCGCCGCTGTTGGCCTTGCCCGCGAACGGGTTCGACTCGGTGGCCGCCTGCGGGGTCCACGCCCCGTCCAGGCTGGTGGCCGTGAACGACCGGAAGTACCGGCCCTGGGCACCGATCGCCTCGACGATCATCAGGTACCGGTTCTGGCCCTGCAGCTTGTAGACCTGCACCGCCTCGAACAGGTTGGCCTGGGTGTCGGTCATGATGGTCGTGTAGTTCGAACCGAAGCTGCTGGGGAAGTTCCCGATCGGCATGCTCGACCGGTAGATCCGGCCGTTGTCACCGGCGAAGAACAGGTACATGTTCCGGTCGTCGGCGATGAGCGCCTGGTCGATGGGCCCGGTGTCGGAGTTGGAGATGCTGCCCGAGAACAGCGTCTGCGACGCCGACCAGCTGTTGACGTCCGCCGGGGTGCGCGAGGTGCGGTACGAGAACGCCGGGCCGCCCCACTGGTAGGCCAGCACCCAGATGTCCTTGGGCTCGAAGTAGAACAGCGTCGGCGCGACCGCACCGAACGGCATGCGGATCTGCTCCGCCCGCGCCATGTCCGACCAGTCGTCGAACAGCCCGAACGCCATCGAGCCCCACGTCGTACCCGTGTCGTGCGTCGTCGCGTACACCAGGTGCTGGCCGTTGTACGGCGCGTGGGTGAAGTCCTTGAGCGACACCCAGCCCGAGCGCGGGGTGGCCAGCGCCCCCGTCGAGGACCAGCGGTACGTCGACGGCAACGCGCACGTCCCGGACCCCGGCGGGGTCGTCGGACCGGGCTGCGGGGTGCCCGCACCAGGCGGCGTCGAGCCGCCCCCACCCGAACCCACCCGGACGAGCTGCCACTGCTGGTTCGACCCACCCCAGCTGCGGTACTGGACCACGTTCGCACCGTCGGCGGTCGACCCGCCCTGCACCTCGACGGCCTTGCCCGAGTGCCGGTTGATCAGGGTGACCGTGCCACCGGCGGAGTCCTCGAGGCGGAACTGCTGGTTCGCCTGGTTCCGGTCCTCGAACTGCACGATCGCGGCGCTGTCCGCCGTCGACCAGTTGTACACGTCCAGCACCTTGCCCGAGTGCCGGGACTTGAGCCGGTAGTAGCCGTTGCCGGAGTCCACGAACTGCCACTGCTGGTGCGCGCCGTCGTTGCGGGTCCACTGGGCGATGCGCGCACCGTCGGACGTCGCCAGGTTGTACACGTCCAGGGCCTTGCCGCTGCCCCGGTTGATCAGGACGTACGACGCGTTGGTGTCGACCGTCGCCGCCGACGCCGCCGGTGCGACCGTCAGCGTGAGCGCGCCGGACGCCACGGCGGTCGCCGCCGCGACCAGGGCGGCGCCCCATCTGCGTCGGCTCGGGGCCGACCTCCCCTGGAAACGTGGTCCTCGCATGGTGCTCTCCTTCGAGTAGTCAGGGACGCCGGTGTCCGCGAGCGCGCCGCACCTCGTGGGTCGGGGCACGTGGGGCCCACACTTCCATCGATTACCGACGGGGATCAACCGCCACGAAACCGTACGAAACGGTTAGGCAGGAGTGGGGAGAGCGCCTCGTACGATCGTGGGGTGCCTCCTCGTTCGCCCCTGCCGGCGCGTCACGGCCTGGACGCGGCGTGGGTGCGCACCCCTGACCGTGACCCCCTGTCCCCCGCGCCGTGGGTGTCGATGGGCGCCTGGTTGCGGCACCGGTTCCCCGAGCGGGTCGATGTGGACAGCATGCTCGCCGGGGGGCGGTTCGTCGACGGGAGCGGACGCCCCGTCCAGGACGGGGACCCGTACGCCCCGCACCAGTTCGTGTGGTTCCACCGTGACCTGCGTGAGGAGCCCCCGGTGCCGGGCGAGCTGCACGTGGTCCACCGGGACGAGCGGCTCGTGGTGGTGGACAAGCCGCCGTTCCTGTCGACGATCCCCCGTGGGGGGCACGTGCGGCAGAGCGTGGTGGTGCGCCTGCGGGAGGAGCTGGGCCTGCCCGAGC
>NZ_AXCZ01000208.1 GCF_000767165.1 Cellulomonas bogoriensis 69B4 = DSM 16987
TGTCGCCGTTGCACCGGCTGGACCGGGTGACGTCCGGGTTGCTGATGCTCGCGACCGAACGCCGGTGGCGGGGCCCGTACCAGACGGCGTTCGAGCGCCGGGCCGTCGGGAAGGTGTACCGGGCCCTGGCGCCCGTCGCGGGGGACGTGGAGCTGCCCACGGTGGTGCGCAACCACATCCGCAAGGACCGCGGCACGTGGCGCGCCCACGTCGTGCCGGGTGCGCCGGTGAACGCCGAGACGCTGGTGGAGCTCGAGGGTGAGGTGGACGGTCATGGCCTGTACCGGTTGACGCCCCGCACCGGTCGCACCCACCAGCTGCGCCTGCACCTGCACGGGCTGGGGGCGCCGATCGTCGACGACCCCCTGTACCCGGTGGTCAGGGACGTGCCGGTGGACGACTTCACCAGGCCGTTGCAGCTCCTGGCGGCCGGTCTGTGGTTCACCGACCCGGTGGACGGGAAGGAACGCAGCTTCGCCGGCGTGCGTCGCCTGCCCCTCACCGCCGAGCGCTGACCGCTGTCCGCTGTCCGCTGTCCGTGGGGACGGTTCCCCCGTGAGCGCCGGGGTGCGAGCATGGGAGCCCACCCGAGGGAGCCGCCCATGACCGCCACCAGCGTCCGGACGCGCGCGCACACCGTGATCGACAGCCCGTTGGGGCCGCTGACGCTCGTCGCCGAGGGCGAGGTGCTCGTCGGGCTGTACATGACCGGGCAACGGCACCTGCCACCCACGACGACCCTGGGTGAGCGGCGCGACGGGGTGCTGCCCGACGTGGCCGCACAGCTGGCCGAGTACTTCGAGGGTCGGCGCACCACGTTCGACGTGTCCCTGGACCTGAGGGGAACCCCGTTCCAGGTGCGGGTGTGGACGGCGCTGCGTGACATCCCCTACGGCGAGCAGGTCTCCTACGGGGAGCTGGCCCGGCGGGTGGGCAGCCCGGGAGCCTCACGGGCGGTCGGTCTCGCCAACGGCCGCAACCCCGTGGGCATCGTCGTGCCGTGCCACCGGGTGGTCGGCGCCACGGGACGGCTCACCGGGTACGGGGGCGGGCTGGACCGCAAGCTGCACCTGCTGGACCTGGAGCGCGCGACCAGCCCGGTGGCACGGCTGTTCTGACGGCCGCGGCTAGGGTGACGCGATGGCCACCGTCATCCTCCTCCGCCACGGTCGCACCACCGCCAACACCGCCGGCGTCCTGGCCGGACGCACGCCCGGGGTGGACCTGGACGCCGTGGGGCGGGAGCAGGTGGACCGCACCGGGAGCGGCCTGTCGGTGGTGCCGCTGGTCGGGGTCGTCTCGAGCCCGCTGGAACGGTGCGTCGCCACCGCCCGAGCGGTCCTGGGCCACCAGGACGACCCCCCGCAGCTCCGGCTGGACCAGGCGCTCACCGAGTGCGACTACGGCCGGTGGCAGGGCCGGGCCCTGGGTGACCTCGCCGAGGAGCCGCTGTGGCCGGTGGTCCAGGGCCAGCCCTCGGCGGTGACGTTCCCGGGCGGTGAGTCCCTCGCCGCCATGCAGGGGCGGGCGGTCGCGGCCGTCCGTGGCCACGACGCCGCGTTCCAGGAGCAGCACGGGGCCGGGGCCGTGTGGGTGGCGGTCAGTCACGGCGACGTCATCAAGTCCGTCCTGGCCGACGCCCTGGGCATGCACCTGGACCTGTTCCAACGGCTGAACGTCGGCCCCGCGTCGGTGTCGGTGGTCCGGTACGGGCTGACCAGGCCGGACGTCGTCACCATGAACACCGACCTGGGGGACCTCTCGTGGTTGCGGGGCGCCGGCCCTGTCGGTGAGGCCGCCGTCGGCGGTGGCGCCGGCCACGCCCCCTCGTAGACTGGCCGCATGCGGACCCTCGTCCACGAGTTCGACTGGCCGGACCGCGTCGTCGTGGGCACGGTGGGCCGCCCCGGCGAACGCACCTTCTACCTCCAGGCCCGCGCCGGGGCGCGCTCCACGAGCGTGGCCCTGGAGAAGGAGCAGTCCGCCGTCCTGGCCGACACCATCGACCAGCTCCTGGACAAGCTCGCCGAGGACCAGGACAACGGCCTCACCATCCCCACCGAGACACCGGCCGAGCTCGTCGACGACGAGCCCCTGGACCACCCGGTCGAGGAGCAGTTCCGCACCGGGGCCATGCGCCTGGGCTGGGACCCCAGGACCGCCCAGGTCATCATCGAGGCGTACCCCGTGGCCGAGGGCTGGGACGAGACCGACGACGACTCCCGCGACGACACCGACGACGGCGACACCGACGACGAGCCGGCCGAGATGCTCCTGGTGCGCATCCCGGTGGGGACGGCACGGGCCTTCGCGCAGCGCACCCGCAGGGTCGTGCGCGCCGGACGCCCCACGTGCCCGCTGTGCGGGTCGCCGGTCGACGGTGACGACCACGTGTGCCGGCTGACCGACGGGTGACGGCCCCGGACCTCGCCCTCGACGAGGGCGAGCTGGAGCTGGTGGGCCGGCTCACGGCCGCCTCGAACGCGACGTTCGTCGGGCAGCTCGCCCACCAGCAGGTCGTCTACAAGCCCGTGGCGGGGGAACGCCCGTTGTGGGACTTCCCCGACGGCACCCTCGCGGCCAGGGAGGTCGGCACCTACCTGGTGTCCCGGGCCCTGGGGTGGGACGTGGTACCGCGCACGTGGCTGCGGGACGGGCCGCTGGGGCCTGGGATGGTCCAGGTGTGGCAGGAGCCCGACACCGGGCAGGACCCCGTCGACGTGGTCCCCGTGGACCAGGTCCCGACCCGCGGGTGGCGCACCGTCCTGGAAGGCGCGGACCCCGAGGGGCGTGCCGTGGCCGTGGTCCACGAGGACACCGCCCCGCTGCGGCGGATGGCGGTGCTCGACGTGCTCGTCAACAACGCCGACCGCAAGGGCGGGCACGTGCTGCCCCGCCCCGACGGCCACCGGTACGGGGTGGACCACGGGGTGACCTTCCACGTCGAACCCAAGCTGCGCACGGTGCTGTGGGGGTGGGTGGGCGAACCCCTGGACCCCGAGGACGTCGCCGGGGTGCGGCGGGTCCTGTCCGCGCTGGGCGGCGGGCTCGACGCCGACCTCAGGGAGCTGCTCACCGGCCCGGAGATCGACGCCCTGGCCGACCGGTGCGAGCGCCTGCTGGCCGACGGGCACATGCCCGGCCCCACCGGGGACATGCCCCCGGTGCCCTGGCCGCTGTTCTGACCCGACCGGACCCCCGGGGCCTCAGCCGTCGAGCGACCCGAAGACGTGCAGGTCGAGGTCGGCGCTCAGGGCCTCGCACGCCAGGTGCCCGCGCACGCTGGTGCCCTGGTCGTCCAGAGGTGGGCTGACGACCGCCCCACCCAGGACGCCCGGCACCGACATCACGATCGCCCCCGAGACGCTGGACTTCGCCGGCACGCCCACGCTGCGCATCCACCGACCCGACCCGTCGTACACCCCGCACGTGGCCATCACCGCCACCACGTCCCGTGCGACCTCGGGCGGGACCACCCGCTCACCTGTCAGCGGGTTGCGGCCCCCGCACGCCAGGGTCGCGCCCATGGCCGCGAGCGCGTCGGCGTCGACGAGCACCGCGCACGCACGCGCGTACACCGCGACCGCGTCGTCGGCGCCGACCTCCAGGGTCCCCTCGGCGCGCATGAGGTGGGCCAGGGCGTGGTTCCGGTCGCCGAGCAGGTGCTCGCTGTGGGCGACGTCCTCGTCGACGTCGAGCTCACGCCCGGCGAAGGCGCACAGCCCGCGCCAGATCCGTTCGTCACGCCCGCGGACGTCACCACCGTCGACCAGTGCGGCGGTCAGCAGCGCCCCCGCGTTCACCATCGGGTTCGGGGGCCGGCCCGTGCCACTCTCGAGCTTGATCGCGTCGAACGACTCGCCCGTGGGTTCGATGCCGATGCGGTCCAGGGCCCGCCCGCCGGTGTCCAGGATCGCCAGGGCGAACAGGAACGGCTTGACCGCCGACTGGATGCTGAACGCGACGTCGGCCTGGGCGCTGGTGCGCGTGGTCCCGTCGGCCAGGACCAGCGCCATGCCGCACAGGCTCGGGTCGGCCTGCGCGAGCTGGGGGATGCTGTCGTCCACCGAGCCGCCGCTCTCACCGGCGACCCGGTCACGAAGGGCGTCGAGGTCGTAGGTGCGGGCGTCCGCGCGGCTCATCCGGCCGTGCCCGACGGTGCCGCCGGCCCAGCCCCGAACAGGTCCCCGGCCTCGGCGAGCACCGTTGCCGCCGCCACG
>NZ_AXCZ01000141.1 GCF_000767165.1 Cellulomonas bogoriensis 69B4 = DSM 16987
CGGTGGTCCTGGCCCTGCGGCCGCTGGGCGGGCTGGCGCGCGGCAACGTGACCCGGCACCCGCGGCGCACGGCCAGCACCGCCGGTGCCCTGATGATCGGCATGGCGCTGGTCAGCGCGGCTTCGGTGATCGCCGCGTCCACCCAGGCCTCGACCCGCGCGATCGTCGAGGAGGAGGCCACGGCCGACCTGCTGGTCCAGTCGGCGACCTGGTCGGTCCCGCCCGAGCTCGTCAACGACGTGGCGCAGGTGGACGGCGTGGCCGAGGTCGACCCCCTGTGGTTCGCCACCCTGGACGTCGACGGTGCCGACCGGCCCGTCCTGGGCGTCCGTCCGGGGGTCTTCGAGCGGGCCCTGGACGTCGTCGTCGACTCCGGTGACCCGGGGGACCTGGTGGACGGCACGGCGGTCGTCCAGCGCACCACGGCCCGGGACAACGGCTGGGACGTGGGGACGGTGCTGGGCCTGCGGGGCGGTGCCGGTCGCACGGACGTGCGGGTCGTGGCCGTGGTCGACTCCAGGGCGCTCGGCGTCCCCGTGATCGTGACCGACGTCACCCTCGCCGAGCTGGTGCCGGTGGCCGAACGCAGCATCGACACCGTCTTCCTGACCCTGGACCCGGCGACCGACGTCGCCGAGGTCCGTGACAGCCTGGACGAGGTCGCGGCCCGCTACGTGGTGGTCTCCGTCCTGGACGCCGAGCAGTTCGCAGACCGGCTGGCCGAGCAGGTGGACCAGATCCTGGTGATCCTCTACGCGCTGCTGGGGCTGTCGATCGTGATCGCGGTCCTGGGCATCGTCAACACCCTCGCGCTGTCGATCGCCGAGCGCACCAGGGAGATCGGGCTGCTGCGGGCGGTGGGGCTCGGTCGGCTCCAGCTCGCCACCGTCGTGACCGTGGAGTCGGTGCTGACCGCGGTGTTCGGCACCGTCCTGGGGATCGCGGTGGGCACCGGCCTGGCCGCCACGCTGCCCACCGTCTACGCCGACGAGGGGCTGTCGACGCTCGTGGTGCCCTGGGCCCAGCTGGGGGCGTTCGTGGGACTGGCGGGGGTGGTCGGGGTGGTCGCCGCGGTGTGGCCGGCGGTACGCGCGGCCCGCATGGACGTCCTGGAGGCGATCTCCTACGAGTGAGGTGGTGGCCGGGCGGGCTAGCCTCGGGGGAGGTGGCCCGCCCGGGCCGCGCGGACAGGAGGCGCACGTGACGCTCACGATCGGATACGCGGCGATGCTCGAGCAGTTCCACCCCACCGAGGTGGTCGAGCTGTCCGCACTGGCCGAGCAGCACGGGTTCAGCGGCGTCATGGCCGCCGACCACTTCCAGCCGTGGGTGCCCCAGCAGGGGCACAGCGCGTTCGTGTGGAACGTCCTCGCGGCACTCGGGGAGCGCACGACCGGGGACATCGGCCCCGGGGTGACGGCACCGACGTTCCGGTGGCACCCCGCGATGGTGGCCCAGGCGTCGGCGACCCTGGCCGCCATGTACCCGGGCCGCCACTGGTTGGGCCTGGGATCCGGTGAGGCGCTGAACGAGCACGTCGTGGCGGGGTACTGGCCCGAGGCCCCCGAGCGCATCAACCGCATGTTCGAGGCCATCGAGATCATCACCAAGCTGTTCCGGTCAGGGCTGGACGGCAAGGACGTCAAGCACTCCGGCCAGTTCTACAAGCTGGAGTCCACCCGGCTGTGGACCATGCCCGAGGAGGCCCCGGAGATCCTGGTCGCCACCGCCGGCCCGGTCACCGCCAAGCGGGCCGGTCGGCACGCGGACGGACTGATCACCGTCGGTGCCCCGCTGGAGAAGATCTCGGGGTTGTTCGACCGGTTCGCGACCGGCGCCCGCGAGGCGGGCAAGGACCCCGACGTGATGCCCAAGGTCCTGCAGGTCCACATGTCGTGGGCCGAGACCGACGAGCAGGCCATGGCCAACGCGATGACCGAGTGGCCCAACGGCGGCATGAAGTTCCCCAAGGCCGACATCCGGTCCCCGCACGACTTCGAGCAGATGGCCAAGCTGGTGCGCCCCGAGGACTTCGAGGGCCGCATGGTCGTCTCCAGCGACCCGGACGTGCACCGCGCCGCCCTGCAGAAGTACGTCGACCTGGGCTTCGACCGCATCTACCTGCACAACGTGGGCCGCAACCAGCGCGAGTGGATCGAGGTCTTCGGTCGGGACGTGCTGCCCCGGCTGCAGCGGTGACCGCGCCCGGCTCCCTCACCGTGTGGGCGCCCGACGGCGTCCCCGAGGTGCGGCCCGGTGACGACCTCACCCGCCTGATCGGCGACGCGTTGGCGGCACCGCACCCCTGCGGGCCACTGGTCGACGGCGACGTGGTGGTCGTGACCAGCAAGGTGGTGTCCAAGGCCGAGGGGCGGGTGGTCGCGGCCGCCGACCGTGAGGCCGCGATCGACGCCGAGACGGTGCGCGTGGTCGCGACCCGGGTCCACCCCGGGGGGCTCACCCGCATCGTGGAGAACCGGCTGGGCCTGGTGATGGCGGCCGCCGGGGTGGACTCCTCGAACACCGCCCAGGGCACCGTCCTGCTGCTGCCGTCCGACCCGGACGCCTCGGCCCGGCAGCTGCGCCGTGGCCTGACGGCACGCTTCGGGGTGCGCCTGGGGGTGCTGGTCACCGACACCGCGGGCCGCCCGTGGCGGCACGGGCAGACGGACCTCGCGATCGGCGCCGCGGGTGTGAGGGTGCTGGAGGACATGCGCGGCGAGGTCGACAGCCACGGTCGGCGCCTGGAGGTGGCGGTCACGGCGCTCGCGGACGAGATCGCCGCGACCGCCGACCTGGTCAAGGGCAAGACCGCCGGGCGGCCGGTCGCCGTGGTCCGCGGCACCGGGCACGTGGTGGACGAGGACGGGCCCGGTGCTCGCGCCCTGGTGCGGCTCGGGCCCCAGGACATGTTCTCGATGGGGACGGCCGAGGCGTTCGAGGCGGGTCGGGCGGCTGCGGCCACTGCGGCCACTGCGGACGGTGCGGACGCTGCGGACGCTGCGGACGGTGGCCGTCCCGGCCCGGGGGCGGACCTGCTCGACGGTCGTCGGGCCTGAGGTCTCAGGTCCCGCCCTCGGCGGCGATGGCCGCGGCTGCGCGACGGGCGGTCGGTGCGTCGAGGTAGCGGCCCGCCCGTGGCGTCAGCCGGCCCTCGGGGGTCAGGTCGTAGCGCAAGGGCTGGGCGGGCGGCAGGTTCAGGTCCTGGACCTCCGGGCCGGTGAGGTCGTCGATCAGCAGGCAGAGGGCACGCAGGGAGTTGCCGTGGGCGACGACGAGCACGGTGCGCCCCTGGTGCAGGGACGTGCGGACCTCGTCCCACACGGGCCGGACCCGCTCCACGACGTCCCGGAGCGACTCCCCGTCCCCCGGGCGTGGCAGACCCGACCCGGGTGCGGTGTAGGCCGGGGGCCACGTGCGACGGCGGGCCTCGTCCGCCGGTCCCGGGTCCCCGTCCAGGGTGCGTCGCACCGTGAGGTACAGCTCGGGTCCGCACAGCTCCCTCGCCTCGGCCTTGGCCACTCCTGTGAGGCTGCCGTAGTCCCGTTCGGCCAGCCGCCACGTCGAGCGCACCGGGACGTCGTCGAACCCGCCGGCCGCGACGACCAGCGACGTGGTGGCGACCGCCCGACGCATCGGCGAGGTGAGCACGACGTCCGGGCGCAGACCGTCGCGGGTCAGCAGGTGCGCTGCGGCCCGGGCCTGCTCCCGTCCCCGGTCGGTGAGCCCCACGTCCAGCAGCCCGGTGAAGGTGCGTGCGGCGTTGGCGGTGCTCTGCCCGTGACGCAGCAGCACCAGCGCGGTCGGGCTCACGGTGACCCCACCGGGGTGGTGGTGCTCACGTCGCCGCCGCCCGCGCGGCGGCCTTGGCGGCCTTCTTCGTCTCCCGCACCTGGTGCAGGCTCGCCTCGTCGGTGACGTCGGCGATGGACCGTCGGGCACCCGGTTCGCCGTAGGGCCCGGCGGCCTCCTGCCAGCCGTCGGGCCGGACGCCCCGCTGCTTGCCGAGCAGAGCCAGGAAGATGCGTGCCTTCTGGTCCCCGAAGCCGGGCAGGGCCTTGAGGCGGCGCAGCACCTCACGGCCGTCCGGGTCGCCGACGGTCCACAGCCGGGTCACGTCCCCGTCGTAACGCTGCACCACCTCACGTGCCACGGCCTGGATCCGGGCCGCCATCGAACCCGGGTAGCGGTGCACGGCCGGGGGTGAGGCGCACAGGGCGGCGAACTCCTCCGGGTCGGCCGCCGCGACCCGTCCGGGGTCCAGGTCGCCCATGCGGTCGGCGATCTTCCGGGGCCCGGCGAACGCGACCTCCATCGCGACCTGCTGGTCCAGCAGCATCCCGAGGAGCAGGGCGAACGGGTCGGCGTCCAGCAGGGAGTCGGCGTCGGGGTCACCCGTCATCCAGAGGGAGCTCATGGATCCATGCTGCCAAACCGTGGCGAGGGGTGCGCCGGTCAGGTCCCGGGCGGGTCGAAGGCCAGGACGGGCCTGCCGGTGCGGGGGTGGGACAGGACGGTGCACCGCACCCGGTAGACCGGTTCGAGGACCTCGGGGCGCAGCACCTCGCGGGTGTCGCCGGCGGCGACGACCCTGCCGCGGTCCAGGAGCACCAGGTGGTCGCACGCCGCGGCCGCGACGTTGAGGTCGTGCAGGGCGGCGAGCACCGTCACCCCGCGACCGGTGAGTCGGCGCACCACGTCGAGCAGGTCCAGCTGGGCGTGCACGTCCAGGTGGTTCGTCGGCTCGTCGAGGAGCAGCAGCCGGGGTTCCTGGGCCAGGGCCCGGGCCAGGTGGACCCGTTGGCGCTCCCCACCGGACAGGGTGCCCAGGTCACGGTCGGCGAACGGGCCGGCACCGGCCTCGGCCAGGGCCGCGTCGACCACGTCGTGGTCCCTGGTGGTGAGCCCGCCCCAGCGGGGGGTGTGCGGGGTGCGGCCCACGGTGACCGCCTGGCGGCCGGTGAGGGGCACGTCGACCACGGTGTCCTGCTCGACCAGGGCCACCTGCCGGGCGCGCTCGCGGCGACTTGTGGCGACCAGGTCCGTGCCGTCGAGCTCCACGCGCCCGGCGTCGGGGTCGAGCACCCCGGCGACCAGGCGCAGCAGGCTGGACTTGCCCGACCCGTTGGGACCCAGCAGACCGGTGAGCGCGGCGCGGGGCGGGGTGCAGTCCACGCCGTCGACCACCAGCCGGCCGGCGACCCGCCAGCTCACCGCGTCCACCCGCAGGCTCATGCGGCACCTGCCTGGTCGCTGCGGCGCCGCCACAGCAGCAGTGCGAACACCGGGGCGCCGAGGAACGCCGTCACGACCCCTACGGGCAGCTCACGCGGGTCGAACACGGTGCGGGCGGCCGTGTCGGCCCACACCAGGAACGTCGCCCCGGTGAGCGCGGCCAGGGGCAGCAGACGCCGGTGCCCGGCTCCGACGACCAGCCTGACGGCGTGGGGGAGGATCAGGCCGACGAACCCAATGGCCCCGCTCACCGAGACCAGCGCACCGGTCATGAGCGCCACGACGGTCAGCAGCACCCACCTGGTGCGGCCCACGGCGATCCCCAGGGCTGCCGCGGCGCGGTCACCGAACGCGAACGCGTCGAGCGTGGCCCCGCGCGTGCACAGGTAGGTGCCCAGCACGAGGGTGCCCGCGCCTGCGACCGCGACGGAGTGCCACCCGGCACCCGCCAGGGAGCCCATCAGCCAGGCGAGGATCTCCCGGTAGGAGTCCCCGGTGGCCGACCAGAAGATGACGAACGACGTCGCGGCCGCGCACAGCTGGGCCACGGCCAGACCCGCGAGGATCGTGCGGGCCGGGGTGAGCGTGCCCAACGACCCGGCGAGCGCGAGGGTGGCGGTGAGCGCCGCGACGGCACCGGCGAACGCGGCGACGGGCAGCAGGACCGCCGCACCGAGCACCAGGACCGCCACGGCGCCCAGGGACGCCCCGGACGAGAGCCCGAGCAGGTACGGGTCCGCCAGGGGGTTGCGCATGAGGCCCTGCATGACGGTCCCGGCGACGGCGAGGCCCGCCCCGACGGCCGCGGCGGTCAGGACGCGTGGGACGCGCAGGTCCCACACGATCCCGTCCCGCAGGACGCCCAGGGGGGGTTCGGGGGCTCCTGCGCCCACCGCGACGGCCAGGTGGTGGGCCACCGACCGCCACACGTCGAGCGCGGAGATCTGCGCGGGCCCGATCGTGACGGCGACCGTCACCGAGGCGAGCAGGAGCGCGACGGCGACGGCGACGAGCAGCGCGGTGGGTGCCGCCGCCCGGCGGGTGCGCGCAGGGGGCGGGCCGGTCAGGGCTGGTCCTGGGCCGTCGACCCGTCGGTGGTCGCCCCGGGCAGCTCGAGGTCGGCCAGGCGGGAGGCGAGCTCGACGGTGGCGGGGACGGTGCGGACCCCGGCCTCGGTCGCCGGGAACGGCACGACCAGGTACCGCTCCTCCACCACGGCGGTCAGGTTGGCCGTGGCGGGGTTCTCGCGGAGCATCTCGCGCTTGCTCTCTGCGGTGTTCCACGCGGCGTCCACCAGGACGATCACGTCAGGGTCGGCGTCCGCGACGTTCTCCCACGCGTACGAGGTCCAGGTGTCGTGGACGTCCGCGGCGACGTTGGTCAGTCCCACCGCGTCCATCACCATCTGGGGGGTCCCGATCCCGGCTCCGACGTAGGGGATGTCGGTGCCTGAGGAGTACCACAGGGCCGTCAGTCCGCGGGGGTCGGGGTCGACCGCGGCCAGGGCGTCCCGGTGCTCGGCGACCAGGTCGGCGGCCTCCTCCGGTGTCCCCAGCAGGGCGCCCACCTGGGTGATCTCCTCGAACAGCAGGTCGAAGGTCATGGGGTCGGGCTGGTGGGCGGGCTCCTTGCAGGCGGCGGGGGACACGAAGGTCGCCACCCCGAGCGAGGCCAGGGTGCCGCGGTCGCCCGCGCCCTCTGCCGTCAGGTTGGACTCCCAGCCCGCGTACACCAGGTCGGGCTCGACCTCCAGCACGGCCTCGCCCGAGGGCAGCTGGTCGGACATGACGGGCAGGTCCGCGGCGGCGTCGGCCAGGTGCTCGGGGACCGGCCCGTCCAGGAACGCGGCACCGACGAGCCGGTCGCCGGCGCCGAGTGCCAGCACCATCTCGGTGGCGCTGGACTTGATGGTGACGATCCGGCCGGGCGGCTCGGGCACCGTCACCGACGTGCCGCAGCTCTCCACGGTCATCGGGTGGTCGGCGGCCGTGACAGCGGCCGGGGTGTCGGCACGGGTGGGGGTCGCGGCCTGGGGCTGGCACGCGGTGAGCGCGACGGCGATCAGGGGGGCCGCGGCGAGGGCGGCGCGGCGGCGCGCAGG
>NZ_AXCZ01000142.1 GCF_000767165.1 Cellulomonas bogoriensis 69B4 = DSM 16987
GTTTTCACGATGTTCTTCAACGGTGGCATGATCCCGAACTACGTCCTCATCAACGCGATCGGGTTCACCAACACCATCTGGGCGATCGTCATCCCCAATGCGATCTCGGTGTTCAACCTGCTGGTGATGAAGTCGTTCTTCGAGAACCTCCCGGAAGAGCTCGAAGAGGCGGCTGCGATCGACGGGCTCAGCACGTACGGGATTTTCTTCCGAATCGTGCTGCCGCTCAGCAAGGCTGTCATCGCGACCATGATCCTGTTCTATGCGGTGACCTTCTGGAACTCGTGGTTCCAGGCGTTCCTCTACATGGACCGTGCCGAGCTCTACCCCGTCACCGTCTACCTGCGGAACATGATCGCCGGTGCGTCGACCGCGACGTCCGTCGGCGGTGCGGCAGGTGCGGACAACGTGGCGCAGATCGCGTCGAACATCCAGGCCGTGACGATGGTGCTCACGGTGCTTCCCATCATCTGCCTCTACCCGTTCATCCAGAAGTACTTCGTGTCGGGCATCATGCTCGGCGCCGTCAAGCAGTGACTCATCCACCCCCGGAAAGACCGACGAAGTTCACGAAGGGAATCTCATGAGGAGCACAACGAGGCGAGTGATCGGCCTCGCCGCCGCGGGAGCGCTCGTCACAGGCCTGGCAGCCTGCGACGCCGGTGACGGCGGCAACGGCGACGGCGACGGCGATGCGGTCGAGAACCTCGACGGCCAGCGGGTCGGGGCCATGGACGACTACGGCGTCGGCGACACGTTCGTGGCCACCGAGGAGGTCACCTTCGACCTTCTGTACCGCGACCACCCGAACTACCCCCTGGACCGTGACTGGCTGTTCTTCCAGTCGCTCGCCGAGCGCAACAACGTCCAGCTCGACCCCACTGTCGCCCCCCTCAGCGACTGGGACGAGCGCCGGTCGCTGCTGATCGGTGCGGGTAACGCCCCGTCGTTCATCCCGGTCACCTACGGAGGCCAGGAGGCGCCCTTCGTGGCCTCCGGTGCGATCCTGCCCGTGAGTGAGTACGTCGACCTGATGCCGCACTTCCAGGACAAGGTCGAACGGTGGGGCCTGCAGGAGGAGCTGGACTCCCTGCGGCAGGAGGACGGCCACTACTACCTGCTGCCCGGTCTGCTCGAGCAGGTGCGGCCGGACTACACGCTCGCGATGCGCACCGACGTCCTGGACGACCTCGGTGTCGCCGAGCCCACCAGCTGGGACGAGGTTCGCGAGGCGTTCGAGGAGATCGCCGACGAGCACGACGGGTACCCGTTCTCGGACCGGTGGGAGGGCCAGGCCCTTCTGAACTACGCGGCCGCGAGCTTCGGCACCGCAGCCGGGTGGGGCTACGGCCAGGGCGTGACCTTCGACCACGACGCCGGTGAGTTCCTGTACACCGGGGCCACCGACGAGTACCGCCAGCTCGTCGAGTACTTCGCGGGCCTGGTCGAGGACGGCCTGATGGACCCGGAGAGCTTCACCCAGGACGACGACCAGGCGCTGCAGAAGCTCTCGAACGAGAACTCCTACGCGGTCTCGACCAACGCCCAGGAGCTCATCGGCCACCGCAACACCCTCGACACCGCCATCGGCGAGGGTGAGTACGAGATCGGCAAGGTCCTGGTCCCCGCCGGGCCGGCCGGTGACATCATCGGCGGCACCCGCCTGGAGAGCGGCATCATGATCTCTGCCAGGGCTGCCGAGCAGGACACCTTCGTGGCGATGATGCAGTTCATCGACTGGTTGTACTACTCCGACGAGGGCCTGGAGTTCGCCAAGTGGGGCGTCGAGGGCGAGACGTTCGAGCGTTCCGGCGACACCGGCTACACCCTCACCGAGGACGTGGACTTCGTCGGTCTGAACCCTGACGGCTCGCAGAACCTGCAGGCCGACTTCGGGTTCTTCAACGGCGTGTTCCTGCTGGCCCAGGGCTCCACCCACGAGCTCGTCCTCTCCCACCTGAACGAGGAGGAGGTCGAGTGGCAGGAGGCCATGGCCGGCAAGCAGCAGGCGCCGATCGACCCGCCGTACCCGCTGTCCGAGATGGAGCGTGAGCAGGCCTCGCTCTACCAGAACGCGCTGAACGACTTCGTCCAGCAGTCGACCCTGCAGTTCATCCTCGGCCAGCGTGACCTGGACACCTGGGACGCGTATGTCGCCGAGCTCGAGGGCATGAACATGACCGCCTACGTCGACGTGGTGAACGAGGCGCACCAGCGGTTCCTGCAGAACAACTGAGTCACCCACGCGAGCCGGTCCAGCCGCGCCACTTCCGTGGCTGGGCCGGCTCGCCGCATGCCGGGCCCAGGCCCCACCTACGAGGAGAGGAACCTCCCAGTGCGTGTCGTCGTCCCATCCACCCCTGTGGGTCCCATGTCGCAGGCCTGGCGCGAGTGCGTCGGGACGGGCCGCATGAACCTGGCCCTGCGGCAGGACTACCAGGACGCGTTGGCCCTGACCCAGCAGGACATCGGGTTCCGGTACATCCGCGGGCACGGTCTGTTCAGCGACGACATGGGTGTGTACCGGGAGTACGAGCACCAGGGTCGGCGCTCGGCCCTGCACAGCTACACCTATGTCGACCAGGTCGTCGACTCCTACCTCGCGAAGGGTCTCCGGCCGTTCGTCGAGCTCGGGTTCATGCCGGACGCCCTGGCGTCGGGCGACCAGACGGTGTTCTGGTGGAAGGGCAACGTGACCCCGCCCCGCTCGTACCGGGAGTGGGAGACCCTGGTCCGCACGACCGTCGCGCACCTGGTGGACCGGTACGGGTTGGACGAGGTGCGGACGTGGCCCATCGAGGTGTGGAACGAGCCGAACCTGGTGCACTTCTGGAAGGGCGCCGACCAGCAGGAGTACTTCCGCCTGTACGAGGTCAGCGTCCAGGCCGTGAAGTCCGTCGACGCCGACCTGCAGGTCGGGGGACCGGCCATCTCACCCGGGTCGGACGAATGGTGGGAGCCGTTCGCACGCTTCGTCACCGAGCGTGACCTGCCCGTGGACTTCGTGAGCCGGCACGCCTACACGACCAAGCCCGCGCAGCACGTGCCGTTCGGGGTCTACCAGGACATGTGGGACCCGCAGAGCCTGCTCGACCAGTTCGCGGCCGCGCGCAAGCACCTGGCGGGGACCCGCCTGGAGGAGCTGCCCGTCCACATCACCGAGTTCAACACCTCCTACCGGCCGGACAACCCGGTGCACGACACCGCGTTCAACGCCGCCTACCTCGCCCCGGTCCTGGTGCAGGGTGGTCAGCACGCGGACTCGTTCTCGTACTGGACGTTCAGCGACGTCTTCGAGGAGGAGAACATCCCCACGGCGCTGTTCCACGGTGGCTTCGGGCTGCTGGGGCACCGTCAGGTCCGCAAGCCCACCTATCACCTGTACGCGTTCATGGCCCGCATGGGCGCCGACGTCCTGGCCAGCGGCCCGGACCACCTGGTGTGCGCCGACCCCGACGGCCGGGTCACCGTCCTGGCCTGGCAGCCGGTGGTCGCGGACGTGGACGCACCGTCCCAGCACAGGGTCCAGCTGTCGTTGCCGGTCAGCGAGCCGTGCCCGACGTACGCCGCTGCCGAGCACGTCGCGCCGGTAGGGGAGACCACGCCGCGGGCGTCGTGGGTGCGCCTGACGGTCAACGAGGACGAGGGAAACGCCTGGACGGCGTGGAAGCACATGGGCCGGCCGCGGTCGCCGCGGCCCCGTGAGGTGGACCTGCTGCACGAGCTGTCCCGACCGGGCACGCGGTGTGGCAGCCTGGACGTCGTGGACGGACGCGTGGAGCTGGACCTGACGCTGGGGCGTCACGAGGTGACGTTCGTGGAGGTCCGTCCCGTGCGGGACGAGACCCCGCCGTGGCTCGACGACACCCGCATCCCGGGGTACCGCGGCGCATGAGCGCAGCTCGGCCACGGGACATCAGCGAGTTCCCGCTGATGCGCGCCGCGATGGTCGTGTACTGGTTCGTCCTCATCGACCTGCTGGTGGTGCTCGCTGCCCTCCCGGGTGCGGTCCTGATGCTGTCGTTGGCGCCCGATGCGACGAACCTGCCGCTGTTCGCGTTGTCGCTGGTCCCGTTCGGCCCGGCTGTGGGGGCGGCGGTGTTCGCCTGGAGGTCGTTCCTGCGCGAGCGTTCCCCGTCACCGGCCCGGGAGTTCTGGCGTGGCTACCGCATGAACGTGGTGGACGTCCTGAAGTTCTGGGTCCCGCTCCTGGCACTCCTGACCGTGCTGGGGGTGAACCTCGCCAACCTGGCCGCCGCGGGGGTTCCCCCGGCGTTCGGGGCGGTGATGGTGGTCATCGCGGTCATGCTGGCCCTGTGGGGCCTGCACATGATGGTGATCACGTCCCTGTTCTCGTTCCGGCTGAGGGACGCTGCCCGGTTGGCGGCGCACGTCATGGGCGCCCGGTTCAAGGTGACCCTGGCGCACCTGTCCCTGCTGGTCGTCACCATCGGGCTCGTGGGCTACATCTCGGACTGGGTCCTGATGCTCGTGGCGTCGGTGCTGACGTTCCTGCTGGTCTGGTACTCGATGCCGGTCATCACGATGGTCCAGGCGCGGTTCGTCACCCCCGCCGGCGACGAGCCCGACCCGGCGGGCCCGCCGTCCGGCTGAGCTCAGCGGAGGGTGCCGTTCCACGCCGTCCAGGACTCGGCGGGCAGGGTCACGGTCGTGCGGTTGCCCTCGGAGCGGACGTCGGCGGTGTCGACCTCGCCCCAGCAGCTCGCGATCGCCTGTGCGGCGTGCTCGGGGCCGTGGACGGCCGGGTCGTGGTCGGCGACCATGCGCTTGGCGCCCTCGAGGGTGACCTGGGCGCCCAGGTGGTCCAAGGTGACCTCGACCGGCTCGGGGGAGCGGTTGGTGAGGAACAGCGCGAGCGCCCCGGTCTGCTCGTCGACGGTCGCGGCCGCGGTGACCAGCGGCACCTCGCCGTGCTCCTTGGTGGTGGTCGTGGGTGCGTCCACCCGCAGGTCCAGGGCGGTGCCGCGGGCCAGCTCGGCGGTGGTGGCGAACGGGTGGAAGGTGGGCTGGCGCCAGGACTCCCCACCGGGCTCGGTCATGATCGGGGCGATCACGTTGACGAGCTGGGCCAGGCAGGCCAGCGGTACCCGGTCGGCGTTGTTGAGCAGGGTGACCAGCAGGTCACCGACGACGACGGCGTCCAGCGCCGAGTACACGTCCTCGATGATGCGGGGGGCGTCGCGCTGGATGCCGGCAGCCGAGGACGTCGGTGCGCCGCCACCACGGCCGGTCATGTACCAGACGTTCCACTCGTCGAACGAGACGGTGATCTGCTTGTCGGAGCGCTTGCGGGCCGCGACGGCGTCGGCGCTGGCCACGACCCGGCGGATGAACCGGTCCATCGACGTCGCCGAGGCCAGGAACGAGGCGCGGTCGCCGTCGTGCTCCTCGTAGTAGGCGTGCGCCGAGATGTGGTCGACGACGTCCCACGTGCACTCCAGGACAGTCCGCTCCCACTCCCCGAACGTGGGCATCCCCATCCCGGAGGACCCGCACGCGACCAGCTCGATGGTGGGGTCGACGAGCTTCATGGCCTTGCCGGCCTCTGCGGCCAGGCGCCCGTACTCCAGGGCGTCCTTCGCGCCGACCTGCCAGGGGCCGTCCATCTCGTTGCCCAGGCACCACAGGCGCACCCCGTAGGGCTCGGTGCGGCCGTTGGCCACGCGCATGTCCGCCCAGCGGGTCCCGGGCTCGCCGTTGCAGTACTCGACCAGCGCTGCGGCGGCTGCGACACCACGGGTGCCGAGGTTCACGGCCATCATGGGCTCGACACCCTCGCGCTCGGCCCACTGCAGGAACTCGTCGGTGCCGACGGTGTTCGGCTCGACGGTGCGCCAGGCGAGGTCGATGAACGGCTTGCGGTCGGCCACGGGCCCGACGCCGTCCTCCCACACGTAGTTGGAGACGAAGTTCCCACCCGGGTAGCGCACCACGCTGACACCGAGCTCACGGGTGAGGTCGGCGACGTCCTTGCGGAACCCGTGCTCGTCGGCCGTGGTGTGGGTGGGTTCGTAGATACCCGTGTACACCGCGCGTCCCAGGTGTTCGACGAACGAACCGAACAGTCGCCGGTCCACCGCCCCGACGGTGAAGCGGGGGTGCATCAGGACGGTGGCGCTGAGGGTCATAGGAGAATCGAACCGTTTCGTTTACAACGTTGTCAACGTGTGCTGGACGTGCGGACGACGAGTTCAGGGGTGAACTCGACCTGCTGGGCCTCGGTGGTGCCGGGGTCGGTGCTGCGCAGCAGGAGGTCGGCGGCGATCTCGCCGATGCGTCGGGTCGGTCGACGGACCGACGTCAGCGGCGTCATCAGCATCGATGCGACATCGGCGTCACCGTAGCCGACGACCGCCACGTCCTGCGGGATGCGCAGGCCGTGGGCCCGCAGCGCACGCATCGCCCCGAGTGCGGTGTGGTCGTTCACGCAGAAGATCGCCGAGGGGTGGTCACCCGTTTCCAGCAGCTGAGACGCGCCGGTCACCCCGCCGTCGGCGTCCAGGGTGGGCACCGTGACCTCGACCAGGGCCGTGGCCGGGTCGAGCCCGGCCTCCCGCAGTGCGCGCAGGGCCCCGGCCCGCCCGTCGGCGCGCCGCCTGGTCCCCGGGGTTCCGTTGATCATGGCGACGCGGTCGTGCCCCTGCTCGAGCAGGTGGGTCACCGCCATCGCCGCACCGGCGACGTCGTCGACCGATACCGAGGAGATCTCCGGGTGGGGACTGGTGCGGTCCAGAAGGACGACGTCGGTGCCTCGACGGCGCAGCTGGAGCAGGTGGTCCACGTCGGGCCCCGCGGGCGTGACGAGCACGCCCAGGACCCCGTGCTCCTCGAACAGGCGCAGGTGGCGGGCCTCCCGGGCGGGGTCCTCGTCCGAACTGGCGAGCATGAGGGTCCGGTCAGCGGTGGCGAGGCGGTCCTCGATGCCGCGGGCCAGCTCGGTGGAGTAGGGGTTGCCGATGTCCGGCACGATCGCGCCGACGGTCGTGATCGTGCCGGCACGCAGCTGTCGCGCTGAGCCGTTCGGCACGAACGACAGCGCCTCGATCGCGGCCAGGACCTTGTCCCGGGTGGGGGTCGCGACGCGTTCGGGGCGGTTGAGGACGTTCGAGACGGTGCCCAGGGACACCCCGGCGGCCTTGGCCACGTCGCTGATGCTGGCCCGCTGCGCCCCCCGTCGGCGCGGCACGGACGACACGGTGCTGGACATGGGCCCCCTTCGTAGCCGGCCCCGCTGCCCGCGCAGGCGGGCCGCGATGCTCTGCCCGCCATTGTGCCCACAACCCCCGCCCCCCGACACCCGATCACCCCA
>NZ_AXCZ01000330.1 GCF_000767165.1 Cellulomonas bogoriensis 69B4 = DSM 16987
CCAGGCCGGCCGCGCGCCACCCACCGCGGGTGTGGGCACGGAACGCCGCTCGCGCGGAGATCCGCTGCTGCACGGCCCGGTGCTCGACCGCGCCCCGGACCGCCGCCCAGGGGTCGAAGGCCGTCACGGGCGAGTCCGACCCGAAGGCGAGCGGGACACCTGCCGCCGCCAGCTCCGCGTAGGGGTTCATCCGGCGCCACCGGTCCCCCAGGCGCCGCGCGTACATCCCGTCGGGCCCGCCCCAGGCCACGTCGAACGCCGGCTGGGCGCTGACGGTCACCCCGAGCGCGGCGAGGTCACCGACTGTCCCGGAGGTCGACATCTCCGCGTGCTCGACGCGGTGCCCCGCCCCCCGCAGGCCCCCGGGGCCCAGCTCGTCCTCGGCGAGCCGCAAGCCTCGCACCAGCTCGTCCACCGCCCGGTCACCGATCGCGTGGAACGCGGACCGCGTCCCCACCCGCGTCACCGCCACCACGTGCGCGGCGATCGCGCCGGCCTCCATCTGCAGGGCCCCGGCCGTGCCCGGGGCGTCGGTGTAGGGGGCGTTCAGGGCCGCGGTACGGGAACCGATCGACCCGTCGACCGTCAGGTCCCCGCCGATCCCGGCCAGGCCCGGGAACGAGGCGAGCAGGTCCTGGGCGTCCTCCACGGTCCGGCACGCCTGCGCCCACATCCCCACCACCAGGGGCAGGCCGCAGTCGCGCGCGGCCGTCATCTCCATGACGGACCGCAGCCCGTCCGGGGAGTCCAGCCACGGCCCGGCGAGCTCGTGGACGGACGCGATCCCGGCCCCGGCAGCGGCCCGGAGCGCCGAGCGGTGCAGCGCGGCACGCCTGGCAGGAGTCACCGCACGGGCGACCTCACGGACGCGGTGGTGGGCCTCACCGGTGACCACACCCCGCGGGGACCACCCCGGGTAGCGGTCGCAACCCGAGGCCCGCACCAGTGCGGTGGACACCACCGCACTGTGAACGTCGGTGCGGGCCAGGTACGCGGGCCGCCCCCCGACGGCCGCGTCCAGCTCCCGGGTAGTCGGGGCCCGACGCTCGGGCCATTGGGTCTCGTCCCACCCGTGGCCCAGCAGCACCGCGCCCTCGCCCAACGCACCCGCGGCCCTCGCCACCAGGGCCAACGCACCTGCCAGGTCGCGGGCCCCGCCCTCCACCGACAGGTCCACGCCCTCCAGGGCGAGCCCCGTCTCCAGCAGGTGCACGTGCGCGTCGACGAACGCCGGGGTGATCAGCGCACCGTCCACGTCGACCACCACGTCGGCACCGTCCTGGACGGT
>NZ_AXCZ01000167.1 GCF_000767165.1 Cellulomonas bogoriensis 69B4 = DSM 16987
ACCAGGCGACCTGGCCGTCGGCGACCAGGACGGCGGTGGCGAACGGCGACGACGGGGAGTGGACCACGGCATTGCGGTACAGGGTGGTGAGCACCCGCCGAACCTAACCCAGGCACGTCACCACCACCGACGCGGGCGTCACACCGAGCTGTACGCCACCACGTCGCGCCGCAGCTGGTCCACGGCGCGTCGGGCCGTGCTCCTGGTGCCCTGGCTGGTCGCGGCCTGCGCCACCTGGTCCAGCAGGTCGATCACCTGCTTGCACCACCGCACGAAGTCCCCCGCAGCCAGGTCCGTCCCCTCCAGGACCGCCCCCAGTCCCCGGCCCGACGCCCAGCGGTGCACAGGCACCACCAGCCCCAGGTCCACCCGCCGGGTGGCCTGCAGACCGCGCGACTGCTCCAGGTCCTCCAACCGGGACCAGACCCGGACCTGCTCGTCCAGGGCGGCCGCGAGCCGCCCCTGCGGGCCCCCCGGCACCGCCGGCGTGTGGTCGGGGTCCTCCCGTCGCGCCTCGTACACCAGGGACGAGACCGCCGCAGCCAGCCCGGCCGCGTCCAACCCGTCCCACACCCCCCGGCGCAGACACTCGGCGACCAGGAGGTCGGACTCGGCGTAGAGGCGTCGCAGGCCCTGCCCGGCACGCGTGACGACCAGACGATCACGACCCTCGTCGGTCACATGCTCCAGGTACCCGGTCTCGACCAGCACCTCGCAGATGCGGTCGAAGACCCGTGCGATCGAGCTCGTCCGGCCCTCGATGCGGCGCACCAGCGCGTCGTGCTCGCGCTTGAGCCGGTGGTACCGCTCGGCCCACCGGGCGTGGTCCTCCCGCTCGGAGCAGCCGTGGCACGGGTGGGACCGCAGCCGCCTGCGCAGAGTCGTCACGGTGTCGTCCTGACCCCGGGGGCGCCGGCCGCCGCCACGGGAGGGCGACAACCGTGGCGGCTCGGCCAGCGCCGACCGCATCGCCGCTGCCAGGTCCCGCCTGGCGGCGGGCTTGCGCGGCGAGAACTGGCGCGGGACACGCACCGTGGTCACCCTGCGCACCCCGCCGCTGAGGTCGGCCGCGGACAGGGTCCGGACCTGCCGCTCACCGGTGAGGACCGTGGGACGTGGACCGTCCAGACCCGCGTCCCGTCCGGGGTCGAGCACCACCGCGTAGCCGGCACGGCGGCCGGACGGGATCTCCACGACGTCCCCCACGCGCAGGCCCCGCAGGCTCGCCAGCGCCTCGGCGTGCCGGGCCCGGGACTCCTCCCGTGACAGGCTGCGTTCCCGCTCCGTCAGCCGACGTCGCAGCGCCGCGTACTCCCGGAAGTCCCCGAGGTGGCACTCCATCGCCTTCTCGTACCCGTCCAGGGCCTCGGCGTGCGACTGGGCCTGACGCGCCAGACCGACCACGGCACGGTCGGCCTGGAACTGGGCGAAGCTCGTCTCGAGGACCTCGCGCGCGCGCTCGCGCCCGACCTGCGCGACCAGGTTCACCGCCATGTTGTAGGTCGGGCGGAAGCTGGAGCGCAGGGGGTACAGGCGACGCGACGCGAGCCCCGCGAGGGCCACCGGGTCCATGTCCCCGTGGTCGACGACCACGGCGTGCCCCTCGACGTCGATGCCCCGGCGCCCCGCACGCCCGGTGAGCTGGGTGTATTCCCCCGGGGTGAGCTCCACGTGCCCTGAGCCGTCCCACTTGGTGAGCCGGTCCAGGACGACGGACCTGGCCGGCATGTTGATCCCGAGCGCCAACGTCTCGGTCGCGAAGACGACCTTGACCAACCCGCGGGAGAACAGGTCCTCGACGGTCTCCTTGAACAGCGGCAGCAGACCGGCGTGGTGCGCGGCGATCCCCCGCTCCAGGCCCTGGACCCACGACCAGTACCCCAGCACGCCCAGGTCCTGCGGGGGCAGGCTCGCGCACCGCCGCTCGACGACCTCCCGGATCTGGTCCTGCTGCTCGGGCGTCGTCAGGCGCAGGCCCGCACCCAGGCACTGCTCGACGGCCGCGTCGCACCCGGCGCGGGAGAACACGAAGAAGATCGCCGGCAGGAGCGCCGCCCGGTCCAGCACGTCCACGACCGCGAACCGGGGGGCCGTCCGGCGGGACGCACGGGGAGGACGTCGGGCACCGCGCCCCCGGTAGCCGCGGTCCCCCGCCCGGGAGGACGCGCGGTCCTCTCGGGCCAGCGCGGCGGCGAGGTCCGGGTTGATGGGCGGGTCCACACCCGGGTCGGTGGGGTCCACGTGCTGGGCGTACAGGTCGAACAGGTCGTCACGGGTCATCACGTGCTGCCACAACGGCACCGGCCGGACCTCGCTGACCACGACGGCGGTGTCGCCCCGCACCATCGTGAGCCAGTCCCCGAACTCCTCGGCGTTGGACACCGTCGCCGACAACGACACCAGCTGCACGTCGTCGGGAAGGTGGATGATGACCTCTTCCCAGACCGGGCCACGGAAGCGGTCGGCGAGGTAGTGGACCTCGTCCATGACCACGAACCCGAGCCCGTCCAGGGTGGGTGAGCCGGCGTACAGCATGTTCCGCAGCACCTCGGTGGTCATCACGACCACGGGCGCCTCACCGTTGACCGTCGTGTCGCCGGTCAGCAGCCCCACGTGCTCCGCACCGTACCTGCGGACCAGGTCGGCGTACTTCTGGTTGCTGAGGGCCTTGATCGGGGTGGTGTAGAACGCCTTACGACCCTGGGCGGTCGCCAGGTGCACGGCGAACTCGCCGACCACCGTCTTGCCCGCCCCGGTCGGCGCCGCCACGAGCACCCCGCGACCCCCTTCCAACGCCCTGCACCCCTGGCGCTGGAAGTCGTCGAGCTCGAAGTCGAGACCTGCGGCGAAGCCGGCCAGCTCGGTCCGCTGCTCGGCGGTCCGACGTCGGGCGGCCGCGTAGCGTTCGGACGGGGAGGGCATGGGGGCCAGCCTAGGCACAGCCGCCCCGGCTCACGCGAGCAAGGTCAGCGCGCCGGGGCGCACCCGGACGAGCAGCGGCACCTGGCCCACCGGTTCCCCGTCCGCGAACGCCGTGGGCGGGTGCCGAAGCCCCTCGGAGGGCGCAGGCTCCAGCAGCACCGTCCGGCTGCGCCGGACCTCGCACACGGGGTGGTGCACGTGGGCGCCGCGGTACACCGACGGGAAGATCCTCAGCAGCGCGGTACGGCTCAGGGGGCCGGCCACCACGACGTCCAGGAGGCCGTCGTCGGCACAGGCGTCCGGCGCGATCCGCATACCCCCACCGATGCTCGTGGTGTTCGCGACGGCGACGAGGGTGGCGGGCGGCTCCCACGTGCCGTCGTCGAGCCTCAGGCGGTAGCCGTAGGGCCTGAAGCCCGGCAGCTCGGCCGCCAGCGCGCGGACGTACCGTGCACGCCCCCGCGGCCACGACGAGGCGTTGGCGCGGGCGTTGACCGCCGCGTCCACGCCTGCGGACACCACCCCCATGCACCAGCGTTCACCACTACCGTCCGCGGCGGCGACGGTCATGGCGTCCACCAGCCGACCGCCGGCTGCGAACGCCGACTCCAGGTGCCTGACCGCCCGGACGGGGTCGTGCCTCGGGAGGCCGAGGGACCGGGCCACGTCGTTGCCGCTGCCCGCCGCGACCACCCCCAGCGGCACCGCTGTCCCGGCCACAGCCCCCACACCCAGCCCGACCGTCCCGTCCCCACCGACGACGACCAGGGCATCCACACCGTCGGCGACGACCTCGGCGGCGCGGAGCCCGGCGCCGACCCGGTCCGGAGCAGACACGGTCCGCACCAGGTGACCGCGGCGACGCAGCAGGTCCACCGTGCGCGCCCCCTGCCGGGCGCCCCGCCCCGAGCCGGAGGTCGGGTTCACGAGCACCGCGAGCCGGAGCCCCATCAGCCGAGGCGCTCGTGGGCGTCCGCGGACTCCTCGTGCGGGTCGTGGGCACGACGCCGATCGACCAGCAGGCAGATCCCCACGGCGCTGAAGTACAGCAGGCAGATCGGTATCGCCAGGGCGAACATGGTGATCGCGTCGCCCGTGGGCGTCGCCATGGCCGCGAACACGAAGGCGATCATGACGGCCCACCGCCACCCCACCAACCACGTCCGGCCCCGGACGACCCCGGCCACGTTCATCCCCACCATCAGCACGGGAAGCAGGAACGCCAGCCCGAACGCCAGGACCATCCGCATGACGAAGCTCACGTAGCCCTGCGCGCCGATGAGGTTCACCGACTCCGCCGGGGTGAACCCGGCCAGGATGGCCACGGCCTGCGGCAGCACCCACCACGCCAGGCCGGCCCCCGTCAGGAACAGCGGCACCGCGGCCGCCACGAACCCGACCGTGTACCACCGCTCCCTACGGGTCAGCCCGGGTGTGACGAAGGCCCACAGCTGGTAGATCCACCACGGGCTGGACACGATCACCCCGACGAACAGCGACATCTTGATCCGCATGTCCAACGGGGCCGCGATCCCGTCGAAGTTCAGGGCGACGAGCTGGTCGTGGGTGCGCCCGAAGGCCACCACCGGGGCTTGGACCGCCGCGTACAGGTGGTCGAAGACGAACCACCCGGCCACGGCGCCCACGACCAGACCCGCGGCCGCCAGCACCACCCGCCGCCTGAGCTCGCGCAGGTGGTCGCGCAACGGCATCTGCGCCCCGCCGCGGCCCCGCGGCCGGCGACCACGGGTCGTGTCAGCGCGCGGGGTCACCGTCGTCGGTGGGCCGTCGCTCCTCCCCGGCGGACGGCGCCGCGGTGGTCGCCGCGTCCGTCGACGGGTCGTCGGACGGTGTCGAGTCCTGGGGTGCGGGCTCGTCGGTGCGGAGGTCCTTGACCTCCGCACGGAAGATCTTCATCGAACGACCCACGCTGCGCGCCAGGTCCGGAAGCCGACGGGCCCCGAACAGCAGCAGGATCAGGACAAGGATGATGATGAGCTCCCAGCCCCTCATGTTGGCTGGCATCGGTCCCCTTCGGGTCGTCTGGACGGCACGGCCATGCTAACCCTCGTCAGCGCGAGAACGACCGCCACCGCCGGTACGTGGCCTCATGCCGTTCGGCGCGGGCGGCCCGTCGACGTGCCTGCAGCACCCTGGCCTCGGCGCGCCTCGCCCTTGCCGGTGCCGGGTCGCGCAGGTCCACCGGCCGCACCGGGTGCAGGGCCTCGGCGGCGGCCGTCAGCTCTTCCAGACGTGCCGACACCTCGCCCGCGACCGCGGACGCCCTGCCGAGCTCCTCGAGCAGGTCGCGCGCCGAGCGGTAGACCGTCAGGCCGGCCCACGCCAGCACGGCCAACGCACCGAGGACGAGGAACGTCCAGAGCAGGAACCAGAGCACCGGACCACCCTAACCGGGGACGTCCTCGCCCGGCCCCACGGGCCGGGCGTACGCCTCCAGGGCCCTGGCCGCGGCCGACGCGGCCTCCCGTGCCGGCGCCGGCGGGACCAGGTCGACCACGTGGGGGGCGAGGAGCAGCAGAAGCTGCTGCAACCACACGCCCGAGGACCAGCGCAGCGTGACCGCGAACCGCCCCCGCTCCAGGTCCCGCACCTGCTCGACCGGCAGCTCCTCGGCGACCCACCTGGCCCCGCCCCCGAGCACCAGCTCGACCGTCGAGGACTCCGCCGACGGCCGGTACCTCCCGGGCGCCCCGGCCGCGCTGGTCGTCACCGGCTCCCGGAGCACCTCGACCTGGAGCACACGGTCCAGCCGGAACAGCCGCTCGGCCCGCGCGGTCCGGCACCACGCCTGCAGGTACGCGTGGTCGTCGCCCGTGAGCACCTGCCACGGGTCGACCTCGCGCTCGCTGGTCACGTCCGAGGCGTTGACGTACCGCAGGCGCAACCTGCGTCCGGCGGTCAGGGCCGTGCGCACGGTGGCGAGCACCTCGGGCGCCTCGAGCGCCAGGTGCACGTCCATGGTCCCGGCCCCGTCCCCGGTCGCGGCGGTCAGGGCCGCGACCGTGCTGGTCAGCACCTCGCGCTCGTCGGCGCCG
>NZ_AXCZ01000013.1 GCF_000767165.1 Cellulomonas bogoriensis 69B4 = DSM 16987
CTCGATGCTGCGCGGCGGGGGGTCGCACCGGGGCGGGTACGGGGGGTCCGGCGGCTTCGGTGGCGGGATCGGCGGCGGGACGCGCCGAGGCGGTGGGAGCGGCTTCGGCGGGAGCTTCGGCGGTGGGACCAGGGGCGGCCGGGGTGGCGGCTTCAGCGGCGGGGGACGCAGCGGTGGCGGACGCAGCGGTGGCGGACGCAGCGGCGGCGGCCGTGGTGGCCGCGGTGGTCGGTTCTGAGCCCACGCACCACGAGGACCAGGGTGCGGGCCGTCAGGTCCGCACCAGCGACACAGCGACACACGACACAGCGAAGGGCATCACATGACGGCGAAGCAGAGCATCATCGGGCGCATCGGTCAGCTCGCGCGGGCCAACATCCACGCGCTGATCGACAACGCCGAGGACCCGAAGAAGATGCTGGACCAGCTGGTCCGTGACTACACGTCGAGCATCGCCGAGGCCGAGCAGGCCGTCGCCCAGACGATCGGGAACCTGCGCCTGGCCGAGCAGGACCACAACGAGGACGTGGCCGCGGCCCGTGAGTGGGGTGGCAAGGCCCTGGCGGCGTCCACGCGCGCCGACCAGTACCGCCAGCAGGGTGACGGCGCGAACGCGGACCGGTTCGACCAGCTCGCCAAGATCGCGCTGCAGAAGCAGATCGCGGCCGAGACCGAGGTGAGGCAGTCCGAGCCGCTGATCGCCTCGCAGCGCGAGACCGTCGAGAAGCTCAAGACGGGCCTGGCGCAGATGAAGGACCGGCTGGTCCAGCTCAAGCAGCGCCGCGACACCCTGGTGGCCCGGCAGAAGGCCGCCCAGGCCCAGCAGCAGGTGCAGGGTGCGATCAGCTCGATCAACGTGCTGGACCCGACCAGCGAGCTGTCGCGGTTCGAGGAGCGGGTGCGCCGCGAGGAGGCCCTGGCGATGGGGCAGGCCGAGATCGCCGCGTCGTCGCTGGAGCAGCAGTTCGCCGACCTGGAGGCTGCGGGCGCCGAGCTCGAGGTCGAGGCGCGCCTGGCCGCCCTCAAGGCCGGGAGCCAGCCCCCGCTGCAGGTCGAGGCCACGCCGGTCACCCCGCAGGACTGACCCGACGGGGGACGGGTCGGGGCAGGTGCGCAGCGCACCGCCCCGGCCCGTTCGCGGCCACCCGGTACCGGCGCCCAGGTCACGTCCAGGCGGCTCCCAGGTTCGGGGGCCACACTGGTGGTGTGGTCACCCAGGGCACCCCGGAGGCGCGGCTGGTCGTCGTGGACGACGAGCCGACCATCCGTGAGCTGCTGACCACGTCGCTGCGGTTCGCCGGGTTCGAGGTGCACGCCGCCGCGGACGGGACCTCGGCCCTGGAGCTGGTGCGTGACACCGACCCCCACCTGGTGGTGCTGGACGTGATGCTCCCGGACATGGACGGGTTCGCCGTCACCCGGCGCATGCGCGAGCGTGGCCAGCACGTGCCCGTGGTGTTCCTCACGGCCCGTGACGACACCACCGACAAGATCACCGGGCTGACGGTCGGTGGGGACGACTACGTCACCAAGCCGTTCAGCCTCGAGGAGGTCGTGGCCCGGATCCGGGCGGTCCTGCGGCGGACGGGCGCCACGCGGGACGACGCGGACGACGCGGTCCTGCGGTACGCGGACCTGGAGCTGGACGAGGACTCCCACGAGGTGCGGCGCGGGGGCCGGGTGGTGGACCTGTCCCCCACCGAGTTCACGCTGCTGCGGTACCTGATGCTCAACGCGGGGCGGGTGCTGTCCAAGACGCAGATCCTGGACCACGTGTGGGACTACGACTGGGGTGGGGACGGCAACATCGTGGAGTCCTACATCAGCTACCTGCGGCGCAAGATCGACAGGGCCGGGCCCGGGACCGACGGCCCGCCCCCGCTCCCCCTGATCCACACCAAGCGGGGCGTGGGCTACGTCCTGCGGCTCCCACCGGGGACGTGACGGGGTGCCTTCGAGCGCCGACGCGGTCTCGTGGGTGGCCCGCCAGCCCCTGCGCACCCGCCTCACCGCCGTGTTCGCGGCGCTGCTGCTGCTGGGGCTGACGGTCACCGGCTTCACCGCCCTGACGCTGCTGCGGCAGTCGTTGGTGGACCAGCTGGACACCCAGCTGAGCGAGGTGACGCCGGCGCTGCTGCGTCAGGCGCAGCTGGGGAACCTGGGGTACGACGTCGGCGACCAGGGCCTGCCGACGGTGTACGCGCTGCGGCTGTCGGCGGCGTCGGGCGACCCGGTGCGCAGCTGGGCGGTGTCCAGCGCGACCGTCTCGGAGCCGGACCTGCCGGTGCTGACCGCCGGGCGCGCCCACGAGCTGGACGGCGACCCGTTCACCGTCGACGACGCCGTGACCTCGGGCAGGTGGCGGGTGCTGGTGCGGCCCCTGGTCGACTGGGACGGCACGACCATCGGCTCGGTCGCGGTGGCGCTGCCCATGACCGCCGCCGACGCCACGGCCGACCAGATGCGTCGGGCGCTGCTGGCGATCACCGTCGCGGTGGTGACCGTCGGCGCCGGTGCGGGGTGGTGGGGTGTGCGGCGCGCGTTGCGGCCCCTGCGGCAGATCGAGGCGACGGCCGCCCACATCGCCGCCGGTGACCTGGCCCGGCGGGTCCCGGACTCCCCCACGTCCACCGAGGTGGGGCACCTGGCGGCGGCGCTCAACAGCATGCTCGCCCAGATCGAGCAGGCGTTCGCCGACCGCACCGCCTCGGAGCAGCGGATGCGGCGGTTCGTGGCCGACGCCTCCCACGAGCTTCGCACCCCCCTGGCGACGATCCGCGGGTACAGCGAGCTGTACCGGATGGGGGCGATCGCCGACGGGCCGGAGGTCGGCGACACCCTGCGACGCATCGAGGACTCCGCCACCCGGATGGGGTCGCTGGTGGACGACCTGCTGCAGCTCGCCCGCCTGGACGAGGGTCGGGGTCTGCGCCGCAGCGAGGTGGACCTCGCCGTCCTGGCCGCCGACGCCGCCGCCGACCTGCGGGCCCTGGATCCCACGCGGCAGGTGCGCGTGACACCCCTGGGCGGCTCCACCGCGGGCGCGCTGGTGGACGGGGACGAGGACCGTCTGCGTCAGGTGCTGGCGAACCTGGTGGGCAACGTCGCGCGCCACACCCCGGCGGGCACCCCCGCCGAGATCGCGGTCGGTCGACCGGACCCCCACGGGCCGGTGGTGCTGGAGGTCGTGGACCACGGCCCCGGCATCGACCCCGGGCACGCCTCCCGGGTGTTCGAACGGTTCTACCGGGTGGACGCCGCACGCGGGCGGGACACCGGCGGGTCGGGTCTGGGGATGGCGATCGTGGCCGCGGTGGTCGCCGCCCACCACGGGGTCGTGCACCTGGCGCGCACCGAGGACGGCGGGACGACGGTCCGGGTCGAGCTGCCCGCACGCTGAGTCACCCGTCGGCGGGCGAACGATCCACAGGGCGGGTCACCTGCGCCGCGGGCCGACCCGCCCGGCGTACCATGGCGGGACTTTTCCCCCACACGGTGAGGCAAGGCGATGGGCGTCCACGACGCACCCCAGTGGTTGATGTCGACCTTCACACGGGCCTGTGTCGGGGCCGGGGCCACGGCCCCCGCGGACGAGGTCGAGGAGGTCGGCAGGCTCCTGCTGGAGCGATGGTCCGAGCCCGGTCGGCACTACCACAACCTGCGGCACCTGTCCGACGTGCTGGCCCGGGTCGACGAGCTCGCCGAGGAAACCCACGAACCGGACCTGGTCCGTCTGGCCGCCTGGTACCACGGTGCGGTGTTCGACGCCGCGGAGCACGCCTCGTACGCCCGCCGCGGGGGCGAGGACGAGCAGGCCAGCGCCGACCTCGCACGCACCGAGCTCACCGCCCTCGGGGTGCCGTCCGACGGGGTGGAACGCGTCGCCGAGCTCGTGATCGCGATCGCCCGCCACAACCCGGGCACCGACGACTTCGACTGCGCGGTGCTGTGCGACGCGGACCTGGCGATGCTCGCCTCCGAGCCGCAGCGGTACCGCGCCTACCTGGCCGACGTCCGCGCCGAGTACGCCCACCTGCCGGTGGAGGAGTTCGTCCGGGCCCGCATCGCGATCCTGCGGCGCCTGGAGGCCCGCACCCACCTGTTCACCAGCCCCCTGGGTGCCGCGTGGGAGGAGCCCGCCCGGCAGAACGTCGCCGCCGAGCTCCACCGCCTGGAGAAGGAGCTCACCCGCATCGAGGCCGCCAAGCCCACCGAGGCCGACGCACCCGCCGACGACGTCACGTAGTGGCCGCCAGGTAGGCCACCCACCCCCCGTGCTCGGTGATGTCCTTGCCAGCTGCGGCGGCCTCGGCCGAGCACCCGAAGCCCGTGACCCACGTGCCGTCCTCCAGCTCGACGGCCCCCAGGCTCATCGGCGCGGGCAGCCCGGCGAGGAACACCCCCAGCGCCCCCGGTGACACGACCCACTCCTCACCGGTGATCGGCGCCCCCTCCCCGGGGCCGGCACGCACCAGGCCCGGTTTGACCGGCTCGGTGCCCAGCACCAGCAACCGGTAGGCGTCGCTGGTGCGGACCTCGCGCACGAACCGCGCCCCGCACCGCTCGAGCTCCCCGTTCAGCGGCTGACCCCGCAGGTGGGCGCCGACGACCACCAGGCGGTGCCCGCCGTCGACCAGGTGCGTGGCGTCCACGCCCCCGACCGCCGTGGCCGACACCGTCGTCCCGGCGGGGGGCGCCACCGGTGCGGCAGGGGCGGGTGCGGCGGCTAGCATGCGGGCGGCGAGGTCGACCGCGAGCTGGTCGGCGTGCGTGTCGGCCAGGACGGTCACCCCGAACGGCAGCCCGTCGGCCGCACCGGCGGGAACCGCGACCCCGGCCAGGTCCAGCAGGTTCACGAAGTTCGTGTAGGTGCCCAGGCGCCGGTTCACCGCCACCGGCTGGTCACGGACCTGGGCCAGGGTGGGGTGCTCGGTAGTGGTGGGCAGCACCAGGACGTCCACCTCGGTGAAGACCTCGTCCGCGTGCCGCCGGTAGTCCGCCAGGCGGGCGCGGTCGGCGACGTAGCGGTGGGCGGCGGTGCCCCGGCCCCCGAGGATGATCCTGGACACGACCGGGTCCACCCCGGTGCCGGGGCCCGCGCCGGACAGGAACGCACCCACGGCCTCGTAACGTTCGGCGACCAGGGCCCCGTCGTACAGCAGGGTCGCGGCCCGCAGCAGCGGCGACACGTCCACCTCACGAACCTCCGCGCCCGCACCGGCGAGCTGGTCGACCGCCCGGGCGAACGCCTCCCGGTAGGCGGAGCACAAGGGGGTCAGGTCCTCGGCGCGCGGCACCCCGACCGTGGGCCGTGCCGGCAGGGCGTGGCGCACCTCGCCAGGCCAGGGCCGGGCCGCCGGGCCCGCCATGAGCCGGGTGGCCGCCACCCCCGTCGGCAGGTCCCTGGTGAGGGTCGTGACCACGTCGTAGGACCGGCAGGCGGGCACCACACCCACGGTGGGCACCAGCCCCACCGTGGTCTTGAGCCCCACCAGGCCGTGGAAGGCCGCCGGGACCCGCCCGGAGCCGGCGGTGTCGGTACCGATGCCGATGTCGGCGATGCCCAGGGCCACCGCCACGGCCGAGCCCGAGCTCGACCCGCCGGACACCCGCTCGGGGTCCGTCGCGTGCCGCACCGCCCCGTACGGGCTGCGCGTGCCCACCAGGCCGGTGGCGAACTGGTCGAGGTTCGTCTTGCCCAGCACGACCGCCCCGGCCCGCACCAGTCGCTCGACCGCCGGGGCGGTCGACCGCGCCAGGGTCGCGAAGCCCGGGCACGCGGCCGTGGTGGGCAGGCCCGCGACGTCCACGTTGTCCTTCACCGCGACCGTCAGGCCCGCCAACGGCAGGTCCTCCCCCGCCGCGACCCGCGCGTCGACCCCCGCGGCGTCCGCGAGCGCGTCGTCGACGGGTCGCAGGGTGACCCACACCTCGGGTCGGGCGACGTCCTCGATGCGCTGGTAGGCGGCTCGGACTCGGGCGACGGCGCTCATCGGGCACCTTCCAGGACGGTGACGGGTTCCAGGACGAGCAGGGGTGTGCCGGGGGCGACGTGCTGGCCGGGGGCGACGAGGACCTCGCGGACGGCGGCGTCGCAGGGGGCGGTGACGGGCAGCTCGAGCTTCATCGCCTCCAGGGCGATGACCTGGTCCCCGGCCCGGACGTGGGCGTCGGGGCCGACCTCGACCCGCCACACGGACCCGACCATGGGGGCCTCGACCAGGATGCAGCCGTCGGGGACGTCCACGGTGGTGCCGGCCGGGGGTGGGGGGTCGGCGTGGGCGGTGGCGGACAGCTCGCCGGCGGCCTCCCAGGCGGCGCGTTCGGTGGCGAAGGCCGCGGCGCGGTGGGCGGTGAGCTCGGTGATCTCCTGGGCGTGGGGGGCGAGGGCCTGCAGGTGCTCGGCATAGGAGAAGGTGCCGTGCTCGACGGTGAGGTCCAGGCGCCCGGCGGCGAACGCGGTGCGCATCTGCTCCAGCTCGGCGGGGGTGACCAGGTGCCAGACGATGCGGTCGAAGAACCGCAGGAGCCACGGGGTGCCGGGTTCGAAGACGCCGTGCTGGCGGTGCCCGGACCAGATGGGCACGGTGCGTCCCATGAGCTGGTACCCGCCCGGGGAGTCCATGCCGTAGACGCACAGGTAGGCGCCTCCCAGGCCGACGGTGTCGGCGGCGGTCCAGGTGCGGGCGGGGTTGTACTTGGTGGTCATGAGCCGGTGCCTGGGGTCCAGGGGGACGGCCAGGGGGGCGCCGAGGTACACGTCGCCGAGCCCGAGGACGAGGTACTCGGCGTCGACCATGATCTGGCGGACGTCGTCGGGGTGGTCCAGGCCGTTGACGCGGCGCACGAACTCGATGTTGGACGGCAGCCAGGGGGCCTCGTCGCGGACCCCGGCGGCGTACCGCTGGATGGCGTCGGTGACGACGGGGTCGTCGAACGACAGGGGCAGGTGGATGCGTCGGCTGGGGACCTGCAGGTCGGTGGTGGCGGGCAGGGTCGCCTCCAGGTCCAGCAGGGCGTCGACGAGCTCGCGGGTGGTGAGCCGGGCGGGGTCGAGGTGGACGTGGAGGCTGCGGACCCCGGGGGTGAGGTCGATGACGGCGCCGTCGCCCCTCTGGTCGGCCCACCGGCGCAGGGCCTCGCCCAGGGCGTGGACGCGCATGCGCAGACCGAGGTCCAGGGTCATGGGCCCGTACTCGACCAGGACGTTGTCGTCCCCGCCGCGCAGGTAGAGCACCTGGGGGCGGCCGATCGGGTTGGCGGGGTCCTCGGGGATGCGGGCGAGGACGCCGTCGTCGCCGTCGGGGCCGGCGGGCAGGTGGTCGGGGACGGTGGGGGCGGCGCGCAGGGCGTCGTCGGTGCGGAGCGCGGTGGCGGTCGCCTCGGGGACGGGGCGCAGGCCGACGGTGTCACCGGGGCGGATCTGGCCGAGCTTCCATCGGTGGCCGGAGACGACGGTGACCGGGCAGGCGAACCCGCCGAGGCTGGGTCCGTCGGGGCCCAGGAGGATGGGGGTGTCGCCGCTGACGTTGAGGGCCCCCACGGAGTAGGGGTTGTCGTGCAGGTTGGAGGGGTGCAGGCCGGCTTCGCCGCCGTCGGCGCGGGCCCACCGGGGTCGGGGGCCGGTGAGGCGGATGCCGGTGCGGTTGGCGTGGGGCTGGACCTGCCACCGGGCCGAGTACAGCATCTGCATGTCCTCGTCGGTGAAGTAGGTGGGTGCCGGTTGGGGGCCTTCCTGGACGGCGAGCTCCCAGTCGTGCACCAGGACCGGTCGGGAGGTGACCGGCACCGGGGCGGGTGCGGGGGCGTCGTCGGGGACGGGTGCGGGCACCAGGACGTCACCGGTGACGAGCTCCTTGCCGGTGTACCCGCCGAACCCGCCGAGGGAGAACGTGGACGCCGACCCGAGGTAGGTGGGGACGTCCAGGCCCCCGCGCAGGAGCACGTAGGTGCGCAGGCCGACGTCCTGGGGGGCGGCGACGTCCAGGACCCCGCCGGCGGGGACGGTGACCGGTTCCCACTGGGCGACGGGTTCGTCGTCGAGGGTGACGACGGTCGGTGCGCCGGTCACGCACACCACGGTGGGGTGGCTGAAGCGCAGGCGCGGTCCGGTGAGGGTGCACTCCAGGCCCGGGGCGCCCTCGGGGTTGCCCAGGGCCCGGTTGCCGAGCCGGAACGACAGGTCGTCCATGGGCCCTGAGGGGCTGATGCCGACGTCCCAGTGCCCCAGGCGGCCCGGCCAGTCCTGGACGGTGGTCTGCACCCCGGGGCGCAGGACCTCCACGTACGGCTCGTCGTCGGTGACGTGGGCGAGGGTGCTGGTGGTGTGGGTGCCGGCGCGCACGTCGTCCACGCCCAGGGCGGCGCGCAGCTGGGGGAGGTTGGTCTGCACCCCGGTGACCCTCGTGGCGGTGAGTGCGTCCCCGAGGGCGTCCAGGGCCGTGGTGCGGTCCTCGCGGTGGACGATCACCTTGGCGATCATGGGGTCGTAGTGGGAGGTGACCTCCTGACCGGTCTCGGCCCACGCGTCGACCCGCACCCCGGGCCCGTCGGGCAGCTGGACGTCGGTGAGGAGCCCGGCGCAGGGGCGGTACCCGGCGCGGGGGTCCTCGGCGTAGACGCGGGCCTCGACGGCGTGGCCGCGCCGGGCGGGCCCGTCGTCGGGCAGCTCGGCGAGGGTGGTGGTCATGGTGGGGTCGCCCTGGGCCAGGCGCAGCATCCACTCGACGAGGTCCACCCCGGTGATCGCCTCGGTGACGGGGTGCTCGACCTGCAACCGGGTGTTGACCTCGAGGAACGAGACCTCCTGGCGGTCGACGTCGTACACGTACTCCACGGTCCCGGCCGAGCGGTACCGCACGGACGCGGCGAGGTCCCGGGCCCCTGCGGTCATCGCGTGGCGCACGGCGTCGGGCAGGCCGCTGGCGGGGGCCTCCTCGAGGACCTTCTGGTTGCGTCGCTGCAGGGAGCAGTCCCGGTCGCCGAGGGTCACGACCCGGCCGTGCCCGTCGCCGAAGACCTGGACCTCCACGTGCCGGGCGCGGGGGACGAACCGTTCGAGGAACAGCCCGGTGCTGGCGAAGCTCGCGGCGGCGGTGCGCTCGACCCGGGCGTAGGCGTCGAGCAGCTCGGTGGGGTCGGCGCACGCCTGCATGCCGATGCCGCCCCCGCCGCCGACGGCCTTGAGCATGACGGGGTACCCGACGACCTCGGCCTCGGCGAGGGCGTGCTCGGGTCCCTGGAGCATGCCGCTGCCCGCGGTCAGGGGCGCGCCGACGGCACGTGCGGCCTCCCGCGCCCGGTGCTTGTCGCCGAAGACGGTCAGGTGCTCGGGGGTGGGGCCCACGAACGCCAGACCGGCGTCCTCCACGGCCGAGGCGAACGCGGCGCTCTCGGAGAGGAACCCGTACCCGGGGTGCACGGCACCCACGCCGGTCGACAGGGCGGCCTCGAGCACGGCGTCGGCCCGCAGGTAGCTCTCGGTCGCGGGGGCGGGGCCCAGGCGCACGGCCACGTCGGCCATGCGCACGTGCGGTGCGGCGGCGTCCGCGTCGGAGTGCACCGCGACGGTCTTCAGGCCCAGCAGCCGGGCGGTGCGGATGATGCGGCAGGCGATCTCGCCACGGTTGGCGACCAGCAAGGTGTCGAACACCGTTCCCCCACGTGTCGGTGGACGGTCGGCTCCTGGCGGGTGCCGCCGACCGGAGGATGCGGGGGTGTATACAGGCCCGTATCCGTCGCGATCACGCTATGGACCAGGTGTTTCCCGGACCGGCCGGGCGCGTAAACCCTGCGTTACGCAGCCCTGGTCCACGACCCTGCGCGACGTGCCCCGTCCCGGCCGCGGCTCACCCGTTCGGGTGACACGTGCTGCCCGATATGTCAGGGTTGTGGTGATCGCCCGGCGTCGCCGCCGGCCCGGCACCCCGTGTCGTCCGCCGGCCGCGGCCCTGGCCCGCACCCCGTGGGCGACCGCCCGCGGGAACACGGAGGAGAGACGATTGCGCCTACCCCGCACGTGGCTGACCGCCCTGCTCGTGGGAACCCTCGGAGCCGTGGGGGCCACCGCACCCGCCGCGGCCGCCGGGCCTGACCGACTGCCCATCACCCTCACCAACGACTCCGGGCGCGACGAGCAGGTGGTCGTCCACGTGCTCGGTACGGACCTGTCGAGCGGACGCCTGGGCTGGGTCGACGCCCAGGGGACGTTCCACCCGTGGCCCGCCGGGTCCAACCCGCCCTCCCCCGCGCCGGACAGCGCCCTGACCGGGCCGGCCGACGGCGAGGAGGTCACCGTCCAGGTGCCCCGCGGGTTCTCCGGGCGCGTCTACTTCTCGTTCGGGGAGTCCCTCCCCTTCTCCCTGACCCCCGACGGGCTGGTGCAGCCCGCACCGTGGGCGGCCGACGACCCGACGCGCGACATCCTCTTCGACTGGAGCGAGCTCACGTACAACGACGCCGGGCTCTGGTTGAACAGCTCGCAGGTCGACATGTTCGGCGTCCCCCACTCCGTCAGCGTCACCGGGGCCCTGGGCGCGACGCGCACCACCGGTGAGGTGGTCCCCGGAGGGCGTCAGCAGGTCATCGACGCCGTCGCCGCCGACCCGGAGTGGGCGGACAGCGTCATCACCCGTGACGACGGGACCGTCCTGCGTGTCCTGGCACCCGGCAAGGCCGCGAGCGCGGGCCTGATGAGCCGCACGTTCCTCGACCAGTACATCGCCTCGGCCTGGGACGCCTACCGTGACCGTGACCTGACGGTGCAGCCGTTCGGCGACCGGCCCGAGATCCGGTACACCGGCCGCACGTCGGGGACCACGCTGCGCCTGACGGACGCGTCCGGCCGTGAGGTCGCCTCGTTCGAGCGCCCGTCGTCGGCGGACGTGTGGGGTTGCGACGGGGCCCTGCACGCACCCAACGACCAGGCGGTCGGCCCGATCGCCCGCACGTTGTGCGCCGCGCTGTTCCGCGGGACCCTCGGGACCAGCACCACCGAACCGGTCCTGGACGCCCGGCAGTTCTACCGTGGCACCCCGCCGAACGTGTACGGCCGCGCGGTCCACGAGGCGATGGTCGACGGGCGGGCCTACGCGTTCGCGTTCGACGACGTCGGTGCCTTCGAGTCGCTGGTGCACGACGGCAACCCGCGTAGCGCCCGCATCCACCTGACGCCCTTCGGGTCGGAGCAGGGAACGGGCGGTGGGACCGGCGCCGGGGACGGGGCCGTCGGTGACGGCGCCGCCGGTGACCGACCGACCGCAGGGCCGGTGCGGTCGGCTGCGGCCGGCAAGTGCCTGGACGTGCGCGGGGGCGACGACGCCAGCGGCACGCCCGTGCAGCTGTACGACTGCAACGGCACCGCGGCCCAGCACTGGACGTTCGGCACCGACGGGACGCTGAGCGCACTGGGCAAGTGCCTGGACGTCACCGAGCGACGCACCGCGAACGGCTCGAACGTGCAGATCTGGGACTGCAACCCGGGCCAGCCCAACCAGACGTGGGTGCGCTCAGGGGACTCCTACCTCAACCCCGCGTCCGGCAGGTGCCTGGACAACCCCGACGGGCGGGCCACGAACCGTCAGCACCTGCAGATCTGGGACTGCCTGGACAACGACGCCCAGCGCTGGACGGCACCGGGCGCCTGACCTCGGGCTGGACCGGGGCCGGGTTCCCTCCGGCGTGCCGCTGATGGCCTTCCGGCGCCCGAGCAGGGCAGCCGCCGATCCGCCCGAAGAATCGCGAGCCAGACCTTCCTCACCACACACATCGGGTTCGCCAGGGTGGCCTCGACTCGACATCCGAGCCGGAGCCAAACCAGCCTGTGCTCCGAACTGTGCCACCGCCTGCACAGCCACTCCCCTCTACCATCCATGGACCCTGACCTCAACCACCCACGGGACGGTTTGCCGACCCCTCTCAATGGATAAGGTCAGCAGAACAATGATCAAAGAAGGGCCGGTGCGCCGACCGTGAAGGAACGCAGACGCCCGCAGGGCACACAAGTGCGGAGTTGGGGTCGCTAGGGCTCGCCCCTGCGAAGCCCTCACGCAACAACCCTCGCCATAGTTGTTGCGCTGAACGGAGCCACTGCCCCAAGCGCGACAGCAAATTCCGCCTGCTACTACTCTGGCGGCGTCGGCTCCGTCAAGTTCAGCCACAAGATCGTCGGGAGCATGGACACCGTCTGGCGCGGATTCCTCAATAACGGGGTCAAAGCCTGGAACGACACGTATTACGATTCAAAGTCTACCGGTGTGAGCATAAGCACTACGACTTCCACTACTCCTCAGAGGCGCACCACACTGGGGAAGCTCCCGAACAACTGGCTAGGCCTGTACGAACCAAGCGGAACCAGATCCAATCGATCATTTGTGATCACGATCAACGCCGACCAGATCATCAACATGCCCCGCCGCACCGCGTCGGTGGAACAACGGGCGAGATGGACTATGGTGCATGAACTTGGCCACGCCCTCTCCCTTCGCGACAATCCGGATACGAGATCCGCTTCAGTCATGACGTACCAGCCCGCCACGTGGGCCTCGCCTTACCCGACGCCGAGGGCTTTTGACAAGAGTTGCGTTCGCTCGATCTACTGAATCGGAGCCTGCCGCCATGACCAGGACCTATAGACTAAAGGCTTTAGTTCTACCCGCTCTTATCGCCCCCCTGATAATCGGGTGCGTCAGTACTGGAGATGTCGTGTACATCGAGGGGCTCGCCGTCGAGTACGCCACGCCCACCGATCTTCTCGATGCCGCAGACCACGTCGTCGAGGGTCGTGTGGTCAGCCACCGATCGGCCTACTGGGACACTGCGCTCGACCCTACAGCCTTCGAAGGCGACGACCCCGTCAGCAATCCGTTGGCCGGTGACGTGACCACAACGGATCACAGCCCTTCCCAGATCGTCGTGACGTACTACGACCTGGAGGTGACCCGAGTTCTGGGGGGAACCGTCGCGGAGGGGCAGACCGTGACGGTCGTCGAGCTGGGTGGAGAAATTGACGGCACGAGCTACCGGATGCGCGACGTACCCCCGCTGCGTGAGGGTACGCCTTACGTCCTAGCCCTCACCGAAGACGCCCAGGCAGGCGTTTACCACGTGACGAGTCCTACACAGGGGGCGTTCGAACGGGAGAGCTCAGGCGAACTCTCTCCGACTTCCCCGAGGAACGACATCGCCGAGGCGCTCGAAGACGCGCTCCAGGCCCGCCTCTCGGAGAACTAGTCGACGAGCAGGGCGGGGCGTTTCAACGTACGTTCGGCAGATGAGTCCTGCTGCGAGCGTGGTCGACGCGATGGTCCGCTGGTACCAGGTGCACGTGTCGCCGCGGAAGGGGTGGCGCTGCGCGCACTCCGTCGCCCACGGCGGGTTGTCCTGCTCGGGGGCGGTGCGTCGGGCCGTGCGCAGGCGTGGCGTCCTCGGCGGGGCCCTCCCCACGACCGCCCAGTTCCTCGCCTGCTACCACGCGGCGCAGCTGCTCATGGCCGACGGCGCGAACGTCCAGGGCGTGTGCTGCTGCGGTGGCATCCCCATCCCGTTCAGGTTCTGACCACCGCCCCTGCGGGCGCAGCGACGGGGTCGGCGCCCTGGAGCGGCTGCCAGCCTGCCGGGCGCGGGGGAAGGATCACCGCGCCGAGGAGCGCGAATGCCGCCAGGGCAAGCAGAGCCACGCGGACGGCCCGCAGGGCCCGCAGCACCGACCCGGTCAACGCGGACCAACCGAGGCCCTGCGGTGCATGGTCTCCTCCGACGGTCGGCTGAATCACCTGTTCGTGCAGCAGCCCCTTCTGCTCATCGTCCGAGCAAGAGGTCCACCAGGACCGGCATGGCCGACGACGGGTCCGGTCCCACCCTCCCTGCCCGCAGCCCGGGGTCTGCTTGGCGCGCGATCTGGCATGCAGTGTGGACCTGGTGAATCGGGAAGGTTGGCGGGAGCCTCTTGTTCTTGATCAGCCCGAGCTTCTGGGTGAGGCGATCCAGCTGCGAGGAGGTCAGGCCGGAGCGCTTGGCCTCGGCATGCCATCGCAGCCACACCTCGAACTTGAGGTTCGACACCAGCAGGAGCACCGACTCACGGTCGGCGAGCTCACACGCAGCCGGCAACGCCGCGTGCTGGTCGACATCCACCAGGCAGACACAGGCGTCGAAACGCTCCTCACCTCTCGCCTGGTCCCGCAGATCGATGCACCTGCGCACGACCTTGAGCGGGTCGCCCCCCACCCCCACCCGCTTGACGACCGCAGTGGCCCCCTTGCTCCGCAGGAAGGCATTCAGGAGCTCGACGTACTGCGGTTCTGTCTTCATCCCCTCGGTCACCACGAGGATTCGCTTGGCCAGCTGCCTGGTGGGACGCCTCTTGCGGGTCGAGGTCTTGCCGGGGCGAGTCGTCAACCCTCAACGCTCCTCGGAGGCGACCAACGCGGCCAGTGTGCTCGGTGAGAGCCTCGGGGTGCCGCCGTACCGGCCCGTCAGGTAACGCTTGGCCACGTTGGCATCAGGGTGCTTCGGGAAGTCGGCGAGGCTCGTCAGCTCCGTGACGCCCTCGTAGGTCTTGTCCGTGAGCCACACCTGCTCAGGCTCCAGCTCCACCCCGCTGAGGGGCGAGAGCACGTAGGACTCGTGACTCGTGAAGACGAGCTGTGCCTGCCGTGTGTTGACCGCAGGATCCGCGAATGCTCCCAGAAGGACCTCGAGCAGGTGGGGATGCAGGCTGGCATCGATCTCGTCGACGAGGAGCAGCCCTCCGCTGCGCAGCGCCTCCAGCGCCGGCACCGCGACAGCCAACCAGGCGATCGTCCCGTCACTCTCGTCGTGGATCGAGAACTCGGGGCACTCCTCGACGGTCCCGCGGTGGGTGAAGACCAGATGCCGGACGACCTGCGCGAGCTGGTCGTCGTCCAGCTCACCCCGGTCCTCGCCGTCGTCGCCGTTCCCCGGCTCTGTGTCGTCGTCGCTGCCGGCGACCTCCTTGCGCAGTTCGCGAGTGAGCCGCCGCAACGCCCAGCGCACCTTCTCGGGGATGTTGGTCTCCTCGATGCTGACCTTCACCACGCCGATGTCGGCGACCTGCAGCAACGCCTCGAGGTCGGCGAAGCTGATGGTCGCGTCCGCCAGCGAGTCCGCGATGTCCTTCAGGCGCGCCTCGCGGTGGGAGTCCTTGACCAGAACGCAGTCGAAGCCGTCGACGAGAGCCTGCGCAAGTGGGTGCAGCGGGGAGTCGCGCAGCAGCAGTGCACGGCTGAGGACGAGTTCGCGTCCGGTCACCTCGGTCCGTCCACGCAGGCTCTGATGGAAGGTCAGAGCGCCCGTCTCACGGTCGCGGCTCAGCAGCGTGCGCCACCGCGAACCAGGGACGTCGCGCAGCCACTCGCGCTTGATCCCGTCGTGGTCGACCTCGAACCCGTACAGGTGGCGACGCCCCTCGTGCACGAAGTCGAGCTCGTACGTGCTCGAAGAGGTGCGCGCGGAGCCGTCGAGCGCGAACGGAGCACGGTGCATCGACGCCGAGGCCTGCCAGACCGTCGCCGACAGCTCGATCGCCGCGAACGTGTAGCGCAGCGCATCCATCACCGCGGACTTGCCGGTCGCATTGGGGCCGAAGAGCCCCACGATCGGGTAGGTCACCGCACCCCAGTCGCAGTCCTTCGGCTGCAAGGTCCGCAGCGTCGGACGGGTGAGATCGACGGTGATCTCGTCCCGGATGCTCCTGTGGTTGCGCACCGAGAAGCGCAGGAGAGTCATACGGGCACCGTAGCATGTGGAGCACCCGTTCTCCTGCGTTTTTCGAGTAGATTGGCCCTCTCTGACGCGATGTGTGTGACGGGACCCGGCAATGCCTACCCGGAGCCCCGGTCGCCGTCGACCCAACCCGCCAGCGTGGTGATCGTGACGACCGCCGCTGCCCCTGTGGTGAGGACCAGCACCGTGCTGAGGTCGAGTCGGTAGGCCGAGGCGATCGCCAGGTACGACTGGGCGACGACACCGGCCACGAGCAGCGCGACCAGGCACCCGACCGCGGCACCCACCCCTGCGACAGCCGCACCGATGGCACGGTGGGCCGACGCCGACGCGCCGATCACGTCCAGCCGCTGGTCCCGTAACGGCACGTCAGCCAGGCGCAGCGGCAGCTCGACGTTTCTCCAGCAGGTCCAGCTCGTCGAGCAGGCCCCCTTCCTGCAGGACGAACCCGAACGTCCTCAGGCGCAGATCAGCGAGCTGGTCCCGGGACATCCCCCGCAGGTCATGGCCGTCCAGGCTCACCGTCCCCGAGTCGGGCACACGCAACCCCGCCATGCATCCGAGGAGGGTGGACTTCCCGGCACCGCTCGGGCCGAGCAGCGCGACCGTCTCGCCGGCCTCGACCTGCAGGTCCACACCTCGCAACACCGGGTGCGGCCCGTAGGCGAACTGGACGTCACGCAGCAGGATCACCCGACTCACCCGACCCAGACCTGGGCGCACTGTTGCGCGGTGAGAATCTACCCCCCGGAACGACGGCCCGCGGGGGACCTGGGCTCCCCTCTCAGCCGGCGAGGGCCATCTTGCTGAGGGCGCTGGTGGCGCGTTCCATGACGACCTCGATGGACTCCCCCACGTGCTTGTGCAGGGCGGTCAGGGCGGCGGGGAGCTGCCCGGCGAGCACCAGCTCGACGATCTCGATGTGCTCGTCGATGGTCGAGGTGATCCGTTCGGCCTCCATGAAGTCGTGCATGCGCACCGACCTGATCTTCTGGTTCACCGCCACCAGGGCCTCGGTGATCTGGTCGTTGCCCGACGACCGTGACAGGGCCGTGTGGAACCGCTCGTCCAGGAGCACGAACGACGGGTCCGGCACCGGGGGTTCGGCGCGCAGCAGGTACCAGCTGTCCAGCTCGGCACGCAGCACGGCCTCGTCGTGACGGATCTGGGGGTTCTCGATCGCGCGCGCGATGCCCCGCAGCTCCAGGGTGATGCGCAGCTCGTACAGGTCGCGCAGGCCCTCGAGGCTGGGCACCACGACCGCGTACCCGAAGTCGGTGCGTTCGATGAGCCCGTCGGACAGCAACCGGGCGAGGGCCTCACGCACCGGCGTGCGCGACACCTCGAACGCCTTGCCGAGCTTCGGCTCGGTCAGCCGTTCGCGCGGGGAGATCCGCCCGTTGAGGATCTCGTCACGCAGACGCCGGTAGACGACGTCGCGCAACGACGCTGGTGCGGCGCCGTCCGGCTCGTGGCCCCCCGGCCCGGGCGGCGCGTCGATCGTGCCGGTACCCATGACGGTCAACTGTATCCCGCCCCCCTCAGAGCGCCATCGCTTCACGGACCCTCCCCTCCTGCGACTGCCCACCAGAACCCTGGTCGCTGAACCGACCGGACCGCATCACGTAGTAGTGCTGGGCCGCTGCCAACGCGAACCCCACGTGCTGCTCCACGAGCAGCACCGCGAGGCCACGGTCACGGGACAGGGTGAGGATCGCCTGCTCGATCTCCTCCACGACCGACGGCTGGATGCCCTCGGTGGGCTCGTCCAGGATGAGCAGACGCGGCCCCGTGACCAGGGCGCGGGCGATCGCCAGCTGTTGACGTTGCCCACCGGACAGCAGCCCGGCCTTGCGTCCCAGCAGCTCGCGCAGCGCGGGGAACAGGTCCAGCGCCTCGTCATGGCGTTGACGCGCACCCTGCCCGGACGCGTCCACGACGAGCTGGAGGTTCTCCCTGGCGGTCAGCTGACCGAAGGCCTGCTGACCCTGGGGCACGTACGCCAACCCCTTGCGCACCCGCCGGTGGGGTGGGGCGGCCGTCAGGTCGTGGCCGTCCAGGTGGACCGCCCCCACCTTCACCTTGATCAACCCCATGACCGCACGCAGCAGGGTCGTCTTGCCGGCACCGTTGTGGCCCATGACCGCCACGACGCCCCCGTCGGGGACCTCGAGGTCCAGGCCGTGGACGACGGCGGTGCGCCCGTACCCGGCATGCAGACCGCTGACCTGGAGCATCACGGCACCTCCGTCGTGTCACGTCGCGGCGTGGTGCCGCGGTTCCCACCTGCCGACCCCAGGTACACCTCGATGACCTGCGGGTCCTTCTGGACCTCGGCCACGGTCCCCTCGCTGAGGACCCGGCCCTGGTGGAGCACCGTCACCGACGCGGCGAAGCTCCTCAGGAAGTCCATGTCGTGCTCGACCACGACCACGGTCCGCTCGGCGCCGATGCGTTGCAGCAGGCGCCCGGTCTCGTTGCGCTCGTCGTGGCTCATGCCCGCGACCGGCTCGTCCAGGAGCAGCAGACGGGCGTCCTGCACCAGCAGCATGCCGATCTCCAGCCACTGCTTCTGCCCGTGGGCGAGCTCGCCGGCGGGCCGCTCCCGCAGGTGACCCAGGCCGATGGTGTCCAGGGCCTGCTCGACCTGCGGAGGCACCTCACGCCGGGGCCGGACGAGGGTTCGGGCCCGGCGGGCGGCCCCCGCGGCGATGTCGAGGTTCTGCAGCACGGTCAGCCCGTCGAACACGCTCGCGGTCTGGAACGTGCGCCCCACCCCCGCACGCGCCACCCGGTGGGACGCCTTGCCGACGAGCTCGACACCACCGAACTGGACCGACCCCTGGGCCGGGGCCAGACCGGTGATCGCGTCGACGATCGTGGTCTTCCCCGCACCGTTGGGGCCGATGAGGAACCGCAGGTCCCCCTGGGTGACGGTGAGGTCCACCCCGTCCACCGCCACGAACCCGTCGAACACCACCCGCAGGTCACGGACCTGGAGGTAGTCGTGCCGGAACCTGGGGTCGACCACCTCCCCGACCTGCACCGGGACCTGCGGGTCCCCCTCGGTGCGCGGCTCGTCGGCCTGGGTGCTCATGAGGTCCTCCCGACGGTCGCCGGGTCCCGCGGACCCGTGGGGCGTGGGTCGACCACCGCACCGGTGGCCCCGGGGTCGAGCCCCACCTGCGGTGCGGGGCTGGCGGTCTGGTGGGCGTCGGGGCGGCCGCGGCGCCTGCGCCACAGGTGCCCCAGGGAGGCGATGCCCCCCGGCAGGAACGCGACCACCACGATGAACAGGGCGCCCTGGGCGTAGGTCCAGGCCGACGGGAACGACTCCGAGAGGGTGGTCTGGGCCCATGCCACACCGATCGCACCGAGGACCGGGCCCAGCAGGGTCGCCCTGCCGCCGATCGCGACACCGACCAGGAACCCGATCGAGGGCACCACCCCGACGTCCGCCGGGGAGATGATCCCCACGATCGGCACGAACAGGGCCCCACCGATGCCCGCGAACGCGGCGGCCACCGCGTAGGCGACGACCTTGACGATCGCCGGGTCGTACCCCAGGAACCGGACGCGGTTCTCCTGGTCGCGGACGGCGACGAGCAGCTCACCGAACCGGGACCGCATCAGGGCCCGCACCAGGAGCACCATCGCCAGCAGCACGCCCGCGGCGATGAAGTACAGCATCCGCTTGTTGACCGGGTCGTTCAGGTCGTACCCGAAGAACGACCGGAACCCGTTCAGCCCGTTGGTGCCGCCGGTGACCTTCTGCTGACCGACGAGCAGGATCGCGAACGCGGCTGCCAGCACCTGCGACAGGATCGCGAAGTACGCGCCCCGCACCCGGCGGGTGAACACCGCCAGACCCAGCAGCGTGGCGACCAGCACCGGCAACGCCACCACCATGACCAGCGTGAACACGGGACTGCGGAACGGCTCCCACCACCCGGGGACCACCCCGTCGCCGTACAGGAGCATGAAGTCCGGGACCCCGCCGGGCCCGGCGTCGGCGAGCTTGAGGTGCATGGCCATGGCGTACCCGCCCAGGCCGAAGAACACCCCTTGCCCCAGGGTCAGCATGCCGCCCTGGCCCCATGCCAGGCCGATGCCCACGGCGACCATCGCCAGGCACAGGAACTTCGCGAGCAGGTTCAGCCGGAAGTCCGACAACGTGGCCGGCGCGACGACGAACAGCGCCAGGGCCGCGACGGCGAACCCGAGGGCGGTGCGCCCCCGGCCGGTGGTCAGGGCGGCCCACGTGCGGGCGACGGGACTGGTGACGGCGCTCATGCCAGGCTCCTTGTCCGCACCGAGACGATGCCCTGGGGACGGAACTGCAGGAACACGACGACCGCGACGAACACCGCGACCTTCGCGATGCTCGCGGTGGTCGAGAACTCGATCAGGGCCTGGCTGATGCCGAGCGCGAACGCCGCGATCACCGCACCCTTCAGTTGGCCGATGCCCCCGGCGACCACCACGAGGAACGCGTCGACGATGTAGTTGCGGCCCAGGGTGGGGCCGATCGACCCCAGGAGGGTCAGGACCACCCCGGCGACCCCGGCGATGCCCGAGCCGATGAAGAACGTGAGCCGGTCGGTGGCACGTGTGGAGATCCCGGACGTCTCGGCCAGGTCCCGGTTGGTGACGGTCGCACGGATGCGCCGCCCCAACGGTGTCTGCTTGAGGACGATCGACAGGGCCGCGACGCACACCACCGCCACCAGCAGGATGAACAGGCGGGTCTTGGGGACCTGGACCCCCAGCAGGGTCACCGCCCCGGACAACCACTCGGGGGCGCGGACGTCGACGTTCGGGGCGCCGAACACGTCCCGGGCGACCTGCTGCAGGATCAGGGCCACACCCCACGTCACCAGCAGCGTGTCCAACGGCCGGTGGTACATGCGTGACAGGAGCGTCGCCTCGAGCAGCAGGCCGAGCAGACCACCGACGAGGAACCCGATGCCCAGCGACATCATCAACGACAGGCCGGCGTCGGCGACGACCAGCTGGACGACGAACGCCGTGTAGGCGCCCGCCATCATGAACTCTCCGTGCGCCATGTTGATGACGCCCATCTGACCGAAGGTCAGTGCCAGGCCGAGCGCCGCGAGGAGCAGCACCGACCCGACGCTCAACCCGGCGAACAGCTGTGACAGCAGCGGGTCCACAGGTCCCCCTCTCCCGGGGTCCTGACCGGCCCGCCCGACGGTGCGGGCGGGCCGGTCACTGACGAGATGCGGTGGTCAGCTCAGCTCAGGCCCTCGGCCCAGTCGTAGCCCTCCAGGAACGGGTCCGGCTCGATGGGACCGTCCGAGCTCCACACCACGTGGATCAGGCCGTCGGCGCCGATCTCACCGACCAGGGCGGTCTTGGCGAGGTGGTGGTTGTCGCCGTTGACGGTGACGGTGCCCTCAGGAGCGTCGAACGTCACACCGTCGGACGCGGCGTTGACGGCGTCGACGTCGAACGAGTCGGCGGCCTCGACCATGCCCTTCCACAGGTACAGGGACGTGTACGCGGCCTCCATCGGGTCAGAGGTGACACGGTCCTCGCCGTACTTGGCCTTGAACGCCTCGACGAACGCGGCGTTCGTGTCGCTCTCGACGGTCTGGTAGTAGTTCCAGGCCGTCAGCTGACCCTCGATGTTCTCCACACCGATGCCGCCGATCTCCTCCTCGGCGATCGACACCGACAGGACCGGCACGTCGTCCGGGCCCATCCCGACGTTCGTGTACTCCTTGAAGAACGCCACGTTCGAGTCACCGTTGAGGGTGTTGAACACCGCGTCCGCGCCCGAGGCCTGCAGCTTGTTCACGATCGTGGAGAAGTCGGTGTGCCCCAGGGGCGCGTACTCCTCACCGACCACCTCGATGCCGTGGGCCTCGGCGTAGGCGTTGATGATGCGGTTCGCGGTGCGGGGGAACACGTAGTCCGACCCCACCAGGAAGATGCTCGTGGCACCCTGCTCACGCAGGTAGTCCATGCCCGGGACGATCTGCTGGTTGGTCGTCGCGCCCGAGTAGTAGATGTTCGGGGACGCCTCCAGGCCCTCGTACTGCACCGGGTAGAACAGCAGGGCGTTGTTCGACTCGAACACCGGGAGCATCGCCTTGCGGCTCGAGGACGTCCACCCGCCGAACACCGCGGCGACGCAGTCGCTGACGATGAGCTTCTCAGCCTTCTCGGCGAAGATCGTGGGCTCGGACGCCCCGTCCTCGGCCACGATCTGCAGCTGCTTGCCGAGGACCCCGCCGTCGGCGTTGATCTCCTCGGCGGCCAGGTCCAGGGCGTCGCGGACGGTCTGCTCGGAGATCGCCATGGTGCCGGACAGCGAGTTCAGGAACCCGATCTTGACGGTGTCGCCGGAGGTGTCGACGCACGAGTCGACGGCGGCCGACGCCGGTGGCGCCTCCGCGTCGGTGCGGGCGCCGCACGCGGCCAGACCGAGAGAGGCCGCGAGCGCGGCAGCGGTGAACGCGAAGGTGCGCGTGCGTGAAGTGGTCAACGGGGTGCCTTTCGGTGAGACGTCCGGGCCGGGCCGGCGACGCCCCCACCCCGCGGACACCTACCTGTGTCCGGGTGTGTATACATCGCTGTGCCCTGCCCTGAAACCTAGGGAGGGCGTGTTTCACCGACGGGTCACCCCGCGTAAACGATGCGTTTCGTCCTGGGTGGTCCTCGAGCCTCAAGCCGGCGGACCGGTGGCCGGGACGACGAACGGCGGGTGCCCCCGTGAGGGGACACCCGCCGTTCATGGTCCTGGGCTGCTGCCCGACCCTTGTGGGGTCAGATCAGAAGTCCATGCCGCCCATGCCACCGTCGCCGGCCGGGGCCGGAGCAGCCTTCTCGGGCTTGTCTGCCACGATGGCCTCGGTGGTCAGGAACAGGGCCGCGATCGAGGCCGCGTTCTGCAGCGCCGAGCGGGTCACCTTGACCGGGTCGTTGACACCTGCGGCGAGCAGGTCCTCGTACTCGCCGGTCGCGGCGTTCAGGCCCTGGCCGGTCGGCAGGTGGCGGACCTTCTCCGCCACGACGCCACCCTCGAGGCCTGCGTTGATCGCGATCTGCTTGAGCGGGGCGTCCAGGGCCGACTTCACGATCTTGGCCCCGGTGGCCTCGTCACCGGTGAGCTCGAGGTTCTCGAACGCGTTGGCACCGGCCTGGATGAGCGCCACGCCACCACCGGCGACGATGCCCTCCTCCACAGCGGCCTTGGCGTTGCGCACGGCGTCCTCGATGCGGTGCTTGCGCTCCTTGAGCTCGACCTCGGTCGCCGCACCGGCCTTGATGACCGCCACGCCGCCGGCGAGCTTCGCCAGGCGCTCCTGGAGCTTCTCGCGGTCGTAGTCCGAGTCGGAGTTGTCGATCTCGGCGCGGATCTGCGCGACCCGACCGGCGATCTGGTCCGCGTCGCCCTGACCCTCGACGATGGTCGTCTCGTCCTTGGTGACGACGACCTTGCGGGCCTGGCCCAGCAGCTCCAGGCCGGCGTTCTCCAGCTTGAGGCCCACGGTCTCGGAGATGACCTGGCCACCGGTGAGGATGGCCATGTCCTGCAGCATCGCCTTGCGGCGGTCGCCGAAGCCGGGCGCCTTGACGGAGACCGACTTGAACGTGCCACGGATCTTGTTCACGACGAGCGTGGCCAGGGCCTCGCCCTCGATGTCCTCGGCGACGATGAACAGCGGCTTGCCGGACTGGATGACCTTCTCCAGCAGCGGCAGCAGGTCCTTGACGTTGGAGATCTTCGACTCGACGAGCAGGACGTAGGCGTCCTCGAGCACGGCCTCCTGGCGCTCGGCGTCGGTGACGAAGTACGCCGACAGGAAGCCCTTGTCGAAGCGCATGCCCTCGGTCAGCTCGAGCTCCAGGCCCAGGGCGCTGGACTCCTCGACGGTGATGACACCTTCCTTGCCGACCTTGTCCATCGCCTCGGCGATGAGCTCGCCGATGGCCGGGTCGCCGGCGGAGATGCCTGCGGTCGCGGCGATCTGCTCCTTGGTCTCGACGTCCTTGGCCGCCTCGAGCAGCTGAGCGGTGACGGCCTCGACGGCCTTCTCGATGCCGCGCTTGAGGGCGATCGGGTTCGCGCCGGCTGCGACGTTGCGCAGACCCTCGCGGACCAGTGCCTGGGCCAGGACGGTCGCGGTGGTGGTGCCGTCACCCGCGACGTCGTCGGTCTTCTTGGCGACCTCCTTGACGAGCTCGGCACCGATCTTCTCGATCGGCTCCTCGAGATCGATCTCCTTGGCGATGGAGACGCCGTCGTTGGTGATCGTGGGGGCGCCCCACTTCTTCTCGAGCACGACGTTGCGACCCTTGGGGCCGAGGGTGACCTTGACGGCGTCGGCGAGGGCGTTCATGCCCCGCTCCATGCCGCGGCGGGCCTCCTCGTCGAAGGCGATGAGCTTGGCCATTCGGAATGATCCTCCGGTTGTGGCGGTGTGCTGGTCGCCGGTGCCCGCGACGGACGGACCAGGACCACGGCGGTCACGTCCCGCGCGGCCCGGCCCTCACCTCGACCAGATGTCCTTTGTCACTCTCGATCCGAGAGTGCTAACCGCATTATTGGCACTCTCGGTGCCCGAGTGCAAGACGGGTCGGGCGTGTCACGCCGAGCGGGGCCCCGCGGGACCGGAGGTGGGCGACAGGTCAGGTGGCGCGGTGATCCCGAACCGGTCGGCCAGGACCCGGCGGGCGGCGTGCCAGCCGCCCATCCCGTGCACCCCCGGTCCCGGTGGCGCCGACGCCGAGCACAGGTACGCGCCCGTGGTGCCCAACCGGTAGGGGTCCCACCGGCCCGTGGGCCCCAGCAGCATGCGCCGCAGCGTGATCGCCCCGGTGGAGATGTCACCACCGACGTAGTTGGCGTTGTGGTCGGACATGCGCGCCGCCGGGACGCAGCGCGCCTCGACGACCAGGTCACGGAACCCGGGGGCGTCCCTCTCGATGCGCGCCACGACCGCCTCGGTCATGTCCCGGGTCGAGCCGCGCGGGACGTGCGTGTACGCCCACAGCGGCCGGACCCCACCGGGGCCGATGCGGGTGGCGTCGCTGACCGCCGGGTCGCTCAGCAGCACCATCGGGTCCTGGGGGTGGCGCCCCCGGGAGACCTCCTGCTCGGTGCGGACCATGTCCTGCCGCGTGCCGCCCAGGTGCACGGTGCCCGCGGCCCCCACCCCCGGCCCGCTCCACGGCACCGGCCCGGACAGCACCAGGTCGACCTTCGCGGCACCGTTGCCGTGCGGGAACCCCCGCAACCGGCGCGCGAGCCGGTCCGGCAACCGGCCCTGCAGGATCCTCGCGGCGGCCCCCGGGGTGGTGTCCAGCACCACCGCCCGTGACCGGGGCAGGTCCCCCGGTCCCGTGACCGTCACCCCGGTGGTGAGCCGGCCACCGTGCTCCAGCAGGTCCTGGACCAGGGCGTCGGTGATGACCTGGGTGCCGCCCCGCGGCAACGACCATCCCGTGCCGTGGGCCAGGGCCCCGAGCAGCATCGCGGTGCCCGCCGACGCCACCGACGGCATCGGGATGATCGCGTGCGCCGCCACACCCGTGAGCAGCGCGGGCGCCTCGTCCCCGCTGAACCGCCGATCCCACGTCGGGCCCCACCCCTGCTCCAGGGTCCGCAACCCGAACCGGGCCGCCTGCACCAGGTCCCGGGGCACGTGCCGGTAGTCACCCATGACCAGTGACACGATCCCGTCGACGTGCTCCACCAGTGGCCCCATGAGCCGGTCCCACGCCGGCCCGTCGGGCCCGAGCTCGGCCACCGTGCGCCCCAGGTCGCGGAACGCCAGGGCCGCCCTGCCGCCGGGCAGGGGCTGGGCGTAGGACACCTCCGGGGTCGCGAGCCGCACGCCCCGGGCGCGCAGGTCGAACCTGCGGAAGAACGGGGACGCGAGCGCCATCGGGTGCACCGCCGAGCACAGGTCGTGCACGACTCCCGGGACCAGGCCCTCGACCGTGCGCGCACCACCCCCCGCGGTGTCCTCGGCCTCGATCACGTGCACCGACAGCCCGGACCGGGCCAGCGTCACCGCCGCGGCGAGCCCGTTCGGGCCGGACCCGACGACCACGACGTCCACGTCCTGGCTCACGCGCTCACCCCTCCCGGGTGCTCAGGGCTCGTAGTCCGCCGCCAGGACGGCCACGACCGCGTCCGGGGCCTGGAGCGGGTCCTCCTCCACCGAGGCGATCCCGAGCTGGTCGGCCACCGTCTGCGCGGTCGCCTCGTCCTGCGGATCCGGGTAGTACACGACCGACGTGCTCGTCGGCGCCCCGCCCCAGTTCCCGGTGGTGACCGACGCGAAGCCCGCACCCGTCAGACGCTCGGCACCACCACCGGCGAGTCCGGTGATCATCGTGGCGTTGAAGACCCGCACCTGCCGGGTCAGGTCGGGCTCAGGCTCGGGTTCCGGGTCGGGTTCCGGGTCGGGTTCCGGATCGGGCTCCGGCTCCGGCTCGGGCTCCTGCTCGTCCGGGTCCTCCGGCTCGGGGTCCTCGACCGGTGCTTGCGTCGCGACCGGCCCACCGCCGCCGGAGTCCCACCCGGAGATCACGTTGATCAGGCCGAACGCGAGCGCCGGGAACACGAGGACCACCACCAGGAACGGCCACCACCGATTCCACGCGGAGCGCGGCGCACGGTGGGCGCCTTGCGGTCCGTGCGGTGACCTCGTGACGTCGAAGTCATCCGTCGGGTAGGGGTAGTCGCCGGATCTCACGCCCGACAGGTTAACGCTCGAGGAGCGTTCAGCCCTCGATACCGAGGCGACGCGCGGAGCGCGCACGCTGCCGGGAGGCCCTCAACCGGCGCAGACGCTTGACGAGCATCGGGTCGTGGGCGAGCGCCGCCGGCGAGTCGATCAAGGCGTTGAGCACCTGGTAGTAGCGGGTGGCCGACATGCCGAACAGGTCACGGACCGCCTGCTCCTTCGCCCCGGCGTACTTCCACCACTGGCGCTCGAACCCGAGGATCTCCTGATCACGCTCGGACAGCTCGTTGGCGGTGGAACGGCCTGCGGCGTCGGCGTTCACGGTCGCGGTCGCGCTCGCGTCCATGTGGCTCCTCCCGGTGTGACACCCCCGTTCGGGGACCCGGCCATGGTACCGGCCGAATCACAGCAGTGTCATTCGCCCCCAGCCCCCACCGGTGCCGCCGGGCCGAGCCCTCGCTAGGGTCGGACCGTGCCCGAACCCCGTCCCCTGCACCAGATCATGGCCGCCGACTGGGCGCAGGCGATGGCCCCCGTCGAACCCCGTCTGCGCGAGATCGGGCAGCGGCTGCGGGCCGAGGCCGCGGCCGGTCACCGGTACCTGCCGCACAACGACGCGATCCTGCGGGCGTTCGCGCGCCCCCTCGCCGACGTGCGGGTGCTGCTGATCGGCCAGGACCCCTACCCCACGCCCGGGCACGCGGTCGGCCTGTCGTTCTCCGTCGCCCCCCACGTGCGACCCCTGCCACGGTCGCTGCAGAACATCGTGCGCGAGCTGCGCGACGACGTCGGGGGCGCACCGCCCGACGGGGACCTCAGCGGATGGGCCGAGCAGGGCGTCATGCTCCTCAACAGGACCCTCACCGTGCGGGAGGGCGCACCCGGGTCGCACCGGGACCTGGGCTGGGCGGCGATCACCGACCGGGCCGTGCAGGCCCTCGCCGAGCGCGGCGGCCCCCTCGTGGCGGTCCTGTGGGGGCGCGAGGCCGGCCGCGTGCGGCCCCTGCTGGGCGAGGTGCCCGTGGTCGCTGGCGTCCACCCCAGCCCCTTGTCCGCCTCCCGCGGGTTCTTCGGGTCGCGGCCGTTCTCCCGGGTGAACACCCTGCTCCAGGAGCAGGGCGCACCCCCGGTCGACTGGTGCCGCCCCGCCGGAGCAGGACGGCACCACGCCGACGTCACCGGGGCCTAGGCCCCGGCCCGGGCCAGGACGACGCTCACCCCCGTGAGCGCCTCCGCACCCACCGGCGTCCCCGCCGGCACCACGACCGTCATCTCCGTCCCCGTGACCTGTGCCGACAGCTCGGCCAGCGCGACCCCCCCGGGCCCGCTCAACGTCACCAGGACCTCATGGCCGTGGCAGCGCTCGTCCAGCCCCGACAGCCGGGCGGCGCTCACCCCGTAACCGGGGAGCTCAGCGACGTACTCGACGTCGTAGTCGACCTGCACCTGCTGGGTCCCGCACCCAGCCGTGGTGTCCTCACCCACCCGCACCCAGGGCCCCTGGACGTCACCGGCCGACGCCACACGCACCCCCACCACCGCGAGCGCGACCAGCAGCACCGACACGGCCCTGCGACCTCGACGACCGACCATCTGCACCCCTCCTGGGCCCGAGATGACTGCGGGGACCGGGCGTCCTGCCCGGTCCTGACCCGGTGTTCGCGTCCTGCGACCGGGTGTGGACGTGGCTAGGTGGGACCTCCCCTGCGGAAGGGCGCGCGGGAGGACCGGGGCCGGGCGCACGCCGTAGGGACGCGTCCCTCGGCGGTGGTGACGACCATGGTGGACCTCTGTCGTTCGGTGGCCCGGCTGACCTCGAGGGTCCCGTGGCTTTGCGTCCCCACCTCGCGATGGGTTTGCCGCTTGTCGCTGACCGGACCAGGATGACCGAGGGCGCCAGGGGCGTCCACGCCGTCACCCGTCCGTGCGTCCGGTTTGGGGCGCTGTGCGCTTTTAGGAGGTCCCCGTGGCCGGCGATTTCACCCGGCCGGCCCAGCCGGGTCCCCGCCCGACGTGGTCGACCTACGTGGCCCTGGGTGACTCGTTCACCGAGGGCCTGTGGGACGTGCCCGGTCACCGGCCGCCGGACCGCACCGGCGGTCCGCCCGGCACCGAACCGACCGGCCCCTGCCGGGGGTGGGCCGACCTGCTCGCGGCGCACCTGGCCGATCGTCGCGCCGCGCACGTCCCCGACGACGGGCGCCCCGGGTTCCGGTACGCCAACCTGGCGATCCGGGGGCGCCTGCTGCGCCCGATCCTCACCGACCAGGTGCCCGCCGCGCTGTCGATGGCGCCCGACCTGGTGAGCGTGGTCGGTGGCGGCAACGACATGCTGCGGCCCACCGCCGACCCCGACGCCATGGCCGCGGAGCTGCAGGACGCGGTCCGGCGGCTGCGCCGCGACGGCGCGACCGTGCTCATGGCCACCGGGATGGACGCCAAGGACAGCCCGGTCGTGCGCCGCACACGGGGCCGGGTCGCGGTGCTCAACGCCCACATCTGGTCGATCGCACGCCGTGAGGGCGCCCACGTGCTGGACCTGTGGGGGATGCGGTCGCTGAAGGACTGGCGCATGTGGGCCCCGGACCGCATCCACCTGACCACCGAGGGTCACCGCAGGGTCGCCCAGGGGGCGCTGGTGGCCCTGGGCCTGGACCCCGACGACCCCGACTGGGACGACCCGCTGGCCCCCCTCCCCCCGCTCCCCCGCTCGGCGCGGGTCCGGGAGGACGCCGCGTGGGTGCGCGCGCACGTCTACCCGTGGGCCACCCGCCGCCTGCGGGGCCGATCCAGCGGGGACCGCCGCCGCCCCAAGCGACCGGACCTGGAACCCCTCACGACCGGGACCGATCCGTCACGGAAGGCGACGCTGAACGGTCCCGCGTGACCGGGGCCGGCCGACCGAGCGGGTGACCCGCACGGGTCGGCACGGGTCGGCACGGGTCGGCGGGTGGTGTCAGGGGCAGCGGAGGATGCCGCCGGAACCGTCGTCGCGGGCCTGGAGCCACACCGTGCGGGAGTCACCCCGGCGCAGCAGGTGGTGCTCACCCCACGTGGTGACACCGGAGAACGTCACCCGGGGCAGGTCCCCGCACGAGGACTCCACGACCACGCCCGACCCCTCCAGGCCGGTCGGCACGAACGGGACGTCGGCGGCCGAGAAGTCGATCGTCACCCGCCAGGGCACCGGGTTGTTGGCGTTGCCCGGACGGACGTCCCGGATCGTGAGGTCCAGGTTGTAGCCGGTCGCCCACCCGTCGCGGACCGTCAGGGTCGCCTCGCACGGGCGGGCCGGGTCGCCGGTGGAGCAGGTCACCGCGGGGGGCGGGTCGGTCAGCACCAGGTCCGCCCCGCTGTGCCACCCGTCGACCACGACCGCCACCGGGGTGCCGGGGCTGACGGTCACGGGCCCGTCGAGGGTCACCGTGGTGGCACCGGCCGCCAGCACGGTGCCGCCGACG
>NZ_AXCZ01000143.1 GCF_000767165.1 Cellulomonas bogoriensis 69B4 = DSM 16987
AGCCCGCGCTCCTCGGGCATGTACCCGAACCGGCGACGATCCTCACGGGTGAGGGGGCGTCCGTCCAGGGTGACGGTCCCGGCGTCGGCGGCGAGCACACCCATGACGATCCGCATCGTGGTGGTCTTCCCGGCGCCGTTCGCCCCGACGAACCCCGTCAGGCGGCCCGGCCGCACCGTGAACCCGACGTCGTCCAGGGCCGTCCGGTCACCGAACGTCCGGGTCACACCGTCCAGCGTCAGCCGTGCCGCCACCCTGCCCTCCCGCCTGCCGACCTGCCCGGGCTCGCCGGCCACGACCCTAGCGGCCCCACGACCGCACCCGGGGGCCCTAAGGTTCGGGTGTGACCCGTGACCCCGGTACCCCCCGCGAGATCCACAGCTGGCTGACGGACATGGACGGCGTCCTCGTGCACGAGGGCAAGGCCCTGCCGGGCGCGGCGGACTTCGTGCGCGCCCTGCGCGACGCCGGACGCCCGTTCCTGATCCTCACCAACAACTCGATCTACACCGAGCGGGACCTGCGCGCCCGCCTGGCGGCGTCGGGCATCGACGTCCCCGAGGGCGCGATCTGGACCTCGGCGCTGGCCACCGCCCAGTTCCTGGTCGACCAGGTGCCCGGGGGCAGCGCGTACGCGATCGGTGAGGCGGGGCTGACCACCGCCCTGTACGAGGCGGGGTACACCCTGACCGAGTCCGACCCGGACTACGTGGTGCTCGGCGAGACCCGCACCTACTCGTTCGAGGCGATCACCCGGGCGATCCGCCTCATCCAGGGCGGGGCCAGGTTCATCGCCACCAACCCCGACGTCACCGGGCCCAGCGCCGAGGGCGACCTGCCCGCCACCGGTGCGGTCGCGGCGATGATCACCGCCGCGACCGGGCGCAAGCCGTACTTCGTGGGCAAGCCCAACCCGATGATGTTCCGGTCGGCCCTGAACCGGATCGACGCCCACTCCGAGACGACCGCCATGATCGGTGACCGGATGGACACCGACGTGGTCGCCGGCATCGAGGCGGGCCTGCAGACGTTCCTGGTGCTGACCGGGTCCACCCAGGCCCACCAGGTCGAGACGTTCCCGTTCCGGCCCGGGGCGGTGCTCCCCTCGATCGCCGACCTCGTCGACCTGGTCTGAGCCGCCGTGGGGCGTCGGCGCCGCAGCCCGGGCTGGGTGCCCAACCAGCACGGCGCCTGGGCGATGCTCCTGGCCCCCGTGCTGACGGGCGTGGTCCTCGCCGGACCCGTCCCCGCCCACGCGCTGCTGGTGGCCGCCTGGCTGGCGGCCTACCTGGCGTTCTTCGCGGCTGGCCTGTGGCTGCGGGCCTCACGCCGCCCGCGCTACCGGCCACCGGCCCTCACCTACGGCGCGGTGACGGCGCTGCTGGGCACGGCCCTGCTCGCCCTGCACCCCCGGCTGCTGGCGTGGGCCCCCGTGTACGCGCCGCTGCTCGTGGCGAGCCTGCGGTTCTCGGCCCGCCGGCAGGACCGCACCGTCACCAACGACGTCGTCACGGTGCTCGCCGCGTGCCTGATGCTGCCGGTCGCCCACCAGGTGGGTGGCGGCTCGGTGTGGCCGTGGGAGGCGCTCGCCGCGACGTGGCCGGCGACCGTCGTGGTGGCCCTGTACTTCGTGGGGACCGTGCCCTACGTCAAGACCATGATCCGCGAGCGCGGCAACCCGCGCATGCGCGACGCCTCGCTCGCGTTCCACGTGGTGGCGACGGCAGTCGTGGCCGTGCTGGCCGCCGGGTGGCCGGTGGGCGGGCAGGTGGTGCCGGGGTGGGCGGTGGTGGTGGTGTTCGTGGCTCTCACCGTCCGCGCGGTGGTGGTGCCCCGACGGTGGCCGGCGGCGACCCCCAAGCAGGTGGGGCTCGGGGAGGTCGTCGCGACGGTCGCCGTGGTCGGTGCGCTGCTCGCGGGCTGAGCAGCGCACCGCTCGGAGGTGGTGCTCAGCCCTGCGGGGTGCCGCCGAAGTCGACCCGCGGCACGGCGCGCACGGTCGGGTCCTCGGCCTCGAAGTACTCGGCCCGGGCGAACCCGAACATGTTCGCGATGATGTTCGGGGGGAACGTCTCGACGCGGGTGTTGATGGCCCGGACGTTGGCGTTGTAGAAGCGGCGTCCGGCGGCGATGCGGTCCTCGGTGTTGGTGAGCTCGACCTGCAGCTGCTGGAAGTTCTCGCTGGCACGCAGCTGGGGGTAGGCCTCGGCGACGGCGAACAGCCGCCCCATGGCCTGGGTGAGGGCGTTCTCCTGGGCGGCCTGCTGGGCGGGGCCGGTGCCCGGTGAGGCGGCCGCGGCGCGGGCCCGGGTGACCTCGTCGAACACCCCGCGCTCGTGGGCGGCGTACCCCTTGACGGCGTCCACCAGGTTGGGGATCAGGTCGTGACGTCGGTGCAGCTCGACGTCGATCTGGCGCCATGACTCCTGGACGAGGTTCCGCAGCCGGACGAACCCGTTGTAGGTGGCCACGCCCCACACCAGCAGCAGCAGCGCCACCACGAGCAGGACGATGAGGGCGGTTCCGATGGTCTCCACAGGGTTCCTCCGTTAATCGATGGGGGGATCGTAGCCGTGGTCACGCCACACGAAGCGGGGGATCGCCTCGGCCACGGAGCACAGGGTGTTCAGGCGCTCGGCCATGCCGGCCGTGCAGGTGGTCCCCTCCTGCCAGGACACGATGTCGCTGCCCTCGATGCGCAGGTGGTGCCCGGCGGAGCGGGGTTCGAGGAGCCGGGCCATGAGCCGGGGTGTGATCACGTCGTGGGCGTACCTGGGGTCTTCGCTGCTGACGCGCCAGGTGCGGTTGAAGTCGTCGGACTCGGTGACCAGGTCGTGCCACTCGGGCCAGGTGCCGCCGATCCGTCCGGGGGTCTCGGGCATGATCTGCAGGGTCGGCAGCGCCACGGGGAGCGCGACGGCGAGGACGTGGTGGGCGAAGGCCGCGAACCCCTGGGGTGTCTCGAACGTCGCCGAGTACACGAAGCTGAGGGCGGGACGGCCGCGGTAGGCGCCGTTCATGACCTCGGTGGTCCTGACGGACGTCCCGCCGATGAACGGGAAGCCGGTCCAGCGGCCGACGAGCGAGGGGTCGCTGCCGACCCAGGTCCACCCCAGGGCCCCGGCCCACTTGCGCATCGTGCGGGCGCGACGGTCCATGGGGTGGGTGCGACGCCGCTGCCACCACCCGGTGGGCGTCTGGGTGGTGGTCATGAGGCCGGTGGGTCGTAGCCGTGGTCCTGCCACACGAACCGGGGGACGGAGTCGGCGACGGTGGACAGCACGTCCAGGCGACGGGCGAGGGAGTCGAGGTTCGTCGACCCCGAGATCCAGGACAGCACGTCGGTGCCCTCGATGCGCCAGGCGTGGCCCCGTGAGGCCGGTCGCAGCAGGTACTCCATGAGCCGGGGGGACAGGATGTCGTGGGCGAACCGCGGGTCGTGGGCCTGGACCCGCCACGCCCGGTTGAACTCCTCGGACTCCAGGACGATGTCCTGGCCTCCGAGGGCCTTGGCCAGGCGCGTGCCGAGGTTCTCGGGCGTGAGCTCGAGCTTGGGGAGGTAGGCGGGCAGGGACACCGCGACCACGTGGTGGCTGACGGTCTGCTGGTTCTTGCCGTGGTTGACGGTGTACTGGTGCACGAAGCTGACCGCGGGCCGGCCCCGGTAGGTGCCGTGCATGACCTCCACGGCGCGCGCGCGGTGACCGGCGACGAACGGGGTGCCGTGCCAGCGGCGGGTCAGGGTGCGGTCGGTCCCGACCCACGTCCAGCCCGCGGCGTGGGCCCACTCGCGCAGGCGCCGGCCCCGGCGGACCACGAGCCAGATCCAGACCCCCACCGCGGCGGGGACCAGCAGCAGGGCGAGCAGCGGGAGCGCACCGGCGAGGACCTCGGGCCCCGCACCCGTCACAGCACGTTCCCGGTGAGCTTGTCGGTGTTCCGGCGGGCGAGCGCGGCCCGGCGCTCACGTCGGGTCTGGCCCTCGGGCACGGCGTGGTCGTGCAGGACCGTGGCGGGCAGGGAGTCCGCGATCTCCAGGGCGAGGGCGGTCAGTGGTTCCACCCGTTCCAGGTCCATCTGACCGGGGACGTGGACGGAGACCTCCCCGGCCTCGATCACGATGCTCACTCCGTCCAGATCGGTACGCATGAGCCGTTCCATGAGCCTGGGGTGCAGGACGCCGTGGACGAAGGCCCGGTTGCCGCCGCGGGCCCACCACCGGTCGTTGAAGCAGATCGACTCGACCTCCACACCCCGTCGTCGCGGCGACCGGCGCCCGAGCACGGGGGCCTCCTGGGTCAGGGTGAGGGTCGGCATCAGCAGACCGGCCAGCTGGACCCGGACCACGTGCTCCCGGGACCTGCCCAGGCCTTGGGTGCGGGAGACGACCAGCCGGCCACCGGTGCGGCGGAGCAGGACGTCGTCACCCGGGACGCGGAGCGCCCACCCGTGCTCGTCGGCCCAGGCGGCGACCACGGCCAGTCGCCGGGCACGGACGGCACGGGACCGCATCCACCCCGCTCCCCACAGGACGACGACCAGCCCGACCGTGGTGGCCGAGAGCGCGGCCGCGACCTGCGTCCCGAGCCGGGCCACGTCGACCAGGATCCCGGCGAGGACGGCGCCCACGAGCACGGCCAGCCCGGCGAGGAGCAGGACCAGCACCGCCACGGCCACGGCCAGGACGGCGGCGTTCCAGGCTCGCGCCCACCACGTCGGTGGGGTGGGCGCCGGTGGTGTCACGCCAGGCCCAGGTCGGCCAGGTCGTAGACGTAGTGGTAGCTGAGGCCCTCGGCCTCGATGCGCTCACGGGCACCGGTCCCGCGGTCGACGATGACCGCCACGCCGGCGACGTCCGCGCCTGCCTCGCGCAGGGCCTCGACGGCGGTGAGCACCGAACCGCCGGTGGTGGAGGTGTCCTCGACGGCCACGACCCGGCGGCCGGTGACGTCGGGGCCCTCGATGCGGCGCTGCAGCCCGTGGGCCTTGCCCTCCTTGCGGACCACGAACGCGTCCAGCTGCTGACCGCGGGAGGCCGCCGCGTGCAGCAGGGCGGTCGCGACCGGGTCGGCCCCGAGGGTGAGGCCACCGACCGCGTCGACCTCCTGGGTGCCCAGGCCGACCTCCTCGAGCAGGTCCAGCAGGACGTGCCCGATGAGGGGCGCGGCCTCGTGGTGCAGCGTCACCCTGCGCAGGTCGACGTAGTAGTCGGCCTCACGGCCGGAGGCGAGCGTCACCCTGCCGTGGACGACGGCCAGCTCGGTCACCAGCCGGCGCAGCTGCTCACGTGGTGCGGGTCCCCAGTTGTCTGTCACGGCGCACAGGCTAGCGGCCCCGTGGCCCTCAGCTCTCGGACTCCTGGGCCACGTGGCGGCGCAGGCGCTTGTCGGACGAGACCGCCCGGACCGCGGCCCGCGGCAGCAGCCGCGTGACCTCGGAGAGGATCCCGTAGCGCAGGGACGGGGTCGAGATCACCGCGCCACGGCGCACGTCCGCGAGCGCGGCGGCGACGACGCTGTCGGCGTTCAGCCACGCGATCTCGGGGTAGGTGTCGGTGATGCCGGCGCGCTGGTGGAACTCGGTGTGCACCAGGCCCGGGCACAGGGCCGTGGCCGTGACGCCGGTTCCCTTGAGCTCGATGGCCAGGGCCTCGGTGAAGGTCCGCACCCACGCCTTGTCGGCGGAGTAGGTGCCCATGGCGGTGAGCGCCGCGATCGAGGAGACGTTGAGGATCGCGCCCCGGCCGCGTTCGACCATCGCGCCGGCCGCCGCGTGGGACAGGACCATCACGGCCCGGACCATCACCTCGTGGGCCCGCTCGTGGGCGGCGAGGTCACCGCCCACGAACGGCTCCCCGACGGCCAGGCCCGCGTTGTTGGCCAGGAACGACACGGGGCGGTCGGGGTCGCGCAGCCTCTGGGCGACCTTCTCGACCTGGTCGCGTTCGGCAAGGTCGGCGGGCAGCACCTCGGCGTCCACGCCGGCGGCGGCCCGCAGCTGCCCGGCGAGGCGTTCCAAACGGCCGGCGTCCCGTGACACCAGGACGACGTCGTGGCGGGCGGTGGCCAGCTGCCAGGCGAGCTCCAGACCGAGCCCTGCGCTCGCACCGGTGATCAGTACGGTTGCCATGTCGACACACTAGGGGACCGGCCCGGTGCCGACGAGTGGTCCGTCGGGGCGGGACGGTACGGTGCGACCCATGCGGATCGCGACGTGGAACATCAACTCGGTGCGGGCCCGGGCCGACCGCGCGGTGGCGTGGCTGGAGCGCAGCGGCACGGACGTGCTCGCGCTGCAGGAGACCAAGTGCACCGACGCCCAGTTCCCGCACGCGGTGTTCGAGGCCGCCGGGTACGAGGTCGCCCACGCCGGGCTGAACCAGTGGAACGGCGTGGCGATCGTCTCGCGGGTGGGGCTGGAGGACGTGCAGGTCGGGTTCCCGGAGCAGCCGGAGTTCGGGGCCGACACCCCCGTGGTGGAGGCCCGCGCGATCGGTGCGACGTGCGGGGGTGTGCGGGTGTGGAGCCTGTACGTGCCCCACGGCCGCTCGCCGCAGGACCCCCACTACGCCTACAAGCTCCGGTGGTTGGCCGCGTTGCGTGAGGCCGCCCAGGGGTGGGCGCAGGCGGACGGTGCGCAGGTCGCGCTGGTGGGCGACTGGAACGTCATCCCCTACGACACCGACGTGTGGGACGTGACCGCGTTCGAGGGCGGCACGCACGTGACCCAGCCGGAGCGGGACGCGTTCTTCGCGTTCGCCGACGCCGGGTACACCGAGGTGACCCGTGTGCACCTGCCCCAGGAGGGCAAGTACACGTACTGGGACTACCAGCAGCTGTGCTTCCCCAAGAACAAGGGCCTGCGCATCGACTTCGCGTACACCTCGCCCGCGCTGACGGCACGGGTCACCGGCGCGTCGATCGACCGGGACGAGCGCAAGGGCAAGGGCGCCTCGGACCACGTGCCGGTGGTCGTCGACCTGGAGGGCTGAGCGCCACCGCGGGACGGGCCGGGTGGACGCTAGGTTGGTGGGCATGACCTCGTCGCCACCGCCCCCGGGTGCCCACGACGCGCAGACGGGCGGGTGGCAGCCGTTGGACCAGGGCCGGGGCCCGCAGACGTGGACGGGGGCCGCGACGCCGGCGCCGCAGGACGCCAACCCGTAC
>NZ_AXCZ01000261.1 GCF_000767165.1 Cellulomonas bogoriensis 69B4 = DSM 16987
CTTCGCCGCGCCCGACGCGACCCCGGCGACCGCCGCGCTGCTGCCCTCCGCACCCCCCGCGTGGGACGGCTTCGGTGAGCCCCTCACCCACGCACTCGGCGTCGTCACCGACCTGGCTGCCCTCGACCCCACCCAGTGGGCCGCCGCGCTGGACCGACTGCCCCCACCCGGGAACCCTGTCGACCCGGCCCTGGCCGCCGCGGTCTGGCGTGCCATGCCCCACCTGCCCGACTGCGACACCGACCGGCTGCCCGCGGTCGTCGCCCCCGGCCGGGTCCAGGTCGTCCCGGTCGAGGACGTCGCCCTCGCCGACGCGATGTGGGTGCACCACCCGGGTGTCTGGCCGGTCGCCCCCGCACCCGACCCCGCCGCCACCGCCGACCTGTGGGACCTGGACCTCGCGTCCGACCGGTGCCCGGGTGCCGTCACGTCCTCCGGGCAACCGGCCGACGTGCCCGTCGAGCTCCGCGACGTGCTCCCGCACGCACCGGGCCACTGGGTGGAGCACGACGACCTGCAGGTCGACGGCCGACCCGTGGAGTGGTGGGTCGCGGACGGGGTCGCCCACGCCGCGACCACCAGGGGCCTGGCGTCGGCGCTCGCGGCACTGACGGCATGGGAACGCCGTGAGCAGGTGCGGCAGGTCCTGGAGGACCCGTCGTGCCGGGCTGCGGTGCTCCTGGACCTGGCTGCGGCGCCGCCCGCCGACGGGGTGTCAGCGACCGGGGCGTGAGTGGTTGCGGCGGTGCTCCCACACCAGCGCGAGCACCCCGAGGATGACGCCGGTGATGCTGACCGCCGGGCCGCGACCGGTCTCGGTGCCGGTGACCTCCAGCACGATCATCACCGCCAGGGCCAACGCCCACAGGAGCATCCCGGCGAGGAACACCTTGCGCAGGTCGAGCTCCACGGGCGCCAGCGTGCTGGGGCGCAGGATGCTGGGCCGCGGCGGCCGGGTGGTGCTCACGGGCCGAGCCTATCTGCGCCCGGGGTCCGTCGGACCACCGTCCTGCGCCGGTGGGGGTGAGGTCTGCCAGGCTGTGCGCCATGACGCGCACGACTTCCCCTGACACGGCTGAGGGGCGGATCAACGCCCTCGACCGCTACTTCAAGATCACCGAACGTGGTTCGACGCTCGCCCGTGAGATGCGCGGCGGTCTGGTCACGTTCTTCGCGATGAGCTACATCATCGTCCTGAACCCCTTCATCCTCGGTGCGGTGCCGGACGGCACCGGCGCGTTCCTCGGTGGCGGCACCGAGTCCGCGGACTTCGCCATGATCGCCGCGGTCACCGCCCTGGTCGCCGGTGTCCTGTCGATCCTCATGGGTGTGGTGGCCCGGTTCCCCCTCGCGATGGCGGCAGGGCTCGGGCTCAACGCGTTCGTCGCGTTCTCGATCGCCGTCCTGCCCGGCATGACGTGGGCCGACGCGATGGGCCTGGTCGTCATCGAGGGCATCATCATCCTGGTCCTGGTGCTCACGGGGTTCCGGGAGGCGGTCTTCCGCGCGGTGCCCGTGGAGCTGAAGCTCGCGATCAGCGTGGGCATCGGCCTGTTCATCGCCCTCATCGGGGTGTTCAACGCCGGGCTGGTGCGCATCCCCACGAGCCTGGCCACACCCCTGGAGCTGGGGCACGAGGGCGAGCTGATCGGCTGGCCGGTCCTGGTCTTCGTGGTGGGGCTGCTGCTGATCGCGGTCCTCATGGTGCGCAAGGTCAAGGGCGCGATCCTCATCGGTGTGGTCACCGCGACCGTCCTGGCCCTGGTGGTCGAGGCGATCGGGCGCCTGGGCCCCCGCACGGCCGAGAACCCCGGCGGGTGGAGCCTGGTGCAGCCCGTCCTGCCGACGGGCGTCGGGGACGTCGTCGCGCAGCCCGACTTCGGCCTGCTGGGTCAGTTCTCGCTGCTGGGCTCGTTCAGCTCGATCGGGTTCGTCGCCGTGTTCCTGCTGGTGTTCACGCTGATGATCGCGGACTTCTTCGACACGATGGGCACGATGGTCGCGGTCGGGGCCGAGGCGGACCTGCTGGACGAGAAGGGCGACCCGCCGTCCACCCGGCAGATCCTCGTGGTGGACTCCGTCGGTGCGATCGCCGGTGGCATGGGCTCGGCGTCGAGCAACACCAGCTACATCGAGTCCGCGGCGGGCGTCGGTGACGGTGCGCGCACCGGGCTCGCCCCGGTGGTCACCGGTGTGCTGTTCCTCCTCGCGACGTTCTTCACCCCGCTGGTCAACCTGGTCCCCTACGAGGCCGCGACCCCCGCACTGGTGATCGTCGGGTTCCTCATGCTGATGCAGGTCACGGGTATCTCCTGGAAGGACTACGAGATCGGGATCCCGGCGTTCCTGACGATCATCCTGATGCCGTTCAGCTTCTCGATCGCGGTGGGCATCGGGGCCGGGTTCGTCTCGTTCGTGGTGCTCAAGCTCGCGGCCGGCAAGGCCCGTCAGGTGCACCCGTTGATGTACGTGTCGGCGGGTCTGTTCGTGGTGTACTTCGCGATCGCGCCGATCGAGGGCGCGCTGCGGACCGTCGGCGTCATGGGCTGA
>NZ_AXCZ01000199.1 GCF_000767165.1 Cellulomonas bogoriensis 69B4 = DSM 16987
GCAGGCCAGGGGCCGTCGTCCACCAGGACGGCGGCCCCTGGCCGTGGGTGGCCGACGTCACCCGGCCCCGAGTTTCTTTACCCAAGGTCATGACCTAAGGTGGGCACATGCCCTCCACACCTCCTGCCTCGGCGTGCCGTCCGGGCTCCCTGGCCGGGGACCTGCGGGTCGCGATCACCCACACGGTGCGCCGTGTCCGCCTCGAGCGCAGCGACGACCGCCTCACCGACGGCCAGTACTCCGTGCTCGCCGCCCTGGCCAACAACGGCCCCATGACCCCCACGGCCCTGGCCGAGCACGAGCACGTCCAGCCCCCGCCCATGACCCGCACCGTCAACGCCCTGGCCGAGGCCGGGCTCGTGTGCCGGGGCCAGCACCCCACCGACGGGCGGCAGGTGCTGGTCTCGATCACCGACGCGGGCATGGCAGAGGTCCGCGAGACCCGACGTCGGCGCGACGAGTGGTTGGCCGCCCGCCTGGCCGAGCTGGACCCGGCCGAGCGAGAGGTCCTCGCCCAGGCCGCCGTCCTGCTGCGCAAGGTCGTGGGCCGGTGAGCCCCACCTTCCACTCGTTGCGCTACCCCAACTACAGGCTGTGGTTCGGTGGCGCGCTGGTGGCGAACATCGGCACGTGGATGCAGCGCGTGGCGCAGGACTGGCTGGTGCTGACCCAGCTCACCGACGACTCCGGGGTCGCGGTGGGGATCACCATCGCCCTGCAGTTCGCGCCGTTCCTGTTCCTCTCGGCCTGGGCCGGGGTGCTGGCCGACAGGCTGGACCGCAGGCGGCTGCTGATCGCGACCCAGGCGTCCATGGGGGTGCTCGCCGCCGGGCTGGGTGCCCTGGTCCTGAGCGGGCAGGTCCAGCTGTGGCACGTCTACGTGTTCGCGGGCCTGCTCGGGTGCGTCGCCGCGATCGACGCCCCGGCCCGGCAGACGTTCGTCGCCGACATCGTCCCCAAGGAGCGCCTGTCCAACGCGGTGGGCCTCAACAGCGCGTCGTTCAACGCCGCCCGCCTCATCGGCCCCGGGACCGCCGGACTGCTGATCGCCGCCGTGGGCACCGGCTGGGTGTTCCTGATCAACGCCGCGACCTTCGCGGCGACCATCCTGGCCCTGGTGCGCATGCGCCGCGACCAGCTGCGGGTCGCGCCCCCTGTGCGCCGAGGGCGTGGGCAGATCCGTGAGGGGATCGCCTACGTCCGCCACCGCAGCGACATCGTCGTGATCATGGTGGTGGTGGGGGTGGTGAGCACCTTCGGTCTGAACTTCCAGCTGACCAGCGCGATGATGGCCCGCACCGAGTTCGACAAGGGCCCCCAGGAGTTCGGGATCCTCGGGTCGGTGCTGGCGATCGGGTCGCTGGCCGGTGCGCTGCTGGCCGCCCGCCGCGAACGGCCGCGGGTGCGGCTGGTGATCGGGGCCGCGTTCGGGTTCGGGGTCGCCACCGGGGTGATGGCGCTCATGCCCACCTACCCGTCGTACGTGGTGGCGACCATCCCCGTGGGGCTGGCGTCCCTGACGATGATGACGGCGGCGAACTCCACCATCCAGATGTCGACCGACCCGGCCATGCGGGGGCGCGTCATGTCCCTGTACATGGTCGTGTTCCTGGGGGCGACCCCTGTCGGGTCACCGGTGGTCGGCTGGATCGGCGAGACGTTCGGTGCCCGCTGGGCGATCGGCGTCGGGTCGATCTCCGCGCTGCTCGTCTCGGTCGTCGCGGCACTGTGGGCGGCCAGGCGGTGGAGGGTGCGCGTGCGGTACCGGCTGCTGTCCCGGCCGCACCTGGAGGTGCGTCACCCAGATGGCCCAGAGGCCCGCGCAGAGGCGGCCCGGGCGATCGCGGAGCAGCAGGCAGAGGACCGCGCTACAGCGGCTTGACCTGCGCAAACGTGTTGTCCACAGGGGGTTTCCCCAGCCCTGTGCGTCGATGGTCCGCTGTGCGACCATCGAGATGTGACGGCCCCTGAACCCGCCGGACACCCCCTGCTCGGCCACGAGTACGAGGGTGCCCCCAGCCACCGCCGCGGCGCGCTGCGGACGTGGTCCTGGCGGGTGGCGATCATCCTGACGGGCGTGCTCATCGTCTGGGCCGCGTGGCTCGGCTGGCGCGTGTCCCAGGTGGTCCAGGCCATGCAGGGAGTCGCGCCGGTGGCACTGCAGGGCACCGGCACGGAGCTGGGTGCGCTGGCGGCCGGCGACGTGACCCGGGCGCCGCTGCCGGCGGGCGACATCGGCTCCCGGGCTCCCGCCTACGCCGTCGGTCCGGGGGCGGCCGAGGCCGCTGCCCGCGCCTACGCCGCGACCCAGGACCCCGTCTGGCGGCTCTCGGAGCGTCTGCCGTGGATCGGGGACCAGCTGCAGGCCGTCGGTGAGGTCGTCGAGGCGTTCGGGGTCGTGGTCGGTGAGGCCCTGCCGGCCCTGGTCGAGGTCGAGGAGGTCGTCCAGGGCCTGTCCCTGGAGGACGGCCGGGTCGAGCTCGCTCCGGTCGCGGCCTCCGCCCCGCACCTGGAGCGTGCGGCTGCCAGCACCGGAGCCGCTCACGCCCTGGTCCAGGGCGTCGACACCGCCACGCTCGTCGCCCCCCTCGCGACCCAGGTCGACAGGGCCGAGGGGCTCCTCGGTGAGGCCGCCCAGGTCCTGGACGGCGCGCACCGGGTCGCGACCCTGGTGCCGGCGATGCTGGGCCACGGGCAGGACGAGGTCCGCCGGTACCTGGTGCTCGCGATCAACCCGGCCGAGCTGCGCGCCGGTGGGGGCATCGTCGGCGCGGTCATGGTGCTCGAGGCCCGTGACGGGCGGCTGGACCTGGTGGACCACCGGCCGGCGACCGACCTGCCGATCCTCACCGCACCCGTGCTGCCCCTCGACGACGAGGAGGCCGCGGTCCACGGCGACCGGTTGGCCCGTGTGCTGCAGAACGTCACCATGACCCCCGACTTCCCCCGCAGCGCCGAGCTCGCCGCCACCATGTGGCACGCCGCCGGCGGTCGGGCCGTGGACGGGGTCCTCGCCCTGGACCCGGTCGCCCTGTCGCACGTCCTGCGCGCCACCGGACCGGTCACCCTCGAGGACGGCACCGTCCTGGACGCCGGCGGCGTCGTGGAGCACCTGCTGCTGGACACGTACGTGGACCTGACCGACCCGTCCGAGGCCGACGAGCACTTCGCGCGTGCGGCGTCCGCGGTCTTCGACGCCGTCGCCCGGGGCGGTGCCGGCCTGGTCGGTGCGGTCGGCGAGGCTGCGGGGGAGCGCCGCGTGGCGGTGTGGTCCGCCCACCCGGCCGAGCAGGCCCTGCTGTCCGGGAGTGCGATGGCCGGGGACTTCCTCTCCGGTGGCGCGCCCACCGCGCCCGGGCTGTTCCTGGAGGACGCCACCGGCGGCAAGCTCGCCACGTTCCTCGACACCCGGGTGGATGCGGCGTGCGGCTCCGGCGGCGTCCAGGTGACGCTGCGCCTGGCCTCGACGCTCGCGCCCGAGCTTGCCCGGGTGCTGCCGCCCTACGTGGTCGGGTTCGGCGTCACGGGCGTCGAGCCCGGTACCGCCCGGCACAACGTCCTCGTCTACGCCCCCGAGGGCGCGCACGTGCAGCGGGTGGAGCGCGACGGGATCGCCGTGGGGGTCCAGCACGTCCACGTCCGGGGGCGCGACGTGGTGCGTCTGACGTCGGTCCTGCCCCCGGGTGCCGATGAGGAGTGGACGGTCACGCTGGGCGGGCTCGAGGCCGTGCCCACGCAGGTGTGGACCACCCCCACGCCGTCGTCACCGGGCCTGGTCCCGGTGCGTTGTGCGGTTCATCCACAGGTCTGATCCGCCACCCGGGTGAATCCCCGCCACAGGGGCCGCCGCGGTGCCACCATGGCGATATGTCCTAATTGTGCCGACCTGCTCGCGGGAGCGAACCGGTCGCCGGTCCTGAGGAGTCGTCATGAGCCGTGCGCTGCGTGTGGTGGTCGCAGGGGTGCTTGCCGCGGGCGGTGGTCTGGTCACCGCCTCGGCGGCGACAGGGCTGGCCGCGTGCCCCGACGACGGGTTCGGGTACGTCCCCGGTGGGGCGTGCCAGCTCGTCGTCGAGGTCGAGGCCGGCTGCGCCGGCGAGGACCCGGTGATGGTCTACCGGGTCGCCTCCGAGGGGTTCGACGTCCGGACGGTGACCCTCGTCTGGCGGGGGCCGGAGGAGCACGTCGGGCTGATGTGGGACGGGCTGCCCCTCGAGGGCGCTGTCCCGTGGCCCGGAGCGGGGGGTGGGCTCTCCTTCGTGGGGGAGCCCGGGGGCGTGACGGCAGTGGTGGGCGTCCCCGAGTCGCTGGAGTGCACGGGCACCGGTGAGGCCCCGGTGGGTGAGGTCCCGGACGTCGTGATCGAGCCGGAGCGGCCCAGCTGGGAGGAACCGACCCCTGGCGGGCAGTCGACCCCGACCCCGGGCGCGGCACCGGCACCCCTCCCGGCAGAGCGCGACATCGCCGTCACCGGCCCCGGGGGCGCGGCTGCGGCGGACGCGGGCTCTGGTGAGGGCCGGGCGCTGGCCGCGACCGGTCTGACGACCGTGCCGCTGCTGGGGGCGA
>NZ_AXCZ01000144.1 GCF_000767165.1 Cellulomonas bogoriensis 69B4 = DSM 16987
CCCACGACCGTGCCCGGCAGCCCGCTCCAGACCGACAGGCCACGGGCGTTGGCGACCGCCTCGCCCAGCGCCTGCTGGCGGAGCAGGTGCGTGGAACCCGCGACCAGGGCGGCGCCGACCACCATCAGGCCTGCGAGGCTGATGAGGGCGAACCGCCACGCCCAGGGTGCGTGACGGTGCACCGGCTGGGCCGGCGACGCCGGCGGCGGGGGGAGTGCCATGGGGTGGGCGTTCCGTCCGGGTGGGGGGCAGGCGGGGGTCCTGTTGAGGTCTGACCGTAGGGTGCCCGACGGTGCGCCCTCAAGATCCCGAATGCCCTGTTGGAGGAATTTCACCCCAATGGGCGCCTTGTCCTGATTTATCCCCTACGGTCTGGCCGTGCTGCCGCGCCCGTGCCAGGAGCGCGTGGGCACCAGCCCCGGGACCTCGGAGTCGGGCACCGCGCGGCTGTAGAGCCACCCCTGCACCGCGGTGCACCCCGCCTGCGCGAGAGCCTTGGCCTGCGCGGCGGTCTCGACACCTTCCCCGACGATCCCTAGCCCGAGGGCTCGTCCCGTCTGGGCCATGATGCGCACCAGCGCGGCGGTGCGGGGGTCTTCCCCGAGCGACCTGACGAACGAGTGGTCCACCTTGATCGCCTCGGCCGGCACCGTGCGCAGGACCTCGAGGGACGACTGCCCGGTGCCGAAGTCGTCGACCATCCACCGCACACCGACTTCGCGCAGCTCGGCCATCGTCCTGGTGGCCGTGGCGGGGTCGGCCATGACGGTCCCCTCTGCGACCTCCAGCACGAGCTCGTGGGGGGGTACCTCGTGCCGGTCCAGCGCCTGCAGCACCGACGTCAGCAACGAGGGCGACCAGAGCTCCCTGGCGGACAGGTTGACCGAGACGCTCATCCGGGTCACCCCCTCCGCCCGCCAGCGCGCCCGGGCCCGGCACACCGTGTCCAGCACCCACCGGCCGAGCTGCACCACGGCGCCGTCCTCGGCGAGCATCGGCAGGAACTCCTCGGGCAGCAGCAGGCCGCGCCGTGGGTGCTCCCACCGCACCAGGGCCTCCACGTGCTCGATCGGTGCGTCCTGCTCCAGGGCGATGATCGGCTGGTACCGGATCGTGAACTGCTCGCTCCGCAGGGCCTCCCGAAGCTCGGACTCAGCCTGGAGCCGGGCGGTGGCGCGCTGGTGCATCGCGGGGTCGAACACGCTGGCGCTGCCCCGCTCGGCGTCCTTGGCGTGGTACATGGCGATGTCGGCGTCCCGCAGCACCTCCTCGGCGTCGGCGTAGGCGGCGTCCGACGTGGTGATCCCCACGCTCGCGCTCACGCTGACCTCGTGGTCACCGAGCAGCACCGGTGCGCAGATCCGCTCCTGGATGCGCCGCGCGATGCCCAGCACCGTCTCGTGCCGCAAGCCGTACAGGAGCACGGCGAACTCGTCGCCCCCGAACCGTGCGGCGGTGTCCACCGAGCGCAGGTCCTGCTGGAGCCGCTCGCCGACCACGCGCAGCAGCTCGTCCCCGCGCAGGTGTCCCAGCGAGTCGTTGATGAGCTTGAAGCCGTCCAGGTCCAGGAACACCACGGCGAACGACGCCTCGTCCGAGCGGCGGGACTGGTGCAGCGCCCACGTCAGCCGGTCGAGGAACAGCCGGCGGTTGGGCAGGCCGGTGACCTCGTCGTACAGGGCCGCCTGGCGCAGCTGCTCCTCGAGCTCCTTGCGCTGGTCGATGTCCGAAAGCGCTCCCACCACCCGGCGGGCGGGCCCGCCCGCCGGCCCGTCGGGCACCGCCCGGCAGAGCATCCACCGGTACGGCCCGTCCGCCCCTGGTCGCACGCGCAGCTCGAGCTCGACCGGCTCCAGGTCCGTGACCGCCCGGTGCAGGGCGGCGCACAACCCGTCCCTGTCCTCGGGATGCACGGCCACGCCCCACGGCGCGAGCTCGGGCGCCACGGTGCGGTCGGGGGACGGGCGCGGGTCGTGGGCACGGTCCACGTCGCTGCCCAGCAGCTCCCGGCAGCGCTCGGAGTAGAAGCACTCGGCACCGGCCACGTCCCAGTCCCACAGGCCGTCGTGGGTGGCGGCGGTGGCGAGGGAGTACCGCTCCTCGCTGCGTCGCAGGTCGGCCACCAGCCGTCGCTGCCGTAGCGCGACGCCCAGCAGCGCCGCCCAGCTGTTGTGGGTCGTGCGACCGGTCCCGTACTCGGTGTCCACCGCACCGACGACGGTCAGCAGCCCGTGGTCCCCGCTCGCGCCCCGCACGGGGATGACGTACGCGACCTCCCCGGCGCCGACCTGGTCCATGAGGGCCCGTGGGGGGAAGCACTGCGGCCGCAGGCGCGTCGGCAGGCGCTCGGCGAGGTGGCCGTCCGGGTCGTAGACACCCGCCACCTGCAGGTCACCACCGGGCTCGGTCTCCCACAGGCCCAGGCACCCCAGCCGGGTCGAGACCGCCGAGAGCCAGTGCAGGTCGCTCGGTGCCGAGCCCACACGGTCCAGCAGGCCGATGCCGACGTCGTGCTGCTCCATCAGCGACCGGGACAGCCGTGCGGTCCGGCGCAGGTTCTCCTCGCCCTGGGCCCGTGAGAGCGCGAGCGTGGCACGCACGATGGCCTCGGCGCACAGCGCGGTCCCCTCACCCGTCGGCGCCCGGGGCCGCTCCCGGCCCAGTCGCGTCACCAGTGCGTGGGTGAACCTCTCCACGACTTCCGGTGACATGCCCCGGTGGACCAGGCGGGACACGTGTGTGCTCACCACGCCGTCCAGGGCGTCGGCGTCGACCACCGCCGTGCCGTCACCGGCGAGGCGCTCCACCTCGACGGCCAGCGCCAGGCCGTCCTCCTCGGCCTGCGCGGCCGGTCCGGCGACCGAGGCGCCGCAGCCGCACGAGCGGCGTGGGACGAAGACCGACTCCACCACGTGCTGGCGCGGCGGTCCGCCGTGGCCCGCGGCCTCCTCCAGCAGCAGGCCGGCCGCGAAGTCGCCCAGACCCGCGAAGTCCTGGTGCACGGTCGCCAGGGGCGGGTCGTGGTGCCACCCGGTGTCGACGTCGTCGAACCCGATGACGGCGACGTCCTGCGGGACCCGGACCCCCCGCTCGGCCAGGCCGGCCATCAGCCCCAGGGCCACCCGGTCGGTCGCGGTGACCACGGCCGTGACACCACCGGCGCGGACCGCCTCGGCGACCGCGCCCGCGACCGCCCGGCCGCCCCGTTCGACGTGGTCGGGGGTCGCGACCAGACCGACGTCGTGGGCGGTCGTGCCCAAGGACGCCAGCTCGGCGCAGTAGGCCTCGTGGCGCTCGCGCATGTCGCTCTGGTGGACGTTGCCCACGAACACCAGGCGGCGGTGACCGTGGTCGTGCACCAGGTGCCGCACCAGACCGCGTACGCACACGACGTTGTCCGCGACCACCGTCGGCACGCCGATGTCCAGGTCGCTGCTCAGCAGGACCATCGGCACCCCGGTGGAGCGCAGCTGCTGCAGGAACGGCCGCCCGGCCGCCCACGCGATGCTCAGGACCCCGTCGAACTGGTCCCAGCCGACCGGTATACCGGTCTCAGGAGCCGGGACGAACTCGTCACCGGTGTTGCCCGCGTCGAGGGTCTGGACGACCGTCACCCGGCCGCCCGACGCCTGGACCCGACTCACGACGCCGGACAGGACCTCGCCGAAGTAGAAGCCACCGGTCACGGGTGACAGCACGCCGACATCGATCATCGAAGTCCTCAGGTCCGGGGGTGCCCGGATGCTACAAGACTAGTCACGCGCCCATCGTCGCCTCTCGGTCCCTGATTCGCGAGTCCCGTCCACGTGCGCGCTCAGGTCGACGCGAGCGGCTCCGCGGCGATCCGCGCCAGGGACGTGCCCAGCAGCGTCCCGGCGGCCGGTCCCGGAAGCGCCCGTGCGTACAGCCACCCCTGGGCGTTGGCACAGCCCAGCACCTCCAGGCGCTGGGCCTGGTCGGTGGTCTCCACGCACTCGGCGATGACCTCCAGCCCCAGGACCCGACCCATGTAGAGGATGATCTCGACCAGGTCGTGTGTGCGCGCGGTCAACGTCAGCTCCCGGATGAACGAGCCGTCGATCTTGAGGGCGTCCACCGGCAGGGTGCGCAGCGCCGTGAGCGAGGAGTGCCCGGTGCCGAAGTCGTCGATGTGCAGCCGCACGCCCAGGTCCCGCAGCTGCTGCATCACGGCGGTGGCAGGCCGCGCGTCAGCCATGATCACCGTCTCGGTGATCTCCAGCACCAGGCACTCGGGTGGGACGTCGTGCCGCTCGAGCGCCTCGGCGACGGTGCTCACCAGCGTCGGTGACCAGAACTCCAGGTGCGAGACGTTCACCGAGACGGTCACCCCGCCCGTGTAGCCCTGGCGCCACGCCGCGACCTGGCGGCACACCTCGTCGATCACCCACTGGCCCAGCTGCACGATCGTGGAGTTCTCCTCCATCGGCCCGAGGAACTCCCCGGGCCCGACCAGGCCGCGCTCGGGGTGGTCCCAGCGCACCAGTGCCTCGAAGTGGGACAGCCCGGAGCCGTCCAGCGCGACGATCGGCTGGTAGTGCACGACGAACTGGCCGTGGGCCAGCGCGGTGCGCAGCTCCCCACGGGTCCGCAGCCGGCCGGCGGCGCGGGCGTGCATCGCGTGGTCGAACACGCTCGCGGTGCCCTCGTCGGAGCGCGTGGCGTGGTGCATCGCCGTCGCGGCGTCCCTGAGCACGTCCTCGGCGCGGGTGTAGACCAGCTCCGAGGTCGTGATGCCGGCGTTCGCGGTGACCGCGACCTCCTGGTCGCCCAGGCGCACGGGGGCGGCGATGCGCTGCTGCATGCGCTCGGTGATGACCAGGACCTCCTCGGGGACGGGGTCCGAGAGGAGCACGGCGAACTCCGCCCCGCCGAACCGGGCGGCGGTGTCGGAGGTGCGCAGCTCCGAACGCAACCGGGCGGCGATCTCGCGCAGCAGCATGTCGCCCGCGGCGTGGCCCAGGGAGTCGTTGACCAGCGTGAGCCCGTCGACCTCGAGGAACACCACCGCGAAGCCGGCGGCGTGCCGCCGCGTGAGCTGCTCGACGGCCACCTCGAGGCGGTCCACGAACAGCCTGCGGTTGGGCAGTCCGGTGACCGGGTCGTGGAGGGCGCCGTGGCACAACCGCTCGGCGAGGTCGGTGCGGTCCAGGGCGGTCGCGATCAGGGCGGCCCAGCCACGGCACAGCGCAGCAGGCACCGCAGACGTCGACCCGGGTACGACCGTCAGGACGCCCCGGGGGTGGTCGGCCTCGCCCACGGGGACCACGTGGCACACGTCGTCCGGACCCACGTCCAGGCCGACCGGCGCGAACCCGGGACCGTCGGTCGTGGTGACCTGGCGTCGTACGACCTCCGTCGGGCCGTAGGTGCCCACCACGCGCAGCCGGTCCTGGGGGCCCTCGTCCCACAGGGCCAGTGTCGCCGCCCGCACGCCCTTGCCCTCCAGCCAGGACAGGTCGGTCGCACGACCGGGGTCCTGGAGCAGGGCGGACGCCACCTCGCTGAGGGCCTCGAGCGCGGTGGGGGCGTCGCGGCCCGGTCCTCCCGGGCTGGTGTGCGGCACGGGCCCTCCTGGTGGTCGGTCCGACGGGTGTGCGACCAGTGGCATCGGCAGCGACGGTCCCTACTTGAGCGAAAGATGATCTTGACACGGGGGTTTCATCCGGGTGAGAACCGTCCCGTTGGGCCGTCCGGGTGGTCGGCGACCGCCCGGACGCCCCGCGCCCGCGAGCTCCTCGTGCGGTGACGTCGGTCACGCCGACGGCGCACGGGCCGCCCGGTGGTGCACACTGTCCCTACGGCGCGCTCACCACGGGCGCCCGACGTCGTGGAGCACCGGCGGTCGGTCGGCACAGCCGACCCTGACCGTCCCGCCGCCGCGAGCCCCGACCGGATCCCCAGCCTGAGAGGCCTCCCGTTGTCCACGTTCTCCTCCCTCGGCGTGCCCGAGGGGCTCGTCGCCGTGCTCGCCGAGCGCGGCATCACCACCCCGTTCCCCATCCAGGCCGCGACCCTGCCGGACGCACTCGCCGGCCGTGACGTCCTGGGCCGGGGCCGTACCGGCTCCGGCAAGACCCTCGCGTTCAGCCTTCCGCTGGTCGCGCGCCTGGCCGGTGCCACCGCTCGCCCCGCGCCCGGTCGTCCGCGCGCCCTGGTTCTGGCCCCCACCCGGGAGCTGGCCAGCCAGATCTCCGCGACCCTGGAGCCGTTGGCGCACGCGGCCGGCCTACGCACCACGACGATCTTCGGCGGGGTGTCCCAGCACCGCCAGGAGGTCGCGCTGCGGGCCGGGGTCGACGTCGTCGTCGCCTGCCCCGGTCGCCTGGAGGACCTCATCGGCCAGGGGCACGTGAGCCTGCGCGAGGTGCAGATCACCGTGCTGGACGAGGCCGACCACATGGCCGACCTCGGGTTCCTGCCCGCCGTCCGTCGGCTCCTGGGCGCGACCCCCGCCGGTGGTCAGCGCCTGCTGTTCTCCGCGACCCTGGACCGCGGTGTGGACGTGCTGGTCTCCCGCTACCTGGTGCGGCCGGTGACCCACGCGGTCGACCCCGAGGCGTCGCAGGTCACCACGATGACCCACCACCTGCTCACGGTTCCCGACGCCGCTGCGAAGGGCGAGCTGGTCGAGCACCTGGCCTCCGGGGAGTCCCGCAGCCTGCTGTTCACCCGCACCAAGCACCAGGCCCGCAAGCTCGCGCGCCGCCTCACCTCCCGTGGCATCCCCGCGGTGGACCTGCACGGCAACCTCAGCCAGGGTGCCCGTGAGCGCAACCTCACCGCGTTCGCCTCCGGTCAGGTGCGCGTCATGGTCGCGACCGACATCGCGGCGCGCGGCATCCACGTCGACGGGGTCGAGCTCGTGGTGCACGTGGACCCGCCCGCCGAGCACAAGGCCTACCTGCACCGTTCCGGGCGCACCGCGCGTGCCGGGTCGGGCGGCGACGTCGTGACCCTGGTGCTGCCCGAGCAGACCGCTGACGTGCGGACCCTGACCCGCCAGGCGCGCATCGACGCCCGACCCCGCCCGGCGAGCGCCGGTGACCCGGCCGTGGACCGTCTGGTGGGTCCCCCCGCACCACGCG
>NZ_AXCZ01000146.1 GCF_000767165.1 Cellulomonas bogoriensis 69B4 = DSM 16987
GGACGGCAGCGCCCACCCCGGGTCGTCCCCGGACCGCAGCAGCTGCAGGGCCGCCGCGGCGTCCGGGCGCCACCTGGCCACGTCGAGGCTGGTGAGCGCCTCCGTGGCGGTCATGAGCGCCTCGCGCAGGGTGCGTTCGGCCTCGGGCAAGGTCCCCACGGTCCCGGGCACCCGGACGGTCCAGTCGTCGACGGCGGTCACGTCCCACCGCACCAGGTGACCCGGCTCCTGGGGGCTGCCGAAGGGCGTGACGTCGGGCACCGCCGCCCACGACCGGCCCCGCGCGTGCACCAGCAGGCACTCCCCGGCCTCCACCGCCGACCCCGTCACCTGGGCGGGGACTCCCGTCACGTCACCGGGGGCGGGGAGCAGGGCCACGCACCGCCCGACCGTCCCCCACGCCGACAGCAGACCGGGCAGGTCCGTGACCGACGGGTCCAGGTCCGGTGCGTGGACGGTGTGGGGCTCGTCGTCCTCCTGGACGGCGCCCACGGCCCCGGGGTCGCCGGGGCCGTGGGCGAGCCACAGGGCCAGGACGGCGGAACGGGGAAGGGCGAGGTCGCGGTCGAGGTCGTCCACGGTCCCAACCTACGGGCGTCCCCGTGCCCTGGTGCGCGTCCCGACGGGTAGGGTCGGGCCCCATGAGCGTGGTGCTGGACCTGCAGTCCGTGACGGTGCGCCGTGGCCCCAAGACGATCCTCGACGAGGTCACGTGGCGCGTGGAGGACGGGCAGCGCTGGGTGCTGCTCGGGGCCAACGGTGCGGGCAAGACCACCCTGCTGCAGGTCGCCGCCGGTCGCATGCACCCCTCCAGCGGGAGCGCCGGGGTGCTGGGTGAGCGCCTGGGCGCCGTGGACGTGTTCGAGCTGCGCCCCAGGGTGGGTGTGGCCTCGGCGGCCCTCGCCGACGCGATCTCACCCGCGGAGACGGTCCGGGACGTGGTGCTGACGGCCGCCTACGGCATGACCGGGCGCTGGCGCGAGCGGTACGAAGAGGTCGACCACGAGCGCGCCCAGGCGCTGCTCGACGTCTTCGGGGTCGGTGCGCTGGCGGACCGGCGGTTCGGGACTCTGAGCGAGGGGGAGCGCAAGCGCACCCAGATCGCCCGGGCGCTCATGGCCGACCCCGAGCTGCTGCTGCTCGACGAGCCGGCGGCGGGGCTGGACCTCGGGGGCCGTGAGGAGCTCGTGGGCGCCCTGACCGAGCTCGCCCACGACCACCGCTCGCCGGTGCTGGTGCTCGTCACCCACCACGTGGAGGAGATCCCCCCGGGGTTCACCCACGCGCTGCTCCTGCGCGACGGGAAGGTCCAGGCGGCCGGCCCCCTCGGTGAGGTGCTCACCGCCGAGTCGCTGTCCGTGACGTTCGGGACCGCGTTGGAGGTCGAGCACCGGGACGGGCGCTGGAGCGCCCGTGCACAGGTTCGGTGACGCGCGGCTCGAGCGCGAGCCCCCGGACTAGGATGACGATCATCGATCGAAGGGGACCGCATGGGTGACATGGCATGGCTGTGGTGGGTGGGGGGCGCACTCCTCCTGGTCATCGTCGAGATGATCTCCCTGGACCTGGTCTTGCTGATGTTCGCCGGCGGGGCGCTGGTCGCCGCTGCGCTCGCCGCACTGGGTGCCCCGGTGTGGGCGCAGATCCTCGGGTTCGCCGTCGCCTCCACCTTGCTGCTCATGGCTCTGCGGCCGTGGCTGCTGCGCCACCTGCGGATGCGCATGCCGTTGGAGGAGACCAACGCCGCCGCGCACCTGGGGCGGCTCGCGATCGCCGTCACCGAGGTCAACGAGCGTACGGGTCGCGTGAAGCTCGCCGGTGAGGTGTGGACCGCCCGCACCGAGAACGACGAGGTGCTGCCCACGGGCGTCGAGGCCCGGGTGCTGCGCATCGCCGGTGCCACGGCCGTGGTGACCGCCCACCGGCGACCGGACCCCGGCCACCAGGTCACCCCGACCGCACCCCCTTCGCACAACCTCCCGCACGACGCACCCGACACCGACGGCAAGGAGCCGACCACATGACACCGAACGACGAGCTCACCTTCGGGGCGTTCCTGCTGTACGCGATGCTCGCCCTGATCGGGCTCTTCATCGTCGTCGCGCTCGTGCGTGCGGTGCGCGTGGTGCCCCAGGCGCAGGCGTACCTGGTGGAGCGCCTCGGCCGGTACTCCCGCACGCTGGACGCCGGCCTGCACCTGCTGGTCCCGTTCATCGACCGGGTCCGCAGCCAGGTCGACCTGCGCGAGCAGGTCGTGTCGTTCCCGCCCCAGCCGGTCATCACCTCCGACAACCTCGTGGTGAGCATCGACACGGTCGTCTACTACCAGGTGACCGACCCGAAGTCGGCGGTGTACGAGATCGCGAACTTCGTGGTCGGCATCGAGCAGATCACGGTCACGACGCTGCGTAACGTCGTCGGGTCCATGGACCTGGAGCAGACCCTCACCAGCCGTGACCAGATCAACGGCCAGCTGCGCGGGGTCCTGGACGAGGCGACCGGCCGGTGGGGCGTGCGTGTCAACCGGGTCGAGCTGAAGTCGATCGACCCGCCGCAGAGCGTGCAGGGCGCGATGGAGCAGCAGATGCGTGCCGAGCGTGACCGGCGCGCGGCGATCCTCACCGCCGAGGGTGTCAAGCAGTCCCAGATCCTCACCGCCGAGGGTGAGAAGCAGGCCGCGATCCTGCGTGCCGAGGGTCAGGCGCAGTCGGCGATCCTCGAGGCCGAGGGTGAGGCCCGGGCGATCCTGCAGGTGTTCGACGCCATCCACCGCGGTGACGCCGACCCCAAGCTGCTCGCCTACCAGTACCTGCAGATGCTGCCGGAGATCTCCCGTACCGAGTCGAACAAGGTGTGGTTCATCCCCACGGAGTTCACCGCGGCGCTCAACTCCATCAGCAAGGGCTTCGGGGGCGGCGGCTTCGGGGGTGGCGAGGACGAGGGGGACGGTTCCGGCCGTCCGCCCGGCACCTCGCCCCTGGCCCGTGAGGACCTGGGGCCCTCAGCCCTGACGGACGCCGCCCAGGCGCTGGCCGAGGCGCGTCGGGAGTCGGAGGAGGCGACGAAGGACGCCACCACGGCCGGGACCCTGAGCGGGCGCCCCCGTGACGCAGGTGTGGAGGTCGGGCAGGACGCGGGTGCGCCGCCCGCACCGCCCGCACCGCGGCAGGAGCCCCCTGCACCTCCTGTGCAGGACTGAGCACGCAGGACTGGACGACGGTGATCAGCACCCCTGGGATGATCCAGGGGTGCTGATCCATGTCACCGACCCCCACGACGACCGTCTGAGCGACTACACCCGGTTGACGGACGTGGCGTTGCGGTCCCGCAGCGAGCCCGCCCGGGGGCTCTACATGGCCGAGAGCTCGACGGTGATCCGTCGGGCGGTGCGTGCCGGGCACCGTCCCCGGTCCTTCCTCATGGCCGAGCGCTGGCTGCCGGACCTGGACGACCTGCTCGTCGAGGTCGGCGCGGGCACCGACGGACCGGTGCCCGTGTACGTCGCCGAACCTCCGGTGCTCGAGGCGATCACGGGGTTCCACCTGCACCGTGGGGCGTTGGCCGCCATGCACCGTCCCGTGCCGCCGTCCGTGCAGGACCTCCTGGGTGGTTCCACGGTCGCGGGTCCACCGCGCCGGGTGGCGGTCCTGGAGGACGTCGTCGACCACACGAACATCGGTGCTGCGCTGCGCGCGTGCGCCGCGATGGGTGTGGACGCTGTGCTGGTCACCCCCTCGTGCGCCGACCCGTTGTACCGGCGGGCGATCCGGGTGTCGATGGGCACGGTGTTCCAGGTGCCGTGGACCCGGTTCGAGCAGTGGCCCCACGGCCCGAAGGGCGGGGCGCCCGACGGGGTCGACCTGCTGCACGAGCTGGGCTACACGGTGGCGGCCCTCGCGCTGGACGACGACGCGGTCGGTCTGGACGAGCTCGCGGCCGATCCTCCCGAGCGACTGGCGATGGTGTTCGGCACCGAGGGTGACGGCCTGAAGGCCAGGACGGTCGCCGCGTGCGACCTGACGGTGAGGATCCCGATGGCCGGTGGCGTCGACTCCCTCAACGTCGCCTCGGCCGTGGCCGTCGCGACGTGGGCCACGCGGCCCGCCCCTAGCGTCGGAAGGTCGGGGTGAGGGTCCCGCGCCCCACGGTGCGGAACAGGGCCAGGAACGCGGCTTTGGTGGGGCTGGTGCTGCCCTGGACGTCGAGGGCCTCCACGTCCAGGGCGTGCACGGCGAACACGTACCGGTGCGGCCGGTCCCCGGGGGGCGGCGCGGCGCCGGTGTAGCCGACGGTGCCGCCGTCGTTGGTGAGCTGGACCGCGCCGGGCGGCAGGGCGTCGCTGTCGGGACGACCGGCGCCGCTGGGCAGCGACGTGGTCGTGGCGGGCAGGTTCACCACCGTCCAGTGCCAGAACCCGGCCGGGGTGGGGGCGTCGGGGTCGAAGCACGAGACCACGAAGCTGCGGGTCGAGTCCGGGAACCCGTCCCACTGCAGCTGGGGTGAGAGGTTGCCGCCCTCCGCGCTGTGCACGTCCGGCATGGCGTGGCCGTCGGTCACGTCGGTGCTGCTCACCGTGAAGGACGGCACGGCCGGCAGCTGCTCGTAGGGTTCCGGGGCGAGGGGGCGTTCGAGGTCCACGTGGGTCTCCCGTGTCGTCGTCGTGGTCGGCCACGTCCATCATGCCCACGCCCGCCGTGCCCGCATCCCGAGCCACCGACCCGCCTCGCCCGCCCGCCTCTGGGCCGTCCGGGTGGAGGGCTCATGATCGGATTGACACCCCTCGGGATGTCGGCGTCTACTGAGACCATTCGAACATGTGTTCGAGCATGATCGTGGTCCGGGAGGAGAACCGATGACTCCCACGAGCGCACCGTCGCGCACGGCCCGTCCCGGCGGTGAGAGCCGCGCGGCGCTGGCTCGTGCGGTCCTCGCCCGGGCCGAGCAGCGCACCGGTGCCCGTGCGGTCACCGTGGACGTCCTGCCGGTCGCAGGGCACCTGGAGGGCCTGCTCCCGGCCGGAGGGCTGGAGCGTGGGACGTGCACCGTGGTGACCGGGTCGACGTCACTGACCCTGGCGTTGCTGGCCGAGGCCTCACGGACCGGGTCCTGGGTGGCGGTGGCGGGCCTGCCGGGGGTCGGGGTGCTGGCCGCGCACCAGACCGGGCTGGTGCTGGACCGTGTGGCGCTGGTGCCCGACCCCGGGCCGGACGGGCCCGCGGTGGTCGCCGCCCTCCTCGACGGGTTCGACGTGGTCGTGGTCGGTCCCAGGGCCGCCCTCACCGCCGCCGACCGCCGCCGGCTCGACTCACGGGCACGGGAACGGTCCGCCGTCCTGCTCTCCACCGTCCCCTGGGACGGGGCGGGCCTGGTCCTGGACGTGCAGGACGCCACGTGGGAGGGCCTGGGACGAGGTCACGGGCGTCTGCGGCGACGACGGCTGACGGTGGTGCGCACCGGGCGACGGTCGGCCGGGCGCCCGGTGCGCACCGAGGTCGTCCTGGGCGACGGCCCACCCGGGCCCGGACGGGACGCTCACCCCGCCCACCGGCCGGGCACCTACCGGCGGGCAGGGTGAGCGTCCCACCCAGGACCGCCGCCGTGTGGGTACCCGACTGGCCCGTCGTCGCCGCGATGAGCGCCCAGGAGGTCCCGGCCCACCGGCCCACCGTGGTCCACGACGGTCGACGGGTCACCGCCGTGTCCGCAGGTGCCCGTGCCCACGGGGTGCGTCGGGGCATGCGCCGACGTCACGCCCAGGAGGTCTGCCCCGACCTGGTGCTGCTGGGTCTGGACCCCGGGCGGGACGTCCGGGCCTTCGAACCGGTGGCCGAGGCGGTCGAGTCCGTCGTCCCCGGGGTCGAGGTCGCCCGCCCCGGGCTGCTCCTGCTGCCCGCCGGGGGAGCGGCCCGCTACCACGGGTCAGAGCCGGCGCTCGCCGGGCGGCTGGTCGACGCCGTCGGTGAGCGCACAGGTCACGAGGCCCAGGTGGGTGTCGCCGACGGGCCGGGTGCAGCCGTCCTGGCAGCTCGTGGCGGCATGCTGGTGCCACCCGGGGAGGTCGTCGGGTTCCTGGCGCCCCTGGGGGTCACCGAGCTCGTGCACGTCGCGACCGGTCCCGTCGTCCGGCAGGTCCACGAGCTGGTGGACCTGCTGGCCCGGCTGGGTGTGCGGACCCTGGGTGACCTGGCCCACCTGCCCCGTGCCGACGTGCACGCCCGCCTGGGGGCCGTGGGCGTGTGGGCCCACCAGGTCGCCTCGGGTCAGGACGGCCGACCCGCAGCCGTGCGACGCCTCGAGCCGGACCTCGTCGTCCACGGGGACCTCGACCCCCCGGTGGGGCGGGTCGAGGCAGCGGCCTTCGCCGCCCGACGGCTGGCCGAGGAGCTGCACACCACCCTCGTGGACCGCGGCCTGGGGTGCGGCCGTCTGCGGGTGACGGCCAGGACCGAGCACGGGGAGGAGCTCGTGCGGGTCTGGCGCACCGACACCGCCCTGGGCGGGTCGTCCGCCGCCCACGTCACCGACAGGGTCCGGTGGCAGCTCGAGGGGTGGCTCACCCACCGCACCGGCCCCGAGCCCGGTGCCCTGACCTGGTTGGAGCTGCGCGCCGAGGACGTCCTGGACCTGACCACCGAGCAGGGTCGGCTGTGGGGGGAGACCAACGGCACCGACCGCCGCGCCCACCGCGCCCTGCTGCGGGTGCAGGGCCTGCTCGGCGCCGAGTCCGTCCTCGGGGCCCAGGTCCAGGGCGGCCGGGACGTGCGCGACCAGGTGCACCTCGTCCCGTGGGGGGAGGACCTGCCG
>NZ_AXCZ01000147.1 GCF_000767165.1 Cellulomonas bogoriensis 69B4 = DSM 16987
GCCTCGACGTCCGCGCGCAGGGGCAGCACGCTCGCCCGGGGACCGGCCGGGTCCGACCAGGCGACGGTGGCGCCGCCGAGGAGCGCGGGCGCGGCGTTGTCGGGGTGTCCCTCGAACCGGGTGGCCAGGTCCAGGACGGTGACGTCGTCCAGCGCACCGGGCTCCGGGACCAGCGCCCGGGCGATCAGCAGCCCCGCGACGACCGCGGCCGCCGACGACCCCATCCCCCGACCGTGGGGGATGCGGTTGAGGCATCGGAGGTGCAGACCGACGTGCGGGGCACCCACGTGCTCCAGCCCGGCCCTGACCGCGCGGACCACGAGGTGGTCCTCCCCGGTGGGGAGGTCCCCCGCACCCTGGCCCTGGACCTCGACGGTGACCCGGTCACCGTCGACGACGCGTGCCTCGATCTCGTCGTGGTGGGCCAGGGCCAGGCCCAGGGCGTCGAAACCGGGGCCCAGGTTGGCGCTCGTGGCCGGGACCCGGACGCTCACCTCGCCTGTGTGCAGCCGCATGACGGTGCTCAGCCCAGCTCGAGCGCGGAGGCGATCGCCATCGCCTCGGCGCTGACGCGGACGGGCTCGATCGACCCGCCGTCAGCGGTGCGCAGCGCCCACTGCGGGTCCTTCAACCCGTGGCCCGTCACGGTCACGACGACCCGGGCGCCGCGCGGGACGCGTCCGGACTCGGCGAGCATCAGCAGCCCTGCGACACCCGACGCCGACGCGGGCTCGACGAACACGCCCACCTCGGCGGCCAGCAGCCGGTGTGCCGCGAGGATCTGCTCGTCGGTGACCGACTCGATCAGACCCGCGGACTCCTCCTTCGCCGCGAGCGCCTGCTCCCACGAGGCCGGGTTCCCGATGCGGATCGCCGTCGCGACCGTCTCGGGTTCGGTGACGGGGTGTCCCAGCACGATCGGGGCCGCACCGGCCGCCTGGAACCCCCACATCGCCGGGGTGCGTGCGGCGACGCCGTCACGCGCGTACTCGGTGTAGCCCGCCCAGTAGGCCGTGATGTTGCCGGCGTTCCCCACGGGCAGCACGTGCACGTCGGGCGCGTCGCCGAGGGCGTCGACCACCTCGAACGCCGCGGTCTTCTGGCCCTGGATCCTGTCGGGGTTCACCGAGTTCACCAGCTCGACCGGGTACGTCTCGGCCAGCTTGCGGGCCGCGACCAGGCAGTCGTCGAAGTTGCCCTCGACCTGCAGCAGGCGGGCGCCGTGGGCGATGGCCTGGCTCAGCTTGCCCATCGCGATCTTGCCGTCGGGCACCAGCACGGCGCACGTCATCCCGGCGGCGGTGGCGTAGGCGGCGGCCGATGCCGAGGTGTTGCCCGTCGAGGCGCACACCACCGCTCGCGCCCCGCGCCCGGCCGCGGCCGAGATCGCCGTGGTCATCCCCCGGTCCTTGAACGACCCGGTGGGGTTCATGCCCTCGACCTTGAGGTGGACCTGGGCGCCGGTGAGCTCGCTGAGCCGCGGGGCCGCGACCAGCGGGGTCCCACCCTCGCCGAGGGTCACCACCCGCTCCTGGACGTGCTGCGGCAGACGATCGGCGTACTCCGCGATCACACCGCGCCACTGCTGTGCCACTCAGACCCCCTCGACTCTCAGGACGGACAGGACGTCGACCACGACCGACAGCTCGGACATGTCCGACACCGTGGAGGACAGCGCCGCGTCCGTAGCCGCGTGCGTGACCATCTGCAGGTCGGCGTACTCACCGTCGTCCTCTGCGCGGGACTGGCTGATCGTCTCGATCGAGACCCCCCGCTCGGCGACCGCCTGCCAGACCTGGGCGAGCACACCGGGGCGGTCCTCGACCCGCAGCACCACCTGGTAGCGGGTCACCGCGTCGCTCACGGGGCGGGCAGGCAGCTGGGCGTACCGGGACTCGATGGGGCCCTTGCCGCCGTTCACCTTGTGCCGCGCGACCGTCACGACGTCGCCCAGCACCGCGGACGCGGTCGGGACGCCCCCGGCGCCCCTGCCGTAGAACATCAGCTCCCCGGCGGCCTCGGCCTGGACGAACACCGCGTTGAACGAGCCCCGGACGCTCGCCAGCGGGTGCTCCTGCGGCACCAGCGCGGGGTGCACACGCACCACCACTCCGTCGCCGCTGCGCTCGGCCAGGGCCAGCAGCTTCACGACGTGACCGGTGGCCGTGGCCCGGGCGATGTCGTCCGCGGTCACCGCCATGATGCCCTCGCGGTGGACCTGGGCCACCGACACCCGGGTGTGGAAGGCGAGGGAGGCGAGGATCGCGGCCTTGGCGGCCGCGTCGTGGCCCTCGACGTCGGCGGTCGGATCGGCCTCGGCGAAACCGAGCTCCTGGGCCTGCGCGAGCGCCTCGCCCAGCTCCAGCCCCCCGCTGGTCATCTGGTCCAGGACGTAGTTGGTGGTGCCGTTCACGATGCCCAGGACCCTGGTCACCCGGTCACCCGCGAGCGACTCCCGCACCGGGCGCACGATCGGGATGGCGCCGGCGACGGCGGCCTCGAAGTACAGGTCCACGCCCGCCTCGTCGGCAGCGGCGTAGAGGGTGGGACCGTCCTTGCCGAGCAGCTCCTTGTTGGCGGTCACCACCGACGCCCCACCGCGCAGCGCCCGGAGGATCAGACCCCGCGCCGGCTCGATGCCGCCCATCACCTCGACGACCACGTCGGCGCCGTCGACCAGCGACTCGGCGTCCGAGGTCAGCAGCGCACGGTCCACCACCTGGTCGCGCGGCGCCGCCACGTCCCGGACCGCGATGCCCACCAGCTCCAACGGGGCGCCCGCGCGCGCGGCGAGGTCGGCACCCTGCTGCGTGAGCAGCCGGACCACCTCGGTGCCCACGACCCCGCACCCGAGCACGGCCACCCGCACGGCTCCACTGCCTGCCACCACGTCACCTCTCGTCGTCCGTGCCCCGGCCCCGGGGCCGCCCCAGGATACGGGCGGGGTCTCATCCCTGTCGGGACCGTCCGCCTGTCAACCCTGGTCCAGCCCGAGCAGGTCCTCGACGGTCTCGCGGCGCACCAGCACCCGTGAGGTCCCCGCACGCACCGCGACCACGGGCGGGCGGGGCACCATGTTGTAGTTCGACGCCATCGAGCGCCCGTAGGCCCCGGTGGCGGGAACCGCCAGGACGTCGCCCCGACGGACCTCGCCGGGCAGCTGCACGTCGCGGACGACCACGTCCCCGCTCTCGCAGTGCTTGCCCACCACCCGGGCCGGAACCGCCTCGGTCCCGGTACGACGGGAGACCACCTGAGCGTGGTAGCGGGCGCCGTACAGCGCGGGCCGCAGGTTGTCGCTCATGCCGCCGTCCACCGAGACGTACGTCCGCTCCGGGACGGCGGCGTCGCCGGTGCGTACCTGCTTGACGGTCCCGACCGTGTAGAGGGTCACCCCGGCGGGCCCGACCACGGCCCGGCCGGGTTCGATCGAGATCCGGGGCAGGGGCGTCCCCAGGTCCGCGCACGTGCGACCCACGACCTCGGCCACCCGGCCGGCGATCTCGGCAGGGTCCACGGGGCGTTCCCCCGGCAGGTACGCGATGCCGTAGCCGCCCCCGAGGTCGACCTCGGGGACCAGGTCCCCGGTCCGCCCGGCGAGCTCGGCACGCAGCCGCAGGATCTTGTCGGCTGCGACCTCGAACCCGCTGGGGTCCAGGATCTGGCTGCCGATGTGGGAGTGGATCCCGACGAGGTCGAGGTCCGGGTGCGCGGCCACGGCCTCCAGGACCTCCATGGCCTGACCACCGGCGACCGACAGGCCGAACTTCTGGTCCTCGTGGGCGGTCGAGATGTACTCGTGGCCGCCTGCGTGCACCCCGGTCGTGACCCGCACCATGACCGGTGCGCGCGAACCCGTGGCGGCGGCGGCCGCGGCCACCCGCGGGACCTCGTCGGCCGAGTCCAGCACCACCCTGCCGACCCCGGCCGCGAGCGCCGCGGTGAGCTCGTCGTCGGACTTGTTGTTGCCGTGCAGACCGATGTGCGGACCGGGGATCCCGGCGCGCAGGGCGACGGCGAGCTCCCCGCCCGTGGCGGTGTCGATGCGCAGCCCCTCCTCGTGGGCCCACCGGGCGACCGCGACCGTCAGCAGCGCCTTGCCCGCGTAGTAGACGTCGACCTCGGTGCCGACCGCGGCGAACGCGTCGGTGAACGCCTGGACGAACCGGCGGGCCCGGGCCCTGAAGTCCCCCTCGTCCAGGACGTACAGAGGACTGCCGTGCTCGGCCACGAGGCGATCCGCACCCACCCCGCCCAGGTGCAGGACCCCCGCGGCGTCGACCTCGGCGCTCGAGGGCCACAGGTGGGGGTCCAGCGCTCCGGGGGTCCCGGCGCCTGCGCTGCCGCCGTCGGGTGCGCTCACTTGCGGTCCGGGGCGCTCACGCCGAGCAGGCCGAGGCCGTTGGCCAGGACCTGACGGGTCGCGTCGTTGAGCCACAGGCGGGTGCGGTGGACGTCCCCGACCTGCTCGTCGCCGAACGGGGTGACCCGGCGCTGGTCGTACCACTTGTGGTAGGCGCCGGCGAGCTCCTCGAGGTACCGGGCGACCCGGTGGGGCTCCCGCAGCTCGGCGGCCTGGGCGACGACCCGCCCGTACTCGCCGATCGTCGCCAGGAGGGTGGACTCGGACTGGTGGTCCAGCAGCGCCGGGTCGAACCCGCCCTCGCGGTGCACACCCAGGTCGTGGGCGTTGCGGGCGACGCTCACGGTGCGCGCGTGCGCGTACTGGACGTAGTGCACCGGGTTGTCGTTGGTGGCCCGGACCAGCAGGTCCAGGTCCAGGTCGATCATCGAGTCGACCGAGGAGCGGGCCAGGGCGTAGCGGGCGGCGTCCACACCGACCGCGTCGACGAGGTCGTCGATGGTCACCACCGTGCCGGCGCGCTTGGACATCCGCACCGGCTGGCCGTCCCTGACGAGGTTGACCATCTGCCCGATGAGGATCTCGAGGTTGACGTGGGGGGTGTCGCCGAACGCGGCGCACATGGCCATCATGCGTCCCACGTACCCGTGGTGGTCGGCACCGAGCATGATCACGACCCTGTCGAAGCCGCGTTCACGCTTGTCCAGGTAGTAGGCGAGGTCCCCGGCGATGTACGCGGCGTCCCCGTCGGACTTGATGATGACGCGGTCCTTGTCGTCACCGAAGTCGGTGGTGCGCAGCCAGGTGGCGCCCTCGGCCTCGAAGATGTGGCCCAGCTCGCGCAGCCTCTCGACCGCACGGCCCACCGCACCCGAGCCGTGCAGGGAGTCCTCGTGGAAGTAGACGTCGAACTCCACGCCGAAGTCCCGCAGGGACGCCTTGATCTCGGTGAACATCAGGTCCACCCCGCGGGCCCGGAACACCTCCAGGGCCTCGTCCTCGGGCAGGGACAGGGGGTCGGGTGCGGCGTCGGCGCGGCAGCCCGCGAGGACCTGGGCGGCGATGTCGGAGATGTACTGGCCGCCGTACCCGTCCTCGGGCGCCTCCTGCCCGCGGGCCCGGGCCAGCAGCGAACGGGCGAAGCGGTCGATCTGGGCACCGTGGTCGTTGAAGTAGTACTCGCGGGTCACGTGCGCGCCGCACGCCTGCAGCGTCCGGGCCAGGGAGTCGCCCACCGCCGCCCAGCGGACACCACCGATGTGGATGGGCCCGGTGGGGTTGGCCGAGACGAACTCCAGGTTGATGCGCTGTCCCGCCAGGGTGTCGCTGCGGCCGTACGCCTCACCCGCCTCCACGACCGTGCGGGCCAGCTCGCCCGCCGCGGCCGCGTCCAGGGTGATGTTGAGGAACCCGGGGCCGGCGACGTCCACGGACGCGACACCGGCGACCTGCGTCAGGCGGGCGGCCAGCACCTCGGCCACGGCCCTGGGGGCCATCCCGGCGCGCTTGGCGACCTGCATCGCGACGTTCGTCGCCCAGTCGCCGTGCTCGCGCGAGCGCGGACGCTCGACGGTCACCTGGGCCGGCACCGACCCCTCGGGCAGCGGCACCGTGCCCTCGTCGACGGCGGCGGTCAGGACGGCGTGCAGCGCCTGGGACAGCTCAGCGGGAGTCACGTGGGCCAGGGTACCGATCCCCCGCCCTGCATCCGCCCCGTGCCCGCCCCGTGCCCCCGCGCGCCCGCCCCGTGCCAGGGGTCCGACCGGTGCCCGGGCGGGGTGCGTCCTCCAGCATCACCGGTCGGCACGCGAACCACCCGGCGCCCAGGAGCACGCCGACACTCACGACCAGGACGACCAGGACGGCGGTCCAGCCACCTGTCCCCACGTGCAGCAGCCCCACCAGGACCGGACCCGGCGCGGCCAGCGCGTACCCGGCGCCCTGGACGAAGCCCGAGAGCGCGGTGGAGGCTGCGGGGGTGCGGGTGCGCAGGTTCACCAGGGTGAGCAGCAGAGGGAACGTCCCCGGCCCGACCCCCAGCAGCACCACCCACACCCACAGGGCGGTCGTCGGCGCCACGAGCAGGCCCACGTACCCCCCGACCAGGCAGCCGCAGAAGAGCGCGACGATCACGAACGGGCGCCGCACCCGCTCGGCGAGGACGGGCACCACGAGCGCCGAGGGCAGCCCGAGCGCCGCGAACAGGGCCAGGCGTCGAGCGGCGTCGCCCGGGTCCAGGCCCACGTCGGTCAGCAACGACGGGAGCCACGCGAACAGCACGTAGGTGTTCATGGAGTTCATGCCGAACGCGACCGCCAGGCCCCACGCCAGGGGGCTGCGCAGCAGGACCCCGGCCCAGGGCCCGGGGGGCGCGGGATCCTGCGGCCCCCGACGCCGGCCGGTCGACCCCCGCA
>NZ_AXCZ01000149.1 GCF_000767165.1 Cellulomonas bogoriensis 69B4 = DSM 16987
CCCCGGGCAGCTGCCCCCCGGCGCGCCCGGCGGTCACGGCCCGTTCGGGCCCCCGCCCCCCGGCGCCCCGCTCAGCCAGCAGGCGGTCGACCAGTACATGTACGGGGCGTGGGCCACTCCCCCGCCCCCGCAGGACGCGTTGGCGGTGGTGTCCCTGGTCCTGGGGATCGTGGCCCTGCTGGTGCTCCCGCTGCTCGGTGTCCCCGGCCTCGTGCTCGGTCTGCTGGGCCTTCGGCGGATCCGCGCCGGGCGGACCCGCGGGATGGGCCTGTCCGTGGCGGGGATCGTCCTGGGGGGGATCGGCACCCTGCTCACGTTCCTGGTGGTGCTGGTCCTGGGCATGTCCTTGTTCGGCTTTCTGGGCGAGGTGGTCGGCCTGTGACCACGCCCCACCCCGAGGACGTCCCGCAGGAGCCGTACTACGCGCCCGGGTGGGCGCCGCAGCAGCAGGGTGAGCCACGCCCGCCCCTGCCCCGCTGGCCGTTGTGGACCGCCGCCGTCGTGGCCGGCGTGAGCCTGCTCGCCGGGCTCGGGTTCGCCGTCCGGTACGCCGCCGACCTGCGCAGCCTCGGGGAGGTGGACGGGGCGACCACCGCGCACGTCCGGCAGCTGGAACGGGGGCACTGCGTGGAGGACCTGCCGCAGGACGGGGCGGTCACCCGGGTGCGGGTCGTGCCCTGCGAGGACCCCCACCGGGCCGAGGTGCTGGGCACCTACCAGTTCCGGGAGGACGTGTGGCCCGGCGCCGAGGAGGCCGAGCGGCGGGTCGCGGCCGGGTGCCAGATGGACTCCGCCCAGCGTCAGGCCGGTGCAGAACCGGTGGTGTGGTTCCCCAGCGAGGGGAGCTGGCGTCAGGGTGACCGGCTCGGGGTGTGCCTGGCGCAGCACCCCGAACCGGTCCGTGGGTCGTGGGGTGGCGGCGACTCACCGACGCCCTGACCCGGGCACCGACGGTCTCAGCCGTTCAACCCCGAGTGGTGGGGTACGGAGGCGGTGATGACCGTCCCGTCGGCGCGCAGGGAGCCCCGCAGCGCCGTCGGGTCGGGCTCGCCGTCCAGGCGTGGCCCCTGGCCGTCCAGGGCGACGGTCACCGTCCGGTCACCGACGGTCACCTCCTCACCGCGCACCGCCACGGTGACCTGCTCGCCGTCCTCGACCACCAGGTCCATCTCGTCCTGACGCAAGGTGACCTTCAGACGGTGGCCGCGCACGGTCAACCGGTAGGTCAGCGAGGTCCACTCCGCGGGTAGACGCGGGTCGAAGGTGATGCGGCCGTCGTAGTGGCGCATCCCGCCGAACCCGTTGACCAGGGCCTGCCACATGCCACCGGCGGAGGCGACGTGCACCCCGTCGGTGGCGTTGGCGTGCAGGTCGGCGAGGTCCACGAACAGGGCCTCGTGGAAGTACCGCAGCGCGAGCTGGTGGTACCCGACCTCGGCGGCCATGATCGACTGGACGGGGCCCGAGAGGGTCGAGTCCCCGGTGGTGATCGGGTCGTAGTAGTCGAAGTCCGCGCGCTTCTCGGCATCGGTGAACTGGTCGCCCTGCAGGAACAGACCCAGCACCACGTCCGCCTGCTTCAGGACCTGGAAACGGTAGATCACCAGCGGGTGGTAGTTCAGGAGCAGGGGCCGACGGTCGGCGGGGGTGTTGGGCAGGTCCCACACCTCGCGCTCGTGGAACTGGGAGTCCTGGGGGTGGATGCCCAGGTTCTCGTCCCACGGGACCGCGAGCGCGTCGGCGGCGCGCTCCCACTCCTCGATCTCCTTGCAGGCCAGACCCAGGCGTGCGCACATGCGTGCGTAGTGGTCGGGGTGGGACTCCTGCAGGTGCCGGGCGACCTCGGCGGCGCGACGCAGGTTGAACCGGGCCATGACGTTGGTGAACAGGTTGTCGTTCACCACGGTGGTGTACTCGTCCGGGCCGGTCACGCCGTGGATGTGGAACGAGTCGCCGCCGTTGCCGCGCCAGAACCCCAGGTCGGCCCACATGCGGGCGGTCTCGACCAGGACGTCGATGCCCTCGCGGGCCAGGAAGTCCTCGTCGCCGGTGGCCTGGACGTACTTGTCCAGGGCGTAGGAGATGTCGGCGTCGATGTGGTACTGCGCGGTCCCGGCGGCGTAGTAGGCCGAGGCCTCCTCGCCGTTGATGGTGCGCCAGGGGAACAGCACCCCGTTCTGGGTGAGCTCCTTGGCCCGGCGGCGGGCCGCGGGGAGCATCGTGTACCGGAACCGCAGGGCGTTCCGGGCGAACAGGGGGCTGGTGTAGATGAAGTACGGCAGGACGTAGATCTCGGTGTCCCAGAAGTAGTGGCCGCTGTACCCCGAGCCGCTGACCCCCTTGGCGGGGATGCCGGCGCCCTCGGCCCGCGCGGCCGCCTGGGCGAGCTGGAACAGGTTCCAGCGCAGTGCCTGCTGGACCTCGGGCCGGCCCTCGACCTCGACGTCCGACCTGGCCCAGTAGTCGTCGAGCCAGGCCCGCTGGTCCTCGAACTGCTGCTCCACGCCCTCGACGCGGACCCGGTCCAGGGTGCGGCGGCACCGATTGACGAGCTCGCGGGAGGGGACGTTCCGTGAGGTGTGGTAGCTGACGGCCTTGGTGATGGTGATGGGCACGCCGGGCTCGGCGCGCATCCGGTACACCTGCTTGGCGTGGTCGTCCTCCACGAGGGTCAGGACCTCGTGGGGGGAGTCGGTGGTGATGGTGTGGTCGACGGCCACGGCCAGGGTCATGCGCGAGTTGGTGCACTGGTAGCCCAGGACGGTGCGGTCCTCGTCGCCCCAGCTGTCCTGGGGCTGCAGCACCCGCTCGCTGAACCGCTCGCCCTTGCGGGGGTCGTTCATCGCGGAGCCGGGCGGGCTGGTGCGGTACTCGTCCAGGCCGTCCTGACGGTTGACGACCTGGGAGGACACGACCACCGGCACCGACCGGTCCAGGACGGTGACCTCGAAGGTCATGACCGCCAGGTGCCGTTGGCTGAAGGAGACCATGCGCCGGGACCGCACCCGCACCCGGTTGCCCGACGGGGTGCGCCACAGGATCTCCCGGCGCAGCAGCCCGTTGCGGAAGTCCAGCGTGCGTTCGTAGTCGATGAGGTCCGCGACCGGCAGGAGCAGCGGCTCGTCGTCCACGTACAGGCGGATGATCTTGGAGTCGGGGGCGTTGACGATCGTCTGCCCCACCTGGGCGAACCCGAACGCCTCCTCGGCGTGCTTGATCGACCACGTCTCGTGGAACCCGTTGATGAACGTGCCGTGCGCGTGGCTGTCACGCCCCTCCTCGACGTTGCCGCGCATCCCCAGGTAGCCGTTGCCGACGGCGAACAGGGTCTCGGTGACGCCCAGGTCGTCGCTGCCGTGGTAGGCCTCGGTCAGCGCCCAGGGGTCCACGGGGAACCGTCCCCGGTCCAGGTAGTCGGGCAGCTCACCCAGGGGAGCCTCCGGGGGGGTGCGCTTCACTCGGTCACCGCCCCACCGGTCGGCGTGCCGATCAGCTCGGCCAGGTCCTGCACCACCACATCGGCGCCGTTCTCACGCAGGGACTGCGCACCGGCACCGCGGTCCACCCCCACGACCAGGCCGAAGTCCCCGGCCCGACCGGCGGCCACCCCGGACACCGCGTCCTCCAGGACGACCGACCGGGCCGCCGTCGTCCCCAGGAGCTCCGCGGCCCTCAGGTACGTGTCGGGTGCCGGTTTGCCGGCCAGGCCCGTGGCCCGGGCGACCTCGCCGTCCACCACGATCTCGAACCGGTGGGCCAGGCCCGCAGCAGCCAGCACGACCGGGGCGTTGCGCGAGCTGGAGACCACCGCGACGGCCGTCCCACGCTCCTGCAACGCGTCCAGCAGCCGCACCGATCCCTCGTAGGCCTGCACCCCCTGCTCGGCGAGGATCTGGGAGAACACGTGGTTCTTCGCGTTGCCGAGCCCGCACACGGTCGGTGCCCACGCCTCGTCGGTGGGGGCCCCCTCGGGGAGCTCCACCCCGCGGGACGCCAGCGCCGACCGCACCCCGTCGTACCGGGGTTTGCCGTCGACGTGGGCGAAGTAGTCGTCGTCGGTGTAGGCCGGTTCGACGCCGTGCTCGGTGAAGTACCGGGTGAACATGCTGCGCCAGGCGTCCATGTGGACGTCGGCAGTGGGTGTGAGGACCCCGTCGAGGTCGAACAGCGCGGCGTCGAAGTCGTCCCAGTTCATACCCCCGACGTTAGTGCCACACCCCCCCGGCCTGGCGACCCGGAACCTAGGACCCCCGGCTGTCCGGCCCTGCCCGCCGGTCCGTTCACCCGGTCGTTCACCCGGCCGCTCACCCGCCCGCGGGCCCGGCGGTCAGCACCAGCCCGTCGGGGCGCAGCCCGGGGTCGCGGTCCACCCGCACCGTCCCGCCGTCGTCCACCTCCCCTGCCAGGATCATCCGGGCCAGGGAGTCGCCGATCTCGCGCTGCACCAGCCGCCGCAACGGGCGCGCACCGTAGGCGGGGTCGAACCCCTCCAACGCCAGCCACTCCCGGGCCGCCGAGGTGACGTCCAGGGTCAGGCGCCGCTCCGCCAACCGCTCGCCCAGGCGCGCGACCTGCAGGTCCACGATCCGGGTCAGCTCGGGCACCGTCAGGGCGTCGAACACCACCACCTCGTCCAACCGGTTCAGGAACTCCGGCTTGAACGCCCCCCGCACCGCCTGCATGACCGCCTCCCGCTTGGCCGGCGGCTCCATCACCGGGTCCACCAGGAACTGCGACCCCAGGTTCGACGTCAGCACCAGGATCGCGTTGCGGAAGTCGACGGTCCGCCCCTGCCCGTCGGTCAACCGACCGTCGTCCAGGACCTGCAGCAGCACGTCGAACACCTCGGGGTGGGCCTTCTCGACCTCGTCGAGCAGCACCACGCAGTACGGACGACGACGCACCGCCTCGGTCAGCTGACCACCCTCGTCGTAGCCCACGTACCCCGGCGGGGCACCCACCAGGCGGGCCACCGAGTGCTTCTCGCCGTACTCGGACATGTCGATGCGCACCATCGCGCGCTCGTCGTCGAACAGGAAGTCCGCCAACGACTTCGCCAGCTCGGTCTTGCCCACACCGGTGGGCCCCAGGAACAGGAACGACCCCGTGGGCCGGTCCGGGTCGGCCACACCGGCACGGGACCGGCGCACCGCGTCGCTGACCGCCGCGACCGCCGCCTCCTGCCCGATCAACCGCTCGCCGAGCACCCCCTCCATGCGCAGCAGCTTGCTGCTCTCCCCCTCCAGCAACCGGCCCGTGGGGATGCCCGTCCACGCCGAGACCACCTCGGCGATCTCGTCGGGACCGACCTTCTCGGCGATCATCGGCTGCTCGGCCTGCTCCGGCGAGGCCCCCGCCTCGGCACCGTGACCGGCGCCACCGTGGCCACGCTCGGCGGCCTCCGCGGCAGCGATCTCCTTCTCCACCGAGGGGATCTCCCCGTACAGGACCCGCGACGCCGCAGCCAGGTCACCCTCACGCTGGTGCCTCTCGGCCGCGACCCGCAGCCCGTCCAACCGCACCCGCAGGTCACCCAACCGGTTCTGCCCGGCCTTCTCCCGCTCCCACCGGGACGTCAGCGCCGCGAGCTCCTCACGACGGTCGGCGAGCTCGGCCCGCAACCGCTCCAACCGTTCCCGGGACGCCGCGTCGTCGGCCTCGGACAGGTACTGCTCCTCCATCGCCAACCGGTCCACCGTCCGCTGCAGCTGGTCGACCTCCACCGGCGAGGAGTCCAGCTCCATCCGCAGCCGCGACGCCGCCTCGTCCACCAGGTCGATCGCCTTGTCCGGCAGCTGACGTGCGGTGATGTAGCGGTCGGACAACGTGGCCGCCGCGACCAGCGCCGCGTCCGAGATCCCCACCTTGTGGTGGGCCTGGTACCGCTCCTTCAGACCCCGCAGGATCCCCACGGTGTCGGCCACCGACGGCTCACCCACGTACACCTGCTGGAACCGCCGCTCCAGGGCCGGGTCCTTCTCGATGCGCTCACGGAACTCGTCCAGGGTGGTCGCGCCGATCAGCCGCAGCTCACCGCGCGCGAGCATCGGCTTGAGCATGTTCCCTGCGTCCATGCTGCCCTCGCCGGCGCCCGCCCCCACCACGGTGTGGAGCTCGTCGATGAAGGTGACGACCTGCCCGTCGGAGGACCGGATCTCGTCCAGGACCGCCTTGAGCCGCTCCTCGAACTCGCCCCGGTACTTGGCACCGGCCACCATGGACGCCAGGTCCAGGGAGATCAGACGCTTGCCGCGCAGCGACTCGGGCACGTCACCGGCGACGATCCGCTGGGCGAGGCCCTCGACCACGGCGGTCTTGCCGACGCCCGGCTCACCGATGAGCACCGGGTTGTTCTTGGTGCGACGGGACAGGACCTGGACCACCCGCCGGACCTCGGCGTCGCGACCGATGACGGGGTCCAGGCGGCCCTCGCGTGCGGCGGCGGTGAGGTCGACGCCGTACTTCTCCAGCGCCTTGTAGGTGCCCTCGGGGTCGGGGCTGGTGACCTTCGCCGAGCCGCGGACCGCCGGCAACGCGGCGGCCAGGGCCTCCCGGGTGGCACCGGCACCGGTCAGGGCCTGCGCCGCGGGCGAGGTGCCGGACGCGAGCGCGATGAGCAGGTGCTCGGTCGAGATGTACTGGTCGCCCTGGGCCTGGGCCTCGGTCTTGGCGACGTCCAGGGCTGCGGACAACGCCCGCGAGGGAGCGGCCTGAGCCACGCCGCCACCGGACGCCTGCGGGAGGGCGGCCAGCGACGCGGCGGTGCG
>NZ_AXCZ01000150.1 GCF_000767165.1 Cellulomonas bogoriensis 69B4 = DSM 16987
GACCCCGCGCGGCCTGCGACCCCTGCCCGACGGCATGACGCCCACCGGCCCCACCCGGTTCGTACCCGTCCTGCGCTCACGCACGCTGGGACCGCGCGGCGTGGTCCGCGCCGGCCTCGAGCCGCTCCTGGCCCGCGCCGCGACCGGGGACGACGTCTCCGTCGGCGAGTTCGTCACCCGCAGGTTCGGCGCCCAGGTGTGCGACCGGCTCGTCCAGCCGCTCCTCGGCGGCATCCACGCCGCCGACGTCCACGACCTCAGCCTCCAGGCCATCGCACCACCACTGGCCCAGCTGCGCACCAGCGGCGACTCGGTGCTGCTCACCCAGCTCCGCCGGCGCCGCGCCACGCCGGCCACCACCACCGGTGGCCGCCCACCGGGCTTCACGACCTTCACCGGGGGACTCACCACCCTCACCGACGCCCTGCTCACCGGTACCACCGTCACCGTCCGCACCAGCACCGGGGCGACCGCCCTGGACCGCGACACCGACGGCACCTGGCAGGTCACCACCTCCCGGGGGGACGTCCTGCCCGCCGACGGCGTCGTCCTGGCGGTGCCCCCGCACGCCGCCACCAGCCTGCTCGGTCACGCCCCTGATGCGGTCGCGGCGCTCGCGGGCATCCGCACCACGAGCGTGGTGACCGTGCTGCTGGCGCTCCCGCGCGGGGCGACGTCCGGCAGGGGGACCGGTCTGCTCGTGCCACCGGGCGGGTTCCTGCGGGCCGCGGTGATGCTGACCGCCAAGTGGCCGCACCTGGCGGACCTGCCCCACGACCTGGTCCGGCTGTCCGCGGGGCGCGCGGGGGAGGAGGACGTCACCGAGCTGGACGACCAGACGATCCTGCGGCGCGTCCGTCGGGACCTGCGTGACCTGCTCGGGGTCACCGCCGACCCCGTCGACGTCCTCGTGCGCAGGCTTCCCCGGGCGATGCCCCTGATGGAGGTCGGGCACACGGCGCGCATCCGGGCGGCGCGGGCGGCGTTGGCCGACCACCCGGGCCTAGTGCTGGCGGGCGCCGCGTACGACGGCGCCAGCCTGGGCGCGTGCGTCACCTCCGGTGAGCGCGCCGCCACGGCCCTGGCGATGACACCCCAGAGGGAGGCAGTGCGGTGAGCGACCACCCCAGACGACCGGTGCGGCACGTCCGCCACGACGTCACCGACCGGCCGTTCATCGTCATCTGGGAGGTGACCCGCGCCTGCCAGCTCGCGTGCCGGCACTGCCGCGCCGACGCGATCCTGCGCCGGGACCCCCGCGAGCTGTCGACCGACGACGGGCGCCGGCTCATGGACGAGCTCGCCTCGTTCGGCACGCCCCGACCCCTGGTGGTGCTCACCGGCGGTGACCCCTTCGAACGGGACGACCTCGCCGAGCTGGTCGCCTACGGCACCAGCGTCGGTCTGAGCGTCGCCCTGGCACCGTCGGTCACCCCGCGGCTGACCCGCGAGACCCTCACCGTCATGCGGGACGCAGGGGCCAAGGCGGTCTCGGTGTCGCTGGACGGCCCCGACCCCGCCAGCCACGACACGTTCCGCCAGGTCGACGGCGTGTTCGACGCGACCATGGAGGCGATGGCCGCCGCGAAGGACCTCGGGATCCGCCTGCAGGTCAACACCACCGTCACCGCCCAGACGGTGCACCACCTGCCGGACGTGCTGCGGATCGTCGTGGACGCCGGGGTGTCGTTGTGGAGCCTGTTCTTCCTGGTGCCCACCGGGCGGGGGCAGGCCCTCACCCCCTTGACGGCCCACGACGAGGAGGAGGTCCTGCACTGGTTGCACGACGTCTCCACCCTGGTGGCCATCAAGGCGACCGAAGCCCCCCACTACCGGCGCCTGGCGCTGCAGCGGGACGCTCTCGCCGCACCGGACGAGGTGTTCCCGGTGGGCCCGCTCCGGGCCTCGCTGCGGGCCCGCACCGCCGAGCTCATCGGTGACCTCACCCCGCGCCGCGTGGCACGCGCGCCCCTGGACGTGAACTCCGGGCGCGGTTTCGCGTTCGTGGACCACATCGGCGACGTCTACCCCAGCGGGTTCCTGCCCCTGGTCGCCGGGTCCGTGCGGGACCGCCCCTTCCCGGAGATCTACCGTGAGTCCGACCTCCTGCGGACCCTGCGCGACCCCGATGCCCTGACGGGACGGTGCGGGCGGTGCGAGTTCCGGCAGGTCTGCGGCGGGTCCCGCTCCTACGCCTACGCCGTCACCGGCGACGTCCTCGCCGAGGACCCCAGCTGCCTGTACGAGCCCGCCGGGGTCTGAGCACCCGGCATCCCCAGACACGCCGGGGCGACACGCCGTGGAGGGTGCCGCGTCACGCCTGCGGCGAACACGGGCAGTGTCCGGGGGTCCCCGCCGTTAGCCTTGACGAACGACGTCCAGACCCTGTGCCAGGCAGGGTGCACGCCGCCCGCAAGGAGCGCAGATGTTCGAGAGATTCACCGACCGGGCCCGCCGGGTGGTCGTCCTCGCCCAAGAAGAGGCGCGGATGCTCAACCACAACTACATCGGGACCGAGCACATCCTGCTCGGCCTCATCCACGAGGGTGAGGGCGTCGCAGCGAAGGCCCTGGAGTCCCTCGGGATCTCCTTGGACGCCGTGCGCTCGCAGGTGCAGGAGATCATCGGTGAGGGCCAGCAGGCCCCGTCCGGCCACATCCCCTTCACCCCCCGCGCCAAGAAGGTCCTCGAGTTGTCGCTGCGCGAGGCGCTGCAGCTGGGCCACAACTACATCGGCACCGAGCACATCCTGCTCGGGCTCATCCGTGAGGGTGAGGGCGTGGCCGCGCAGGTCCTGAACAAGCTCGGTGCGGACCTCAACCGGGTCCGCCAGCAGGTCATCCAGCTGCTGTCCGGGTACCAGGGCAAGGAGCCGGTCGCCGCCGGCGGTCCCGCCGAGGGTCAGCCGTCCGGGTCGGCGGTGCTCGACCAGTTCGGGCGCAACCTCACCCAGGCCGCCCGCGAGGGCAAGCTCGACCCGGTGATCGGCCGCGCGCAGGAGATCGAGCGCGTCATGCAGGTCCTGTCGCGCCGCACCAAGAACAACCCGGTGCTCATCGGCGAGCCCGGTGTCGGCAAGACGGCCGTCGTCGAGGGCCTCGCCCAGGACATCGTGCGCGGCGACGTGCCCGAGACCCTCAAGGACAAGCAGCTGTACACGCTGGACCTCGGCGCGCTGGTCGCCGGGTCCCGGTACCGCGGCGATTTCGAGGAGCGCCTGAAGAAGGTCCTCAAGGAGATCCGCACCCGCGGCGACATCATCCTGTTCATCGACGAGATCCACACCCTCGTCGGGGCGGGCGCCGCCGAGGGCGCGATCGACGCCGCGAGCATCCTCAAGCCGATGCTGGCCCGCGGTGAGCTCCAGACCATCGGGGCCACCACGCTGGAGGAGTACCGCAAGCACGTCGAGAAGGACGCGGCCCTGGAGCGCCGGTTCCAGCCGATCCAGGTCGCCGAGCCGAACCTCACCCACGCCATCGAGATCCTCAAGGGTCTGCGTGACCGGTACGAGGCCCACCACCGGGTCTCCATCACCGACGAGGCGCTCGTCGCGGCGGCGAGCCTCGCCGACCGGTACGTCAACGACCGGTTCCTGCCGGACAAGGCCATCGACCTGATCGACGAGGCCGGCGCCCGCCTGCGGATCCGTCGCATGACCGCGCCCCCGGAGCTGCGTGAGCTCGACGAGCAGATCGCCGAGGCGCGCCGCGACAAGGAGTCCGCGATCGACGAGCAGGACTTCGAGAAGGCCGCGCGCCTGCGCGACGTCGAGAAGCAGCTCGGCCTCAAGCGCGCCGAGAAGGAGAAGGCGTGGAAGTCCGGTGACCTCGACACCGTCGCAGAGGTCGACGAGGAGCTGATCGCCGAGGTCCTGGCGATGTCCACCGGCATCCCGGTGTTCAAGCTCACCGAGGAGGAGTCCAGCCGGCTGCTCCACATGGAGGACGAGCTGCACAAGCGGGTCGTCGGCCAGGAGGACGCCATCAAGGCGCTGTCCCAGGCGATCCGGCGCACCCGCGCGGGTCTGAAGGACCCGAAGCGTCCCGGTGGGTCGTTCATCTTCGCCGGCCCCACGGGCGTCGGCAAGACCGAGCTGGCCAAGGCCCTGGCGGAGTTCCTGTTCGGGGACGAGGACGCCCTCATCCAGCTCGACATGTCCGAGTTCTCCGAGAAGCACACGGTGTCGCGGCTGTTCGGGTCGCCCCCCGGGTACGTGGGGTACGACGAGGGCGGTCAGCTCACCGAGAAGGTGCGTCGGCGTCCGTTCTCGGTGGTGCTGTTCGACGAGGTCGAGAAGGCCCACGCCGACATCTTCAACTCGCTGCTGCAGATCCTCGAGGACGGTCGCCTGACCGACTCCCAGGGTCGTGTGGTCGACTTCAAGAACACCGTCATCATCATGACCACCAACCTCGGTACCCGGGACATCGCCAAGGGCGTCCAGACCGGGTTCCAGGCCGGCGGTGACCTCTCGACGTCGTACGAGCGCATGAAGGCGAAGGTCAACGACGAGCTCAAGCAGCACTTCCGTCCCGAGTTCCTCAACCGTGTCGACGACATGGTCGTCTTCCCGCAGCTGACGCAGGACGAGATCATCAAGATCGTCGACCTGATGATCGCCCGGCTGGAGAAGCGCCTGCGCGACAAGGACATGGGTCTGGAGCTCACGCAGGCCGCGAAGGAGCTCCTGGCCGAGAAGGGTTACGACCCGGTGCTGGGTGCCCGGCCGTTGCGCCGCGCGATCCAGCGCGAGATCGAGGACCAGCTGTCCGAGAAGATCCTCTTCGGCGAGCTGCGCCCCGGTCAGACCGTGCGGGTCGACGCCGAGGGCGAGGGCCTGCTCGGCGAGTTCGTCTTCAGCGGCATCGGTGAGCCCACCGGGCCCGACGGGGACGGCGAGCCCGTGGGTGTGTCGGTCTCGGCCATGCCGCCGCTCACCACCACCGAGGGTGACGGCACCGACGAGAAGTGACACGGCCGCGACCCTGACGGGTCGTACCGGGCACAGGGCCCGGGTGGTGCACCCCACCACCCGGGCCCTGTGCCGTGCCACGGGAGTTCATCCGGGTGAACTTCGGCGCGAACCCTCGTCCGTGCGGGTGAACCGCCGATGGGCCGGGCGTGAGCGTGGACCGTCAGCAGGCGCCACCGGTCCCACCTTCGGGTGACCAGGTCCGGGCGGTTCGGCGAGCCTGGCCGGTCACCCAACGTGGGCGGGCCGCCGGCAGGGGGCCCCGCCACCGCCGCGAACGGCGCCCCCTGTACATCCCCGTCGCCGGGAAGTTCACGCTCGCGGTGGCGTTCATGTGCCTCTGGGTGGGCCTGTCGACATGGATCGCCCAAGGGTGGATCACGGACCTGTCCAGGCTCGGGGGACCCGTGGTGGGCTGGGCCGTGGTGATCCTGGTGGCGCTGCTGCCGGGCGCGGTGGTGTCGTTCATGGCGGCCTCGCTCGCCCTGGACAGGCAACCCGCCCTGCGGGTCGCGCAACCCACCACCCCCGTCACCGTGATCGTCGCCGCCCGCAACGAGGAGGCGGGCATCGGGGAGACCATCGCGTCGCTGTGGCGGGCGGAGTACGCCGGCCCGGTGACCGTGATGCTCGCGGACAACGGGTCGACCGACCGCACCGCCGAGGTCGCCCGCGCCACCGCCGACGAGCTCGGCATCGACCTAGTGATCATCCGGGAGGAGACCCCCGGCAAGTCCAACGCCCTCAACACCGCGCTCCTGTCCGTCACCACCCCGTACGTGGTGACGGTCGACGCCGACACGCTGCTGCACCGTGAGGCGTTGAGCCGGCTGGTGTCCCGTCTGGAGAGCGCACCCGGCGACACCGTCGCGGTCGCGGGCACCGTCCTGGTCCGCAACTCCCGCACCAACCTGCTGGCCCGCATGCAGGAGTGGGACTACTACCTCGGCATCGCGGCCGTGAAGCGCATGCAGGGCCTGTACCAGGCGACCCTGGTCGCCCAGGGCGCGTTCTCGGTCTACCTGACCGAGGAGGTGCGGCGCATCGGCGGGTGGCCGGACGCGATCGGTGAGGACATCGTCGTCACCTGGAAGCTCATGGAGGGCGGCAACCGGGTCTACTTCGAGCCGACCGCGGTGGCGTTCACCGACGTGCCCGTCAAGGTCACCCACTTCATGCGGCAGCGGGCACGGTGGGCCCGCGGCATGTTCGAGGGTCTGCGGGCGGTACCCCCGTGGCGTCAGCAGCGGCCCCTGACCCGGTTCGTGGCCGGCATCGACCTGTTCATCCCGTTCCTCGACATCGGGTACGCGCTCATCTGGTTGCCGGGGATCCTCCTGTTCGCCCTCGGTTTCCCGCTGGTGGTGTCGGCGTGGACGCTCGTCGTGTTCCCCATGACCCTGCTGGTCTACGGGCTGGTCCGCACCTACCAGTCCAAGCACGTGTTCGGGCCCCTGGGGTTGAGGGTGCGCCGCAACCGGTTCGGGTACGCGGCGTTCCTCCTGCTGTACCAGGCCCTGTGCTCCACGGCGTCCCTGGCCGGCTACGCCCAGTTCCTCGCCGGGACGCGACGCCGCTGGAAGTAGGTCCCCGCACCGGCCACGGGGGCGGACGCGTCGTGCCAAGGTAGGCCCATGCCCGACCGCGTCGTCGACGTCGCCCGCCTGCCCCGCGCCCCACGGTCACCAGGGACCGGCGCGACGGACCGCTTCCTGGAGGCCGTGCGCGCTGCCGGCATCGAGCTGCACAGCCTCATGATCGTGCGCCGGGGCGAGGTCGTCACCGAGGGG
>NZ_AXCZ01000153.1 GCF_000767165.1 Cellulomonas bogoriensis 69B4 = DSM 16987
CTGCTCGAGACCGGCGGCTTCAGACCCCAACTACACCCCCGATTACGATGAGCCTCCATGGCGCTCTGGATCCGATCGCGCAGAACTCTCGGACGACCGCTGCTCTTGGCACCCGGCAGGGCCAGACGGTCTTGGCGGGAGGTGGCCGCGATCTGAGTCCGGCGCAGCGGGCATTGGCGCAGTCGGACGAGATCGTGGCGCGGTCTCCGGGTGCTCATGCGGAAGTCACCGCGGTTCGCGGCGCTCAAAGCGCTGGCCTGACTCCCCAGGGAATCGGTGTGTCTCGTCCAATCTGCCCGGCCTGCCAGACCTTCCTCGAGGAGTCGGGGGCGACCATCACAAGTCCGACAACAGCCTGGTGGTTTGGAAGATGAGTGTGCGTGAGTATGACGAGCAGGAGATCCTCGCGCGGCTGGCTGCCCTGGACCGTCGCTCGAAGACGGCGTTCGCCGCGTCATGCGCAGAGCGTCTGGTTCCCCTCTTCGAGCGTTATGCACGGTCGGTCGGGGCGCCGGAGTTGGGTCCCAGGCTGAGGGGGCTTGCCGATGCAGCCTGGGGCGCAGCCTCGGGCGTGGATATCGACGCCGGTGCGTATCAGGCCGAGGCCGAGGGCATGGTCCCTTCGGATTCGGATGGCTGGGTCTTGGAGACCGGATATGGTCAGAACGCCGCCGCTGCCGTCGCGTATGCCATTCGCACGTGGCTGACGGATGCTCCTCAGGAGGCGGCGTGGGCGGCGCGCCAGGTCTACGAGATCGCCGACTATGCGGTCCTGCAGGGTGACTCTGAACTGGACCTGAACAGTCCCGGCGCCGAGAGACGGGTCCTGGAGTCGGCCGCCGTTCAGCGTGCGCTCACCGCGATCGCCCGTTCTCTCAGCCTCGTCGAGGCCGCTCCGCTGACCTGGCAAGAGCTCCGGGCGGAGGCGGAAGCGGATGGCGAGCAGTGGGCCAGGGCGCTCCCGTGAGTAGGCGCGTGTCAGCTGGCGTCGGTGGTCAGGGCGCGGAGCTTGGTCTTGGTGACGAGGGCGTCGAGGACTTTGACACGTGGGGGTCGCGGTCTCCCGACGGGACCACCGAGACGACGTCGTGCCACCGGACCGCGACGACCGCCCGCGGGCTCCGGTGCACGAGGCCCTCGGGTGTGAGGACGAGGACGGAGGGGTGCCGCCGGGACGACGCCCAGAGCCGGAGCCGGGGTACGACCAGTGCGACCAACCCTCCGCCGAGGAGGATGCCGATGCCGCCTGCGCCGACCTCGCCGGTTGCGACCAGGGCGAAGCCACCCAGGCCGAGGATGAGCCCGGCGAGGCCCATGTAGGCCGACAGCAGGCCACGCAGCACGGTGGTGTCCCGACGGAACGGGACGACCACACCGCCGGTCGGCGCCTCGTCCGGAGTTGCCAACCTCATTGCTGAGACAGAGGCGCGTCGTCGGAGCACCCGTGTGCGGAGCACCAGCACCGCGAGGATCACCAGTACCGGCGCGGTCGCAACGCCCAGGGCACCGCGTGCGTCGACGACGTGTCCGGTCACGAGCAGTGCGATCCCGGCACCGGCGGCTAGGGCGAGCCCACCAGCCACCATCGCGGAGAGGACGCGGCTGGGGCGCGCCCAGCTGTCCGGCCAGGGGAATCGCGTGAGGTCGACGGTTCCGGTCATGGAGTCCTGTCCGTCCGAGGTCGTCACGTCAGAAAACTGCGTTCCAGGCGCCGGTCACCCTAGCGGTGACGACCTCCCGGCCGTCCGACACGGCGCCGGGCCCACGCATTGGCAGGGCCATCAGCATGGAAGGCCCTGAGGTGGCGGCCGGTCGTATGCGGGCCGGCTGGCCCTCAGGTCAGCTCGGGTTGCAGGCGGCGGCCAGGACGGCCAGGAGGCCCACGTCGGGGCGCCAGGGCTCCAGGTTCCAGCTGTCCTTGTCCGGTGCGCCCAGCCCGTGGCATAGCAGCTGGTCGTACATGGTGGTGGTCGCGGCCTCGTCGTCGTCCTGCATCTGCGCCCACACGGCCTCGACGCCCGCGGCCCCGGCGGCCCGGGCCCAGTCGGTGGGGACCACGATCAGGGACCGGCCACCCTCACGGATGCCCCAGGTCATGCTCTGGGCGCCCTGACCACCCACCCACAGGGTCACGTCGTCGGTACTCACGGCGGCTGGGTCTGCCCGCAGCGCCACTGTCGTGCCCTGCGCGGTCACGCGCACCCCGGGTGTCGGGGGATGGGCGACGACGCCCCCGAACGCTGCGCCCTGCGCCAGGGTGACGGTCCCGTCCTCCAGCCACGTGGCCTGCCCGTCCTCGACCCTCAGCACCTCGAGGGGGTCGGTGGCCAAGCCCGACGCCGGCACCGTCAGCAGCGCCGACCCGTCGTCGAGGGTCTCGACCCCCACCTCCGGCGGGACCTGCACGGACAGGTCACCGACCTCGAGCCGTTCCCACGCCGGCGGGGGTTCGGGCGTCTCGACCTCGACGGGGTCCGAGGTCGGCGTGGGGGAGTCCGTGACGGTCGCGCCCGTGCCGTTGGCCGCGCACGCGCCGAGCAGCAGGGGCAGGGCGAGGGCGGCCACGGCCCATCGCGTGCGGCTCGGCATGTCGGCTCCTGGGCGCGGGTGCGGGGACGTGGCCCAGTGTGCCCCGGCGGGCCCGGTGCCTGCAGTCATGAGACGCGCGGCGGGGCGGCGGTGGTCGCAGGTAGCCTTGTGCGGTCCATGTGGGCCCTTCGGTAGGGATTCGATGACCACCGCTCCTGACACCTCCGCCTCCGCGAGCACGGCTGACGTCGCGCTGCCCGACACCGTCGAGCACGCCGCCGGGACTCCCGACCTCGAGCTCCCGTACGCCGAGCTCGGCCTCAAGCCTGACGAGTACCAGCGCATCGTGGACCTGCTGGGCCGGCGCCCCACGGCCGCCGAGCTCGCCATGTACTCGGTCATGTGGTCCGAGCACTGCTCGTACAAGTCGTCCAAGGTGCACCTGCGCCAGTTCGGTGACAAGACCACCGAGGAGATGCGCGAGCACCTGCTGGTCGGCATCGGTGAGAACGCCGGCGTCGTGGACATCGGCGACGGGTGGGCGGTCACGTTCAAGGTCGAGTCCCACAACCACCCCAGCTTCGTGGAGCCCTACCAGGGTGCGGCCACCGGCGTGGGTGGCATCGTCCGCGACATCATCTCCATGGGTGCCCGGCCGGTCGCGGTCATGGACCAGCTGCGCTTCGGTGCGGTGGACCACCCCGACACCGCACGCGTGGTGCACGGCGTGGTCGCGGGCGTCGGCGGGTACGGCAACAGCCTGGGCCTGCCGAACATCGGCGGGGAGCTCGTCTTCGACCCCTCCTACCAGGGCAACCCCCTGGTCAACGCCCTGTGCGTGGGCGTGCTGCGCCACGAGGACATCCACCTGGCCAACGCCTCGGGCGTGGGCAACAAGGTCGTCCTGTTCGGCGCCCGCACCGGCGGCGACGGCATCGGCGGCGCCTCGATCCTCGCCAGCGAGACCTTCGAGGACGGCGTCCCCACCAAGCGACCCAGCGTCCAGGTGGGCGACCCGTTCATGGAGAAGGTCCTCATCGAGTGCTGCCTCGAGCTCTACGCCGCGGGCGTGGTCGAGGGCATCCAGGACCTCGGCGCCGCGGGCATCTCGTGCGCCACGTCCGAGCTCGCGTCCAACGGTGACGGCGGCATGCACGTCGACCTCGAGAACGTCCTGCTGCGCGACCCGACCCTCACCGCCGGTGAGATCCTCATGTCCGAGTCCCAGGAACGCATGATGGCGGTGGTCGCACCCGCCAAGCTCGACCGCTTCCTGGAGATCACCTCCCGGTGGGACGTCGAGACCGCCGTCATCGGTGAGGTCACCGGCACGGGCCGTCTCACCATCGACCACCACGGGCACCGCATCGTGGACGTCGACCCCCGCACCGTCGCCCACGAGGGCCCCGTCTACCACCGCCCCTACGCCCGCCCCGGGTGGATGGACGACCTGCAGGCCGACACCATCAGCGGCGAGCAGGGCGCCGCCCGGTACCCGCGCCCCACCACCGGTGAGGAGCTGCGCGAGACCGTCTTGCGTCTGGTGGCCTCCCCGAACCTCGCGTCCAAGGCGTGGGTCACCGACCAGTACGACCGGTTCGTGCAGGGCAACACCGCCATGGCCCAGCCCGACGACGGCGGCGTGATCCGCGTCGACGAGGAGACCGGCCTGGGTGTCGCGCTCGCGACCGACGCGAACGGCCGCTACGCCAAGCTCGACCCCTACACCGGTGCCCAGCTGGCGCTCGCCGAGGCGTACCGCAACGTCGCGACCGTCGGGGCCCGCCCCATGGCCGTGACCGACTGCCTGAACTTCGGGTCTCCCGAGGACCCCGACGCCATGTGGCAGCTCGTGCAGTCCATCGAGGGCCTGGCGGACGCGTGCGCCGAGCTCGGTGTGCCCGTCACCGGCGGGAACGTGTCGCTGTACAACGGCACCGGCGAGCCCGGCACGATCGACTCCTCGATCCACCCCACCCCCGTCGTGGGGGTCCTGGGTGTGCTGGACGACGTGGCCCGTGCCACACCCTCCGGCTGGCGCGCCCCCGGCCAGGCGATCTACCTGCTGGGCACCACCAGGGACGAGCTGGACGGCTCGGCGTGGGCCGACGTCGTCCACGGCCACCTGGGTGGGCGCCCCCCGGCGGTCGACCTCGCGGCCGAGCGCACCCTCGCGGCGATCCTCGTCAACGCCTCCCGCGACGGGTTGGTGGACGCCGCGCACGACCTGTCCGACGGCGGCCTGGCCCAGGGCCTGGTCGAGGCGTGCCTGCGGTACGGCACGGGTGCCCGGGTGTGGCTCGAAGAGCTGTGCGACCGGGACGGGCTCACCCCGTTCGAGGCGCTGTTCTCCGAGTCCACGGCCCGCGCCCTGGTCGCGGTTCCCCGCAGCGAAGAGGTGCGGTTCGTGGACATGTGCACCGCGCGCGGTGTGCCCCACCTGCGGATCGGTGTCACCGACGACACCCCCCACGCTCCGGACGTCAAGGACGCTGGTCCCGCGCTGGAGGTCCAGGGGCAGTTCATCCTCGCTGTGGACGACCTGCGTGAGGCGTTCACAGGCACCCTGCCCCGTCTGTTCGGCGAGGGGCCGGTCACCGACGCCGCTCGGTGACCGCGCCCGCTCGTGAGTCTGCACCGCGACGGCCGGCCGGTCGTCCCCTCGAAGGAGAGTTCTTGATGGACAGCCAGCTCGAGCCGGTCCTCGCCCAGGTCCTGCGCCGCAACCCGGGTGAGTCGGAGTTCCACCAGGCGGTGCGTGAGGTGTTCGACAGCCTCGGCCCCGTGCTGGTCAAGAACCCGCACTACGCCGACGCCGCCGTCCTGGAGCGGATCTGCGAGCCGGAACGGCAGATCATCTTCCGGGTCCCGTGGGTCGACGACGACGGCAAGGTGCAGATCAACCGCGGGTTCCGGGTCGAGTACAACTCGGCGCTCGGGCCGTACAAGGGTGGCCTGCGGTTCCACCCGTCGGTGTACCTGGGGATCGTGAAGTTCCTGGGCTTCGAGCAGATCTTCAAGAACGCCCTCACCGGTCTGCCGATCGGCGGCGGCAAGGGCGGTTCGGACTTCGACCCCCGCGGCCGCTCGGCCGGTGAGGTCATGCGGTTCTGCCAGTCGTTCATGACCGAGCTGTACCGGCACCTCGGTGAGTACACCGACGTCCCCGCCGGTGACATCGGCGTGGGTGGCCGTGAGATCGGGTACCTGTTCGGTCAGTACAAGCGCATCACCAACCGGTACGAGTCCGGGGTCCTCACCGGCAAGGGCATCAGCTGGGGCGGGTCCCTGGTGCGGACCGAGGCCACCGGTTTCGGCACCGTCATGTTCGCCCAGGAGATGCTGAAGACCCGGGGCATGAGCTTCGACGGTCAGACGGTGTCGGTCTCCGGTGCGGGCAATGTCGCGATCTACGCGATCGAGAAGCTGCAGCAGCTCGGTGCCAAGGTCGTCACGTTCTCGGACTCCTCCGGGTACGTCGTGGACGAGCAGGGTGTGGACCTGGAGCTCCTCAAGGAGGTCAAGGAGGTCCAGCGCGGCCGCGCCGGTGACTACGTGGCCCGTCGGCCCGGGGCGCAGCTCGTGACCGACGGTCGCATCTGGGACGTGCCCGTGGACGTCGCACTGCCGTGCGCCACCCAGAACGAGCTCAAGGGCGACGACGCCAAGTCGTTGCTCCGCGGCGGTGTCAAGGCCGTCGCCGAGGGCGCGAACATGCCCACCACACCCGACGCCGTCGGGATGCTGCAGGACGCAGGCGTGCTGTTCGCACCCGGCAAGGCCGCGAACGCCGGTGGTGTGGCGACCTCCGCGCTGGAGATGCAGCAGAACGCTTCACGTGACTCCTGGAGCTTCGAGTACACCGAGGAGCGACTGTCCGGGATCATGGTCGACATCCACCACCGGTGCGCCGAGACGGCCGAGGAGTACGGCGACCCCGGCAACTACGTCATGGGTGCCAACATCGCCGGGTTCCAGCGCGTGGCCGACGCGATCCTGGCGCTCGGCGTCGTCTGAGGACCTCATCTCCGTACCGGCTCCGCCGGACTGAGCACGACCGAGGGGCCCGTGCTACGCGCACGGGCCCCTCGGTCGTGCTCAGCGGCGCACCCCCAGTGTGTCGCGGCCGTTGCCGTTCCA
>NZ_AXCZ01000155.1 GCF_000767165.1 Cellulomonas bogoriensis 69B4 = DSM 16987
CGCTGCCGGCGCTGTGCGCGGGTCACGGGCGGTGACGGTCGGTCCGGCCCAGCCCGATCACGTGGCCCTGGTGCGGGGGACGTGGTTGGCCGATGCCGGCAAGGGTCTGCCGCCGTTGTGGCAGGACCGGTTGGACGAGGTCGCAGCACCGCCGGACCGCCTGGCGACGGCGGTGGACCGGGCGTTGGAGGACGTGACCTGCATGCCCACCCGGTCGCGGGCCGCGACGGTGGTGCGGGGCGTGGCCACGGCCCTGGTCGCGGCGGCGCTGGTGCTGCTGGCGGTCACGGTGGGGGTGGCCGTCGGTGGTGGTGACGGGGTCGTGGGCCTGGGCGTCGGGGTGCTGGTGCTGCTCGCTGCGGGCGCAGGCACGTGGTGGCTCGCAGGCCGGGTCGAGGCCCGTGCCGCGCAGGCGGAGGCCGGCCGGTTCGGGGAACGTGTGCGGCAGGAGGTCGGGGCGGTGGCCGACCGGCTGCTGCTGGACCCGGTCCTGGAGGTGCTGGCCGACCACCGGTCGTTGCGTGAGGCCGTGGGACTGGTCCGCAAGGAGGCGGGCGACGTCGAGCCTGCCGCACCGTCGGGCCGGTCAGCCTCGCCTGCGGCGCCTGAGGGTACGGATGGTCAGCTGGACGGCGGACGTCATGACGAGGGCGGCGAACAGGACGCCGGACAGGTGGGCGGGCACCAGGAACGCGAGCTCCACGCCACCGAAGGAGGCGAGGGTCCCGCAGCCTCCGACGACCAGGCCGGTGCGGACGTCGAGCTGCCCGCCCCGGTGGTTGGCCCAGGTGCCGGCGATCGCGGTGGGGACGATGACCAGCAGGGACGTGCCCTTGGCGACCAGGTCACCGGCGCCGAACAGCACGATGAGGGCGGGCACGGTGATGAGCCCGCCACCGACCCCGAAGAGCCCGGCCGTGACGCCCATGACCACGCCGGTGGCGAGCAGCCCCGCACCTGAGCCGGGCGTGAGGTCGATCTGGGTGCCGCGTGCGGGCTCCACGAACGCCATGTACGCGGCGACGGCGACGAGCAGGGTGATGAACATCCACCGCAGCCACGGTCGTGGCAGGACGCGCATGAGCCTGGCACCGAGGTGCGCGCCGACGACCCCGCCGACGGCGACGAGTGCGGCGACGGGGACGTCGACCTCACCGCGCAGCGCGTAACCGGTCGCCCCCACCACGGAGGTGGGCACGATCGCGAGCAGGGACGCGGCGGCCGCGCGCCGTTGGTCCAGACCCGCGAACGTGATGAGCAGCGGGACCATCAGCAACCCGCCGCCCACACCGAACAGCCCTGCCATGAGGCCGCCGACGAGCCCGATCACGACCAGCCGTACCAGGGCTGGGCGGTGCGGTTGCGGGCCTGGCGCCACGGTCCTCCGTCCGGGGGTCTGGGGGCGCCCCCATGATGCCGCGCGCAGCGGTGCTCCACAGGACGAAGGCCCTGCACGGGGACCGTCCGGGTGGGCGTCCAGGCTTGTGGTGTGCCCGTGACCGGGGCGGACGGACAGCGGAGGAGGAGCGGTGGCGATGACGAACGGTGTGACGATCACGGTGGTGGGGTGGGCGGCGACGGACCCGCGGGAGGTCGTCGGCGAGGGGGTTCCGTTCACGAGCTTCCGGGTGGCGTCCACGCCCCGCCGGTACGACGCGCGGGCCGGGGCGTGGCAGGACGGGCGCACCGAGTGGTTCACGGTCAAGGCGTTCCGGGACACGGCGGTGAACGTCGCGGGGTCGGTGCGCAAGGGTGACCCGGTGGTGGTGCACGGGCGGTTGCGCACCGAGGAGTGGGACACCGAGTCCGGCCCGCGCACGGGCCTGGTCGTGGACGCGGGTGCGGTCGGTCACGACCTGTCGCGCGGGACGGCGGTGTTCACACGCCGCACGCACGCCACCGCCGAGGCGCCTGCCGACACCGGTGCCGTGACGTCGTAGGCTGGCCGGTGGCCCAGGCGCCCCCGTGCGCCCCGATCGACCGTTGGAGCAGACCCGACCGTGGCTGAGTTCATCTACACCATGTACAAGGCGCGCAAGGCGCACGGCGACAAGGTCATCCTCGACGACGTCACCATGAGCTTCTACCCGGGCGCCAAGATCGGCATGGTCGGTCCCAACGGCGCCGGTAAGTCCACGATCTTGAAGATCATGGCCGGGCTGGACCAGCCGTCGAACGGTGAGGCCCGGCTCTCGCCCGGGTTCACGGTCGGGATCCTGCTCCAGGAGCCGCCGTTGGACGAGTCCAAGACGGTGCTGGGCAACGTCGAGGACGGCGTGCGCGAGATCAAGGACAAGATCGACCGGTTCAACGAGATCTCGGCCCAGATGGCCGACCCGGACGCCGACTACGACGCGCTCCTGGAAGAGATGGGCAAGCTGCAGGAGGCCATCGACGCCGCCGACGCGTGGGACCTGGACTCCCAGCTGGAGCAGGCGATGGACGCGCTGCGCTGCCCGCCGCCGGACGCGGACGTGTCGGTGCTGTCCGGTGGTGAGCGTCGCCGGGTGGCGTTGTGCAAGCTGCTCCTGGAGAAGCCCGACCTGCTGCTGCTGGACGAGCCGACCAACCACCTGGACGCCGAGAGCGTGCTGTGGCTCGAGCAGCACCTGGCCCAGTACGAGGGCGCCGTCATCGCGGTGACCCACGACCGGTACTTCCTGGACCACGTGGCCCAGTGGATCGCCGAGGTCGACCGTGGGCGCCTGTACCCCTACGAGGGCAACTACTCCACGTACCTGGAGAAGAAGCAGGCGCGTCTGGAGGTCCAGGGCAAGAAGGACGCGAAGCTGGCCAAGCGCCTCAAGGACGAGCTCGAGTGGGTGCGGTCCTCGGCGAAGGGCCGCCAGACGAAGTCCAGGGCCCGTCTGGCCCGTTACGAGGAGATGGCCGCCGAGGCGGACCGGACCCGGAAGCTGGACTTCGAGGAGATCCAGATCCCCCCGGGCCCCCGCCTGGGCAGCATCGTGATCGAGGCCAAGGACCTGAACAAGGGCTTCGGCGACAGGGTGCTGATCGACGGGTTGTCCTTCTCCCTGCCGCGCAACGGGATCGTGGGTGTGATCGGCCCCAACGGTGTCGGCAAGACCACGCTGTTCAAGACGATCGTGGGCCTGGAGGAGCTCGACGGCGGCGACCTGAAGGTCGGCGAGACCGTCCAGCTGTCGTACGTGGACCAGAGCCGTGGCGGCATCGACCCCAAGAAGACCTTGTGGGAGGTCGTCTCGGACGGGTTGGACTTCATCAAGGTCGGCAACGTCGAGATGCCGTCCCGCGCCTACGTGGCCGCGTTCGGGTTCAAGGGCCCCGACCAGCAGAAGCCCGCGGGGGTGCTGTCCGGTGGTGAGCGCAACCGGTTGAACCTGGCCCTGACCCTGAAGCAGGGCGGCAACGTCCTGCTCCTGGACGAGCCCACCAACGACCTGGACGTCGAGACCCTCGGGTCCCTGGAGAACGCCCTGCTGGAGTTCCCCGGCTGCGCCGTGGTCGTGTCCCACGACCGGTGGTTCCTGGACCGTGTCGCGACCCACATCCTGGCCTACGAGGGCACCGACGAGAACCCGGCCAACTGGTACTGGTTCGAGGGGAACTTCGAGTCCTACGAGGCGAACAAGGTCGAGCGACTGGGCGCGGACGCGGCCCGCCCCCACCGGGTGACGTACCGCAAGCTCACCCGGGACTGACCCCGTGCTCACGGCCGACGCCGGTCAGCGCCTGGCCCAGGCGCTGACCGGCGTGCGCGCCGCCGTCGGGAAGGTCAGGTTGCCGCTCGAGCTACCCGGGGCGGACCAGGCCCGTGACCTCACCCGTGACCTCACGGACCGCCTCGACGACCACCTCCTGCCACGCGTGCACCAGCTGGGTGCGCCGCTCCTGGCGGTGATCGGTGGCTCGACCGGGTCGGGCAAGTCCACCCTGGTCAACACCCTGGTGGGTCACCCGGTCAGCGCCGCCGGGGTCATCCGTCCCACCACGCGTCGGCCCGTCCTGGTGCACCACCCGGACGACGCTCCCTGGTACGTCACCGACCGGGTCCTTCCCGGGCTCGCGCGCACCACCGGGCCCGCCACCACGACTGCGCACGGGACGCCCGACCCCCACCCCGCAGGTGCCGGTGGCCTGCATCTGGTGCCCCACGCCCGGCTGCCCCGCGGTCTGGCCGTCCTGGACGCACCTGACATCGACTCGGTCTCGGCCGAGAACCGCCGCCTCGGGGCCCAGCTCCTCGGCGCCGCCGACCTGTGGGTGTTCCTCACCACTGCGGCACGGTACGCCGACGCCGTCCCGTGGGAGCTCCTCGACGGTGCGGCGCAGCGGCGCGCCGTGGTCCTCGTGGTCCTCAACCGGGTCGAGCCGCACGCCCGCGAGGCCGTGACCGCTGACCTGGGTCGCATGCTCGACGCACGCGGGGTCCAGGCCCACGTCGCCGTCGTCGAGGAGGCACCCGTCACCGACGGGCTCCTGCCCCCTGAGGCGATCGCCCCCGTCGAGGCCTGGCTGCGTGCCACCGTCGCCGACGCACCCGCACGCACGGACGTGGTGCGCCGCACGGTCGGTGGGGCCGTCGCAGACCTCCTCACCCGGGGCCCGCACCTGGCCGACGCGATCCTCGCCCAGGACGCCCACAACCAGACCCTGCGGGGAACGGTCGCTGCCGCCCACGACGAGGCCCTGGACCAGGTGGCCCGCTCGACCGCCGACGGGACCATGCTCCGCGGAGAGGTCCTGGCCCGCTGGCAGGAGTTCGTGGGCACCGGCGAGCTGATGCGCAGCCTGGAGGAGAAGGTCGGCTCCTGGCGTGACCGGCTGGTCGCCACCGTGCGCGGGCGGCCCGCACCCGAACGGGTCACCCACGCGGTCGGTCGAGGCCTGGTCGACCTGATCACCGACGCGGCCGACCGCGCAGCCGAGAGGTCCTACGACGCCTGGTCCCACGACCCCGTCGGCGCGCGGCTCCTGGACGGCCTGCGGCTGTCACGGGCGACCAGCGACCTGCCCGAACGGGCCGACGCCGAGATCCGCGCCTGGCAGGGCGACGTCCTGGACCTCGTCGCCACCGAGGGGCAGGGGCGACGCGGCACCGCACGGGCACTGTCCCTCGGCGTCAACGGTCTGGGCGCAGCCCTGATGATCGCGATCTTCGCCTCCACCGGTGGCCTCACCGCCGCCGAGGTCGGCGTCGCGGGCGGCACCGCTGTCCTCGCGCAACGGCTCCTCGAGGCCGTGTTCGGTGACGAGGCGGTGCGACGCCTGACCGACACCGCCCACCAGGACCTCCGCGACCGGGTCCACGGCCTGCTGCGCACCGAGCAGGACAGGTACCTGGCGCTCCTGGACGCCACCGACGTCCGCCCCGACGCCGCCGCCGCCCTGAACCAGGCACTGGCCGAGCTGCGCACCGTCGCCACCGAGGTGCTCGGCACCGACGACCCCGCAGCCACGGACCCAGCACCACACGTCACCGTCCTCGCACCACAACCCCGTACTGCCGACCCGCACCAGGACGAGAACGTCTGGCGACGCCTGTGGCGCAAGGTCCGCCGCCCGTGACGGCCGCCACCCCCGCACCGGACGCCCCCACGCCCCGCAGCGACGTCCTGCCCCTGACCCACAGGTCCACCGCCCTGCGGGACGCGCTCGACGCCGGGCGCCACGTCCTGCCCCCCGCCCTGCGCGCCCGCGGGGACCAGCTCGCCGACCAGGTCCGCGACCGCTTCCGGCTGCCCGACCACACCGTCGTCGCACTCGCCGGGCCCACCGGCGCCGGCAAGTCCTCCCTGGTCAACGCCCTCACCGGTAGCGACGCCGCTCTCGTGGACGTCACCCGTCCCACCACCCGCGAGACGGTCGCCGTGGTGCGCGGCGACGGGGCCGCACCCCTGCTCGACTGGCTGGACGTCCGCCGCCGCCACCAGCTCGACACCGCCGGCCCTGGCCTGGTCCTCCTGGACCTGCCCGACCACGACTCGGTCGAGATCGGCCACCGCCTCGAGGTCGAGCGCCTCGTCGGCCTCGTGGACCTCGTCATCTGGGTCCTGGACCCCCAGAAGTACGCCGACGCGACCGTCCACGAGCACCACCTGCGCCACCTGACCGACCACCAGGACGTCCTCACCGTCGTCCTGAACCAGGCCGACCGCCTGACCCCCACCGAGCTGCGCGCCTGCACCACCGACCTCACCACCGTCCTCGCGCACGACGGCCTGGACCGCGTCCCGGTGCTCGCGGTCTCGGCACGCACCGGCGAGGGCGTCGACGCACTCCGGGAGGCTGTGGACGCAGCCGCGGCACGCCGCACCGCCGCGATCGACAGGCTCACCGCTGACGTCGTGTCCCTGGCCCACGAGGTCCTCCAGCACTGCGAGCCACCCCCCACCCGTGACGCCACCCCCCGCAACGGGACCCACGACGACCGCCACCTGGTCACCGCGCTGGGCGACGCCGCAGGGGTACCCCTGGTCCAGCGCGCCGCCCACGACGCCTCCGCACGCGCCGCCCGCCGCCGCACCGG
>NZ_AXCZ01000001.1 GCF_000767165.1 Cellulomonas bogoriensis 69B4 = DSM 16987
TCACGTCCGCGTGCAGCACCGGACCGGGGACGGTGCCGTCGTCGGCCCCGGTCCCGCTGGGCAGGTCCACTGCCACCACCACCGGCCGGGCAGCGGCCGGTGCGCCGTCGTTCAGGGCCTGCAGGCGCTCGACCAGGACCGCGGCGGCACCCCGCAGCCCACCGCGCCCACCGATGCCCAGCAACCCGTCGAGCACGACGTCGGCGGCGAAAGCCTCCGCGAGCGCGTCCCCGGACCAGACCTCCGCCCCGATGGCGTCCTGTCCGCCGTCCGGTGCGACCGACACGGCGCGACCGCCCGCCGCACGCAACGCGGCCAGACCCTCGTCGTGGACGGTGGTGGTCGTGAGGACCGCGGTGGCCCGGACACCCCGGCCCGCGAGCAGCGCCAGGGCGTGCAGGGCGTCGCCCCCGTTGTTGCCGGGCCCGACGAGGCCCACGACCGTGGCCCCGTAGACGTGGTGGCCACGGGCACGGAGCTCGGCGCGCACCTGACCGGCCAGCGCCGTCGCCGCCCGGTGCATCAACCCACCGTGGAAGGACCGTTCCCGGGCCAGGAACGGCTCCTCGGCGGCACGGACGTCGGCTGCGGTGTAGGCCTCGATCACACCCCCATCCTGCCGGGCGGGCGCCGGTCAGGCGCGCAGTGCCAGGGCGACGGGCAACCGGGTGGCCTTGACCGCCGGGGCAGCCGCACCCAGGAGCGCCGTGGTGACGGCCGCGAGCACGCCGTTGCGCAGGGCTCCCCACGGGGGCTGCACGGGGTCGGCGATGAAGGTCACGGGAGTGGCCGCGGGCGCGACCACGTAGACCCCGAGGAGCACCGCGACGAGGGCCGTACCGGCGACGAGCATCGCCAGGATCATGCTCGAGCCGAGGACCTGGGAGAAGACGTCGACCCGCCGCGCGCCCAGGGCCCTGCGGACCACCAGCTCGCGCGCACGCTCGGCGAGGGAGGCGAGCCCGATGTTGAGGATCCCGATCACCGCGACCGTCAACGCTGCGAGCGCCGCAGCCACGAACGCGCGCTCCACCACCTGCGCCGATTCCCGGGCACGCTCGACGGTGTCCACACGGCGGACGTCCTCGACCAGCTCCAGGCCCGCGTAGGACACGGCGTCCTTGATCGTGCCGGTCACCGCCGCCAAAGACCCGGTCCCGGCCGTGAGGTGCACGGCGAAGGACCCGTCCCGGAACACGTCGGGCGCCACCCGCGCCGCAGCGGTCAGCACCCCGTAGGCGACCGGCTCGTCGTCGGCGTCCGCCAGCACGCCGGTCACCACCACCACGTGCGGGTCCGCGCCCCCTGCGGCCAGCTCGATCGTCGTCGGCAGGGTTTCCAGGCCCAGGACGCGCGCGAGCTCCTCGTTGACGACCACGGCCAGGGCGCGGGAACCGGCGTCCCCGGCCCGTTCCCCCTGGACCAGGGGTCGGCGGAACACGCCCTCGAGGTCGCCGTCCACCCAGTGCACCGTCGCGTTCGTCGACCGGTCGCCGCGGGCCAGGGTGCGGTCCGCCGAGAGGAGCAGGACGTGAGCGGCGTCCTGCGGGCCGATGCGCGCGGCGATCCCGTCGCTCAGCCTCGTGACCGCACCGGCCTCAGCGGCGCCCACCCGCACGTGGGCCGCGTAGGTCGCCTCCCGGCCCTGCAGCTGCTCGTGGGCCGCGATCACGTACCCGGTCGAGAGCTGGTCCGCGGCTGAGACCCCGACGACGGCCAGGACCCCGACGAGCATGCTCAGCCCCGTGAGGAACGAACGCAGCGGACGGGCTCGAAGGTCGGCCAGGGAGGTCCGGAACGCGCGCGTCATGCCGGCACCTGCCCGTCGCTCCGACGATCCCTCTGGGCGTGACCGTGACCGTCGCGGGTGAGCAGATGACCGTCGACGAGCTCGAAGGAGCGATCCATGCGGGCTGCGAGCGCAGGGTCGTGGGTGACGACCACCGCGGCGACCCCCGCACGTCGGGTCGCCTCCAGGAGGTTCTCGATCACGGCGTCACCGGTGTCCGTGTCCAACGCACCTGTCGGCTCGTCTGCGAGCACCAGTGCCGGTTCCCGGACCAGGGCCCGCGCGATCGCGACGCGCTGCTGCTCACCGCCGGACAGCTGGGCAGGTCGTCTCCCCTCGAACCCGGCCAGCCCCACCGCGTCCAGCTGTTCGACCGCGCGGTCACGCGCTCGACGCCTCGGCGCGGGCCGACCGTACTCGAACGGCAGCATGACGTTGTCGACGACCGAGAGGTGACCGACCAGCGAGTAGTCCTGGAAGACGAACCCGATGCGCTGGTTGCGCAGCATGGCCGCACGCGCGTCCGACAGCTCGGCCGCGTCCTGCCCGTCGACGACGACCCTGCCGCGATCAGGACGTCGCAGCAGGCCGAAGGCGGCCAGCAGGGTGGACTTGCCAGACCCTGATCTGCCGACGAGGGCCACGGACTCCCCCGCACGAACCGTCAGATCGATCCCTCGGGCGAGGGTCAGCACCCGCCCGGGGGCGACCTCGACGTCGAGCCACAGGCTGTCGGCCTCCAGGACGGCCTCGGTCGGTTGCTCGATCACCGGTGACGCGACAGCCCGGGAGCGTAGGCGAGGACGGTGTCGCCCTCCTCCAGGCCGGAGGTGATCTCGATGACCACGCCGTCGGTGATGCCCAGCCCGACGTCCACCGTCGCCCGGGCGCCATCGGTGACCTTCGTGACGGTGCCCGTCTGGACCGAGCCGGTCACGGCCTCGACCGGGAGCACGAGAGCCTGCTCGACCCGGCCGGTCTCGATGCCCACCCGCGCGCTCAGGCCCGCGAGCACCTGGGCGTCCATCGGCAGCAGGCAGAAGAACCGGATCCCTTCGTCCCCGCCCGTGGCGGGCTCCCGCTCATCGGTCTCGCCGGGCACGACGTCACACTCGAGCCCACCGGGGCCGCCGTCCACGTTCGCCCTGCCGCTGGTGGGCACCGTGTAGATCCGGTAGGCGTCACCTGCGGGGACGTCGACCTCGACCCCGAACCCCCCGTACGTGAGCAGCGCGACCGGGGTGTCGGCGGCCACCACGGAGCCGTCGGGGACCGACCATCGGGACAGGCGCCCCTGCGCCGGGGCCAGGACCGGCCGGTCGGCGACCATCGCGATCGGCTCGCCGGGCTCGAGCTGACCGTCCAGCTCGACCCCCGCACGCAGCTCACCGTCGGCACCGGCACGGACGAGGACCGATGGTGTCGCCACGACCCGCCCCCCGTGGGCGACGACGGACACCACGTCCTGCCTGACGACGTCGACGACGGCGTCCGCAGCGTCCGTCACCTCGGGGGGCGGGTCCCCCTGGGGTCCGCCCCCCGAGGTGCACGCGACGAGTGCCCCCAGGACGACCGCCGCCCCGACGGAGCGAGCAGCACGCACCGTACGGCGCCTGTTCACCGCCCGTCCGTGGGGCAGTTGGTCTCCACGTCACGCTGGACGCCGGACGGATCGCCCAGCCTGGCGTCCTCGACGATCTGTCTGACGACCGGCTGCGCGCTCTCCGGGTCGAACATCTCCCGGAACGTCCTCGTCTCCAGGAAGCCCGCGTACATCTCGAGAGCGTGGTCAGCCTCGTCCCCGCCCTGCTCCCGCAGGCTCAACCACTCCCGCCCCCACGCACAGTTCCATTCCATGGTCGCCTGTGACTCCCCGACACCGACCTGGTAGCTGGTCCCGGCGTCGGGGCTCGGGCCCGGCGGCTCGACGCCGCCGGGCCACTCCAGCGCCTCCGCGGCCTGCTCGTACTCCGCGATGTACCCCTCGCCCTCGACGAACCCCTGCCCCTCTTGCTCCACGGGTGCGTCAGGGGCGTCTGCGGTGCACGCCGTCGCCAGCGCGACCGCGACCACCACCCCGGCGAGTCGGGCCGGTCGACGACGACCGTTGCTGCTGTTCACGGAATGCAACCAACTTTCCTCAGGTGGGGGCGGCAGAGGGGTGGCCTGGGGGCGTGGCCGACTCGATCAGAAGGTCAACGTGCCTCCCCACGAGTTGGAGCACGTGCCCCGCGACGCCTGCGCCATCTGAGCAGTCATCCGGAACCGGGTGTTGACCACGTAGTTGTTCCCGGACTGGAGGGTGCCGTACCGGTTCGCGCTGGCGAAGTAGGCCCGGTGGTAGTTCCCGTTCGCCACGATGTAGACACCGATGTACATGCTGTACCCGCTTCGTGCACCACCCGCGGCCTTGGTCAGGAACAGGTCCGTGCGCGATGGCTCAGCCATGGTCCGGACCGTGTTGTAGACGGTCCGGGTGCCGGTGCAGTTGACCGTGCCGCTCAGGCTGGTCGTCGCCGCGGTGGCCGATGTCGGCACCATCATGATCACTGCCATCGCGGCAGCCGCGATGGCAGATCTACGCGCGCGCTTGAGTCTCATGTGTCCCCCTGCTTGTCGTCACGGCCCGCTCGTCGGGCCGCCCCCTTGGACCACTACGCCAGGCCATGCCTCACAATTCAGTCATAACGCCATGACCTCGCGCCCGAATGATAGCGAAGGAGCAGTCACAGCGACAAGGTGTTCCGGGTGGGACGGCACCGACCGCAGGCACATGGTCCGGCCGGTGCCGTCCGTACCCCGGGACGGCACCGACCATCGGGCTCGGATCGGGCACCGTAGGGACGTCGTACAGCGCCACCCGGCGCAGGACCCGACTGCGAGGTGACGGTGTGACCGGTGCTCCCGACCTCGCCGCGGTGTGCCGCGAGCGGATCGTCGTGCTGGACGGCGGGTGGGGCACCATGCTCCAGAAGGCCGGCCTCACCGAGGCCGACTTCCGCTTCGAGGGAGCCGACCCGGGCCGGGAGTACCAGGGGAACTTCGACCTGCTGCAGCTGACCCGTCCTGACGTCGTCGCCGGGATCCACCGCGCGTACCTGGACGCCGGGGCCGACATCACCAGCACCAACACCTTCAGCTCCACCTCCATCGCCCAGGCCGACTACGGCGCCGAGCACCTGGTCACCCGCCTCAACGAGGCCGCCGCACGCATCGCCCGCGCCGAGGCCGACGCGGCCACCGCACGCGACGGCCACCCCCGGTGGGTCGCCGGCGCGGTGGGCCCCACCAACCGGACCGCGTCCCTGTCGCCCGACGTGACCCGGCCCGGGTACCGGGCGGTCACGTTCGACGAGCTCGTCGAGGCGTACACCGAGCAGATCACCGCACTGCTCGCCGGGGGCGCGGACCTGCTGCTCATCGAGACCGTGTTCGACACCCTCAACGGCAAGGCCGCCCTGTTCGCGTGCGAGGAGGCCTTCACCGCCGCGGGCCGCCGCGCACCGATCATGCTGTCCGGCACCATCACCGACGCCTCGGGCCGCACCCTGTCCGGGCAGACGCCCGAGGCGTTCGTCATCAGCACCGAGCACGCCGACCTGCTGTCGGTCGGCCTGAACTGCGCCCTGGGCGCCGACCTGCTGCGCCCCCACCTGCGCGAGCTCGCCGACACCGCGACCGCCCTCGTCTCCACCCACCCCAACGCCGGGCTGCCCAACGCGTTCGGCGAGTACGACGAGACCCCCGAGGAGACCGCCGAGACCCTGAAGGAGTTCGCCGAGGCCGGGCTGGTGAACGTCGTCGGCGGGTGCTGCGGCACCACACCCGAGCACATCCGGGCCATCGCCGACGCCGTCGCCGGGCTCCCCCCGCGCGTGCCGCCACCACCCCCCGACCACCTGCGGCTGTCAGGGCTGGAGTCGTTCGAGCTCACCGGGCAGATCCCGTTCGTCAACGTCGGTGAACGGACCAACGTCACCGGCAGCCCCCGCTTCGCCAAGGCCATCACCGCCGGCGACGAGGAGGCCGCCGTCGCGATCGCCGCCCAGCAGGTCACCGGGGGCGCCCAGATCATCGACGTGAACGTCGACGAGGGCATGCTCGACGGCCCGCAGACCATGGGCGCGTTCCTGGACCGCATGGCCGCCGAACCGGACACCGCCCGCATCCCGGTGATGGTCGACTCCTCGGACTGGACCGTCCTGGAGGAAGGACTCAAGCACCTCCAGGGCAAGGGCGTCGTCAACTCCCTGTCCCTCAAGGACGGCGAGGCCGCATTCCTCGAACGGGCCCGCCGCGTGCGCCGGTACGGGGCCGCCGTCGTCGTCATGGCGTTCGACGAGCAGGGCCAGGCCGACGACCTGCCCCGCCGCATCGAGATCTGCACCCGCGCCTACCGCCTCCTCACCGAGGAGGCCGGGTACGCCCCGCACGACATCATCTTCGACCCCAACGTGCTCACGGTCGCCACCGGCATGCCCGAGCACGACCGGTACGCCAAGGACTTCATCGAGTCCGTCGCCTGGATCAAGCAGAACCTGCCCGGTGCGCTCACCTCCGGCGGCATCAGCAACGTGTCGTTCTCGTTCCGCGGCAACAACCACGTGCGCGAGGCCATGCACGCGGTGTTCCTCACCCACGCCATCGCCGCCGGCCTCGACATGGGCATCGTCAACGCCGGGATGCTCACCATCGACACCGACCTCGAGCCCCGGCTCCGCGAAGCCGTCGAGGACGTCGTCCTGGCCCGGCGCGAGGACGCCACCGACCGGCTCATCACCCTCGCCGAGTCCTACAAGGGCGTCACCCGGGAGGCAGCCGCGCAGGCCGCCTGGCGGGAGCTGCCCGTCGCCGAGCGCCTCCAGCACGGGCTGATCCACGGGATCGTCGACCACGCGGTGGAAGACGCCGAAGAGGCCTACCAGGCCCTCGGCTCCCCCCTGGCGGTGATCGAAGGGCCCCTCATGGACGGCATGAACGTCGTCGGCGACCTGTTCGGGGCCGGCAAGATGTTCCTGCCCCAGGTCGTGAAGTCCGCACGCGTCATGAAGGCCGCCGTCGCCCACCTCACCCCCTACCTCGAGGCCGAGGCCGCGGCCCGCGCCGCCGCCGGCGGACCCGCACGAGGCAAGGGCACCGTCATCATGGCCACCGTCAAGGGCGACGTCCACGACATCGGCAAGAACATCGTCGGGGTGGTCCTGGCCTGCAACGACTACGTCGTGCACGACCTGGGCGTCATGGTCCCCTCCGACCGGATCCTCGCCGCCGCGGCCGAGGTCGACGCCGACGTCATCGGGGTCTCCGGGCTCATCACCCCCAGCCTCCACGAGATGGTCCACCTCGCCAAGGAGATGACCCGCCGCGGGCTGACCACCCCCCTGATCATCGGCGGGGCGACCACCAGCCGCGCCCACACCGCCGTCAAGATCGACCCCGCCTACGACGGGACGGTCGTCCACGTCCAGGACGCCGGCCGAGCCGTCGGAGTCGTCTCGGACCTGCTAGGCCGACCCACCGAGACCGCCGAACGCATCAGCGGCGAGTACGCACGCCTCCGCGAACGCCACCAGGAGAAGGACCAGCCCCTGGTCCCCCTGACCGAGGCGCGCGCCCGACCGATCCGGCTCACCACCCCCACACCCCCACCACCCAGGACCCCGGGCCGCCACGTCGTCGAACCGGCCCTCACCGAGATCGCCCCCGTGATCGACTGGACCCCCCTGTTCAGCACCTGGGAGCTGCGCGGCACCTACCCCAAGATCCTCGACGACCCCCGCCAGGGCGAGCAGGCCCGCGCCGTGTTCGCCGACGCCACCACCCTGCTCGACAGGATCATCGCCGAGGACCTCCTCACCCCCCGCGGCGTCTGGGGCCTGTGGCCCGCACGACGCGTCGGCGACGACATCGAGATCCACACCGACGGCCTGCCCACCCACGACCGGCCCGGAACACCCACCGCCGTCCTGCACACCCTGCGCCAGCAACGACGCCGCACCGGGGCCTACGCCGCGCTCGCGGACCTCCTGTCCACCACCCACGACCACGTCGGGGCGTTCGCCGTCGCCATCCACGGCACCGAGGAGCTCGCCGACCGGTACCAGGACGCCGGGGACGACTACACGTCCATCCTGGTCAAGGCCGTCTCGGACCGCCTGGCCGAGGCGTTCGCCGAGTGGCTGCACCGTGAGGTGCGCGTGCACCACTGGGGGTACGCCCCCGAGGAGGACCTCAGCATCGAGGACCTCGTCCGCGAGCGCTACCCCGGGATCCGTCCCGCACCCGGGTACCCCGCCCAGCCCGACCACACCGAGAAGCAGACCGTGTTCGACCTGCTGGACGCCGGTGAGGTCGGCCTGACGCTCACCGAGTCCTACGCCATGCACCCGCCGTCGGCCGTGTCCGGGATCTACCTGGCCCACCCCGACTCCAAGTACTTCGCCGTCGGGCCGATCGGTCGGGACCAGGTGGAGGACTACGCCGCCCGCAAGGGCTGGACCCTGGACGAGGCCGAGACGTGGCTCGCCCCCAACCTGGGGTACACGCCCGACTGACCGGGCCCGGCACCCGCCACTGCCGTAGCCTGCGAGGATGCGCTTCGGACTCTTCATCCCGCAGGGCTGGCGGATGGACCTCGTCGGCATCGACCCCGCTCACCACTGGGCCACCATGCGGTCCCTGGCCGAGCACGCCGACACCGGTGACGCGTGGGAGTCGATCTGGGTCTACGACCACTTCCACACCGTGCCCGAACCCACCGACGACGCCACCCATGAGGCGTGGACCCTCATGGCCGCCTACGCGGCCGCCACCTCACGGGTACGGCTCGGGCAGATGTGCACGTGCATGGCGTACCGCAACCCCGCCTACCTGGCGAAGGTCGCCGCCACCACCGACCTGATCAGCGGGGGCCGGGTCGAGATGGGCATCGGCGCCGGGTGGTACGAGCACGAGTGGCGCGCCTACGGGTACGGGTTCCCCGGGGCCGGTGACCGGCTGCGGGCCCTGGACGAGGGCGTGCAGATCATGGAGCAGGCGTGGCGCACCGGGAGCGTCACGTTCGAGGGCACCCACTACCAGGTGCAGGACGCCCGCGTGCAGCCGCGGCCGCTGCAGCCCGGGGGCATCCCCCTGTGGGTCGCCGGCGGCGGGGAGCGCAAGACCCTGCGCACCGCGGCACGGTACGCCCGGTACACGAACTTCGACGGGACGCCCGAAGGCTTCGCGCACAAGTCCGAGGTGCTGCGCCGGCACTGCCAGGACGTGGGGCGTGACTACGGGGAGATCACCCGGTCGGCGAACTACAACGTCGTCATGGGACGGGACCAGGCCGAGGTCGACGACCGCCTCGCGTGGATCGCCGACCACTACCGCGGGTGCGTCAGCGAGCAGAAGGCCGCCGAGACCGTCGAGCAGCTGCGCACCGGGCCGCTCGTCGGCACCCCCGAGCAGGTCGTCGAGACCCTCACCGGGCTCCGCGACCTGGGCATGACGTACGCCATCACGTACTTCGTGGAGGCCGCCTACGACCGCAGCGGCATCGAGCTGTTCGAGCGCGAGGTCGTCCCCGCCCTGCGCTGACGCGCCCGGACGGCCCCAGGAGGGCCGCCGTCACCCGACGGCGGTGCCCCGTAGAGCCACCGTGCGACCACTCCCACCGGGGCCGGTGAGCAGCCACAAGGTGTCGCTCTCGGGGCACTGCCACAGGTCGTCACCACGGTCCAACGGGTCACCGACCCCACGGTGACGGTCCAGCGGGAGCAGATGCTCACCGGCGTACCCCAGCGCCCGCTCGTCGACCAGGGCCGAGACCTGCCAGCACCGGCACGCCGCACCCGGGCTGACGCCCTCACGATCCGCGGCCGCCCACCGGCGGGCCGTCTCGTGCCGACGCACGGCCGTGTGCAGCCACCTGCCCATCAGCACAGCGGCGACGGCGCCCGCGAGCATCCCCACGAACCACAGCGCCAGCCCCCCACCGCCGTCCAGCCACGCGCCATGGCGACCGGCCTCGCGCAGCTGGCTCGTCGCGGCCGACGTGGCGGTCAGGCCCGACAACGCCCCGGCCACCCCGAGGACCGCGAACCAGGCCAGTCCCGCCCCGGTCTCCACGATCCCGCGCCGCGGGTCGAGCTCCACCGCGCCCAGACGCTGCCAGACGTTGCCCTCCTGCTCGGTCATGCCGGGCACGTGCACGACCCGGGCACCGGCCACCGCCAGCACCGCCAGTGCGAACAACGGCAAGGGGTTGCCCCAGCGGACCGCGAGTGCCAACGCACCTGCGGCGAGCACGGTGAAGACCACGGCATTCGCGACGGCCCGCACCGAGACGGCTGCCGGGGTCAGGGCCCGACGGGCACGGTCCACCGGCGCCGTCGGTGGGGCGGCGGCCCGGAACGCCCGGAGCAGCAACCGGGCACCGGCCACGTCCCCCCGGGCCCGCAGGTCGTGGGCGGCGTCGACCGCGACCTGGTCCCAGTCCTCGACCTGGGTGGAGCGCACCAGCGCCACGCACGAGAGCAGGTCGGCGACCATCGGCCCGATCAGCCCGTCACGCTCACGGCGCGACACGAGCGCGACGACGGCCCGTCGGGCACGTGCCGGGTCCAGGCGCACGGCCTGGGCCATCACCTCGGACCAGGCCCGGTCGGCGACCTCGGTCTCGTCCCGGGAGTCGGCCACCACCGCCAGGAGCCGGGTCAGACGCGGGTCCTGCAGCGCGTGCCGCTCCTCGTGGTCCACGAGCCAGGCGTACGCATCGTCGTCACCGTCCGTGGCGTCCAGGGCGGCACCCAGCACCGTCTCCAGCCCAGCGGGTCCCGTGCCGGGAGCTCCCCTGGCCTGCTCGGCACCCAGGGCCAGAAGGACACCGCGTGCAGCGAGCGCCTCACCAGCGAGGAGGAGCGACAGCGACTCCTCCAGGGCCCGCTCGCGGTACCCCTTCCAGGCGTCCGGTGCCGAGCGCACCAGCCTCGCACGCAGTGCGTGCTCGTCGACGTCCGCGGCCGTGCCGATCCAGGCGTCCCAGGTGGAGGGCTGACGGTCCAGGTGCACATCCGTGCGGGTGGGCGAGGGCCACCCACTCGATGCCACGGCCCCCGGACCCGCACCTGTCACAGGGCTTTTATCGGCACCCGCGCCCCCGCGCTTGAGCGCGCACCGGCGGATGTCCACCTGGTGAGACAGGAGGTCCGGGCCGGTCCGTGCGGTCACAGCGACTCGGCCACGACCAGAGCCGTGGCGATCCCCGCGTCGTGGGACAACGAGACGTGGAACGTCCCGACGCCCAGCTCCGCCGCACGCGCCGCGACGGTACCTGTCACCTCCAGCAGCGGGGGCGCGCCCGGCCGGCGGCGGACGGTCGCGTCGTGCCAGCGCAGGTCCCCCGGGGCGCCCAGCGCCTTGGCGAGCGCCTCCTTCGCCGCGAACCGGGCCGCGAGGGACTCGGGCGGCAGGCTGCGCTCGGCCTCGGTGAAGAGGCGCTCACGCATCCGCGGCACCCGTTCGAGGGTCGCGAGGAACCGGGCGACGTCCACCACGTCGATGCCCACGCCCACCACACCCACCGGTGCACCACCTGCCTGCCGCCTGCGCGGCGGTCCTCACTCGACCGTGACGGACTTCGCCAGGTTGCGGGGCTGGTCCACGTCCAGGCCACGAGCCGTGGCCAGCTCGCACGCGAAGATCTGCAGCGGGACCACCGACACCAGGGGTGCGAGCAGCACCGGGGTCTGCGGGACGCGGAACACCTCGTCCGCGAACGGCAGCACGTCGTCGTCGCCCTCCTCCGCGATGACCAGGGTGCGTGCGCCCCGCGCGCGGATCTCCTGGATGTTGGAGATCACCTTGCTGTGCAGGGAGTCCCGGCCACGCGGGCTCGGCACGATGATGAAGACGGGCTGGCCAGGCTCGATCAGGGCGATCGGACCGTGCTTGAGCTCACCGGCCGCGAAGCCCTCGGCGTGGATGTACGCCAGCTCCTTGAGCTTGAGGGCACCCTCCATCGCCACCGGGTACCCCACGTGCCGACCCAGGAACAACACGGAGGACGTGTCGGCCATCCAACCGGCGATCTCGCGGACGCGTCCGGCGCCGTCGATGACCCGCTGGATCTTCTCCGGGATGCCGCGGAGGTCGTCCAGGACGTCGGTGATCTCGTCGGTGAACTTGGTGCCGCGCAGCTGGGCCAGGTACAGGCCCAGCAGGTACGCGGCAGTGATCTGGGCGAGGAAAGCCTTGGTGGACGCGACCGCGATCTCCGGGCCTGCGTGCGTGTACAGCACCGCGTCGGCCTCACGGGGGATCGTGGAGCCGTGGGTGTTCACTATCGCCAGGACGGTCGCGCCCTGCTCCTTCGCGTGACGCACCGCCATCAGGGTGTCCATCGTCTCACCCGACTGGGACACCGCGACCACCAGCGTGCGAGCGTCCACGATCGGGTCCCGGTAGCGGAACTCGTGCGCGAGCTCGACCTCCACCGGGATGCGGCACCAGTGCTCGATCGCGTACCGGGCGACCTGGCCGGCGTACGCAGCCGTCCCGCACGCCACCACGATGATCTTGTCGACCTGACGCAGCACGGCCTCGTCCACGTGCACCTCGTCGAGCCGCAACCGGCCGGCGTCATCCGTACGGCCCAGGAGCGTGTCCGCCACGGCCTTGGGCTGGTCGTGGATCTCCTTGTCCATGAACGTCGCGAAGCCGCCCTTCTCGGCGGCGGCCGCGTCCCAGGTCACCGTGTACCGCTTGGCCTCGACCGGGTTGCCGGCGAAGTCCACCACGTCCACCGACGTCGGGGTGATCGTCACGACCTGGTCCTGGCCGAGCTCCATGGCCTCCTTGGTGTGGGCGATGAACGCGGCGACGTCCGACCCCAGGAAGTTCTCGCCCTCACCCAGCCCCACGACCAGGGGCGAGTCGTGGCGTGCCCCGACCACGGTGCGCGGGGAGTCCGCGTGCACGGCGAGGATCGTGAACGTGCCGCGCAGACGCAGCGCGACGGTCCGCACCGCGTCGGTGAGGTCCTTGCCGTCGTCGTAGGCCCGTGAGACGAGGTGGGCCACGACCTCCGTGTCGGTCTCGGAGGTGAGGGCGACCCCCGCCCCCACGAGCTCCTCACGCAGGCTCGCGAAGTTCTCCACGATCCCGTTGTGGATGACCGCCAGCGCGCCGTCCTCGCTCAGGTGCGGGTGGGCGTTGACGTCGTTCGGGGCCCCGTGGGTCGCCCACCGGGTGTGCCCGATGGATGCCGTGCCCGCCGGCAGCGGGTCGGCCTCGAGCAGCGCCGCGAGGTTCTTGAGCTTCCCGGCCTTCTTGGCCGTGGCCAGGCCGTCACCGTTGCCGGTGATCACCGCCACGCCCGCCGAGTCGTACCCCCGGTACTCCAGACGAGCCAGCCCACCCATCGCGACCTCGAGCGGTCGGCCCCCGGCCGGCCGGTCACCGACGTACCCCACGATTCCACACATGGCGCGTACTCTAGTGTCCCGCGCGACCGCGCCGCGCCCTCACCACACCTGCCGCACGCCCCCGCTGTCGCCCACACCGCCCCGGCACCGGCAGACTGTGCCCGTGGCCCCCACCGACCTGGCTCCCGCGACGCCCTACGTCGACCTCGACCGCGAGGCGTGGAGCCGGCTCTCGGCCTCCACGCCGCTCCCGCTGACGAGCACCGACGTGGCACGGCTGCGGGGGCTGGGCGACCCGATCGACCTCGCCGAGGTCGACGCCGTCTACCGGCCCCTGTCCCGCCTGCTGAACCTCTACGTCACCGCCACCGGAGCCCTGCACGCGGCCTCCTCGACGTTCCTGCGGGAGGCGGCCGCCCGGACCCCGTACGTCATCGGGGTCGCCGGCTCGGTCGCCGTCGGCAAGTCCACGACGGCCCGGATCCTGCGCGAGCTGCTCGCCCGCTGGCCCGAGACCCCTCACGTCGAGCTGGTCACCACCGACGGGTTCCTGCGGCCCAACGCCGAGCTGGCCAGGCGGGGGATCATGGACCGCAAGGGCTTCCCCGAGTCCTACGACCGGCGCGCGCTCCTACGTTTCCTCGCCGCGGTCAAGGCGGGCAGGCCAGAGGTGCGGGCCCCGGTCTACTCGCACCTGACGTACGACATCGTCCCCGGGGAGCACGTCGTGGTGCGCAGCCCCGACGTGCTCATCGTCGAAGGCCTCAACGTGCTCCAGCCCGCCCGTCCGCCAGGAGCAGGCGGCGACGGCGGCGGCGGCGGCACGAGCCTGGCCGTCAGCGACTTCTTCGACTTCTCCATCTACGTCGACGCCCGGACCGGGGACGTGCGCCAGTGGTACGTCGACCGGTTCCTGTCGTTGCGCAGCTCGGCGTTCGCCGACCCGGACTCCTACTTCCACCGGTACGCCTCGCTCGACGACCGTGCGGCCGTCGAGCGAGCCGAGCAGATCTGGGACTCGATCAACGCCCCCAACCTGGAGCAGAACATCCTGCCCACGCGCGGGCGGGCGACCCTGGTGCTGCGCAAGGGCCACGACCACGCCGTCGAACGCGTGCGGCTGCGCAAGCTCTGAGGACCGGCGCCGTCAGGGCACCTGCTGGCGCTCGGGAACCGGGGCGCCCTGGTGCGGGACCTGTCCCCCCGCAACGGCACCCGCGGGCGCGGCCGCCCGGCGGCGCTCCAGCACCCGGCGCAGGACCGCGTCGACCACCAGCCCGATCGTGATGCCACCGGCCACACCGACGCCGACCGCGACCAGGGGATGCTCCTTCAACCACACGCCCGCTCCGACCCCGAGCAGGGTGGAGTAACCGGCCCAGGTCACCGCGGCGAGCCCGGCGAGTCCCACGAACCGACGTCGGGGGTAGGCGACCGTGCCTGCGGTGAGGTTGACCGCCACCCGGCCCACAGGGATGTAGCGGGCCCCGAGGATCAGCGCGGCCCCCCGCTGGGTCAGTGCCCGCTCGGCCCAGTCCAGGGTGCGCTGCGCCCTGCGCGAGGACATGACCCGGAGCCTGCGGACAGGGATGTGCCTGCCCGTCTGGTAGGCGATCTGATCACCTGTGAACGCGCCGAGGGCAGCCACGGCGACCAGGAGCCACAGGTTCGGCTCGCCGCCGGCCACCGAGAGCGCCGCCAGTGCGATGACCACCGACTCGCTGGGCACCGGCGGGAAGATCCCGTCGATCACGGCGAACGCGTACAGCGCGACGAACACCCACGGTGAACCCGCCAGGGTGATGACCCACTCCTCGACCACGACCCCTCAGCTCCCCGTCCGGACCCGTCGACCACGGCACCCTCGTCCGTGGTGGTCACGGTCCCAGGCCCTGGGCCCACGGTACGTCCCCGGACGCCCCGCAGGAATGGGGGAAGTCACCCACGTACCCCTGGGACCGGTCATGGAAGGGTGAAGCCGAGCTCCGTGGCGGCCCGGTGCGGTGTGGCGTCCGCCCACCGCAGGGCGTGCTCACCCGCGACGAGCGAGCGCATCTCGGCGAGGTCGACGTAGAGCCTGCCGTTGAGGTGGTCGGTCTCGTGCTGGACGATGCGCGCCGGCCACCCGTGCAGCACCTCCTCGGTGACCGCACCGACCTCGTCCTGGGCCGTCACGTGCACCGACCGCCACCTGGGTGTGACCGCCTGCCAGCCCGTCACGCTCAGACAGCCTTCGTAGAAGAAGGCACGCTCGTCCCCCACGGGCAGGTAACGCGGGTTGACCAGCGCGCGGAACGCCACGGGCGTCCGCTCCCGCGCCACCGCGACCTCCGGGTCCACGGGCCAGGCGTCCTCGACCACGGCGAGTGCCAGGCCGAGCCCGACCTGGGGTGCCGCCAGCCCCACGCCGGGCGCGGCGTGCATCGTCACGCGCATGGCCTCGATCAGGGCCCGGAGCTGGTCGTCGTCGAGCTGGCCGTCGTACGGGACGGCCGGGTGGCGCAGCACCGGGTCCCCGACCTGCACGATCGGCAACGGGCCCTCACGGTCCAGGAGCTCGGCGACCTGTGAGCGCAGAGCAGCCCGGGACGTCGTCACAGGGCGAGTCGGTCGCGCACGACCCCCGCGAGGTCGTCGGCGATGCGCTGGGCCTGGCCCTGCTCGGGTGCCTCGACCATGACCCGGACGACCGGCTCGGTGCCGGAGGGGCGCAGCAGGACCCGCCCGTGCCCCTTGAGGTCGGCCTCGACGGCCGCGACCGCGGCAAGGAGGCCCTCGTCGGTGCGGGCCCGCGCCCGGTCCACCCCGCGGACGTTCACCAGGACCTGCGGCAGCCGGGTGATCGACGCCGCGAGCTCACGCAGGCTCCGGCCCGTCGCCGCGACCTGGGACGCCAGCTGCAACGCCGTGAGGGTCCCGTCACCGGTCGTGGAGTGCTCGGCGAGGATGAGGTGCCCGGACTGCTCCCCGCCCAGGCTGAAGCCCTCGGCGCGCATCTTCTCCAGGACGTACCGGTCGCCGACCGCGGTCTGCACGGTCCGGATTCCCGCGGCGTCCATCGCCAGGCGCAGACCCAGGTTGCTCATGACGGTGGTGACGAGGGTGTCATGGGCCAGGTCCCCCCGGTCGCGCAGCGCCACGGCCAGGATCCCCATGATCTGGTCCCCGTCGACCAGCTCCCCGTGGGCGTCGACCGCCAGGCAGCGGTCGGCGTCCCCGTCGAGCGCGACACCGAGGTCGGCGTGCGCGGCGACCACGGAGGCCTGCAGCTGCTCCGGGTGCGTGGACCCGCACTGCTCGTTGATGTTGCGCCCGTCGGGCGAGGCGTTGATGACCACGACGTCGGCGCCGGCGGCCCGCAGTGCCGCCGGGGCGACCTCGCTCGCGGCGCCGTTGGCGCAGTCGGCGACGATCCGCATGCCCTCGAGGCCCGCGGGGATGGTCGCCACCAGGTGATCCACGTACCGCTCGCCGGCTGCCCCGACGTCCTGGGTGATCCGCCCGACCGCCGTACCGACGGGACGGTCCCACTCCTCGCGCATGCGCTTCTCGATCGCGTCCTCGACCTCGTCGGGGAGCTTGCGCCCACCCTTGGCGAAGAACTTGATCCCGTTGTCCGGCATGGGGTTGTGGGACGCGGACAGCATCACCCCGAGGTCCACACCGAGGGTGGCCGTGAGGTGCGCGACCCCGGGGGTGGGCAGCACACCCACGTCGACGACGTCGACGCCCGCGCTCGCCAGGCCCGCAGCCACGGCCGCGGACAGGAACTCACCGGAGGCCCGTGGGTCACGGCCGATGACCGCGCGGGGCCGGTGCCCCTCGAACTCCCCCGCCGTGCCCAGCACGTGCGCGGCGGCGACGGACACGTCCAACGCCAGCTCCGCGGTCACGTCCTTGTTGGCCAGACCCCGCACACCGTCGGTACCGAACAAGCGCCCCATGCCTCGACCTCCTCGTCACCACGACTGTCCCACACCGGCTCGGCGCGTGTGGTCACCACGCCGGGCCCTGCACCGGTTCACCGTCAGCGCGTCCCGCCGTCCGCGGCGGACGCAGGACGACCGACGGCCCCGATGGTGTCCATCGGGGCCGTCGGTCAGGACCAGGTCAGCGCTTGGAGTACTGAGGCGCCTTGCGGGCCTTCTTGAGGCCGGCCTTCTTGCGCTCCACCACGCGCGGGTCACGCGAGAGGAAGCCCGAGCGCTTCAGCGACGGCCGGTTGTGCTCGGCGTCGATCTCGTTGAGCGCACGGGCGATGCCCAGACGCAGGGCGCCGGCCTGACCGGACACCCCACCGCCGTGGATGCGCGCGATGACGTCGAAGCGGCCCTCGACGTCGACGAGCTTCAGCGGGCTGTTGACCAGCTGCTGGTGGACCTTGTTCGGGAAGTACTCCTCGAGCTCGCGCCCGTTGATCTTCCACTGCCCCGTGCCCGGCACCAGGCGCACCCGGGCCACCGCCTCCTTGCGGCGGCCCAGGGCCTGGCCGGGGGCGGTGAGGCTCTGGCCACGCCCGGTCGGGGCAGCGGTCTCGGAGGTGTAGCTCGTGGGCGTGTCGTCGCCCTCGACGTCGATCTCGGCGGTGGTGTCAGCCACGGGTAATGTCCTCGCGTCCTGTTCGGGTGGTGACAGCGGGCCGGGGCCTACTGAGCGACCTGGGTGATCTCGAAGGGCTGCGGCTTCTGCGCCGCGTGCGGGTGCTCAGACCCGGCGTAGACCTTGAGCTTGCCGATCTGGGCCCGCCCGAGGGAGGTCTTCGGCAGCATGCCGCGCACGGCCTTCTCCACGGCCCGCTCCGGCTTCTTGGCCAGCAGCTCGGAGTACGGCACCGCACGCAGGCCGCCCGGGTAGCCGGAGTGGCGGTACGCCAGCTTCTGCTCGCGCTTGTTGCCGGTCAGCGCGACCTTGTCCGCGTTGATGACGATGACGAAGTCACCAGCATCGACGTGGGGGGCGAAGGTCGCCTTGTGCTTGCCGCGCAGCAGCGTGGCGACCTGCGAGGCGAGCCGGCCCAGGACGACGTCGGTCGCGTCGATGACGTGCCAGGTCCGCTCGACGTCGCCGGGCTTCGGGGTGTACGTGCGCACGGTCGTAGCCTTCGTTTCATGTAGCTGAATGTGGCACCAGGGCTCGGAACCGGCGGCGCAACGCGCTCGTCAGCACCCGTGGCTCTGATGAGGTCGGGCGTCGGCGCCGTCCACCGGTCGCGGCGAGTGGGAGCACCCGACCTGCTGGGACGCACAACGACTATGCAGAGTACCTGGACGCACCCGCACGGGTCAAAACCGCGCCGAGGCCCCGTTGTGGATCGTCCCGGTCACACCCGGGGCCGTCGATAAGGTCGCGTCAACGTGCACGCCCACCAGCCCTGCAGGAGGCCCCATGAGCAGGTTCCACGTCGAACCCGGCACGCTGGACCTTCTCGCCCAGCTGGCCCGACGTCAGGCCGACCACGTCGACGCGGTCACGGCCTACGTGGAGGGCGCCACCTGCCTCGACGGCACCGGGGGCCTGGTGATGCAGGTGCTCGGCAACCAGTACGACGAGGCCCGGACCACCCTGCTGCGGGGTCTGCGTGAGGCCCACCAGGTCTGCCGGGCGACCGAGCAGCGCGCCACCGAGTCCCGGGACGGCTACCGCGCGGCCGACAGGTTCGCGCACGACGCCGTCGTGGCCGCGGTGGGCGACACGCTCGGCGAGCCACCCGGCTGGACCGCGCCGGTCGACCCCGTCCTCGGACCGGCCCGTTCGGCCGGGGCGTTCGCCACGGGCGACGGGTCCGCCGGCGGCAATGGTGACGCACCGGTGTGGGGCGTCACCAAGGAGCTCGGAAACTCGGTCGTTCCCGAGGTCATGAGCCCGTCCGACCGCCTGTACCGCGCGCAGCACCCCGTGCACAGCCGCGTCGACGCGGTCGACGCCTGGACGCAGAAGTATCTCAGCCCCCGCGAGCACCTCCTCGGCCTCGCGGAGGACCGCGCCTGGGAGGCCCTCGACAACCGCTTCGGCATCCCCCACGACACCTCCACGCTCCGGGAGCGCTTCACGACGATCCAGCAGGGCCGGTACCTGGAGGGCTACGAGGCCGGCTACTCGGCGCTCCGCGACGAGGGCGCGCACACCGCTCCCTCGCCCTGGGTCACCGACGGTGCCGGGGCGCAGATCTGGGAGGTCGCCCGGGACGTGGACCGCGTCGTCTCCGCCGGACGCGCCGTGACCGACGCGGTCGGCTCCGTGCAGGACGCCGGTGCGGCCCACGCCCGCGCCGAGGCCGTCGCGGACCAGGCACGCGGCCCGGCCAACACCCGCTCCAGCGATTGGGCCCAGAACCGATGACCGTCACCGAAACCGTCGACCCCCGGACCGTCCTCGCCGCGCCCAGCGCGCCGCCGGTCGACATGGTCCGCGAGCTGCAGTCGAGCGCCGGTTTGCTCCTGGGTGGTCTCGACTGGCTGCTGGTCGAGCTCACGGGCACGTCCGCCCTGGAGAACTTCGTCAAGCCGCTCGCCGGGGACTGGTCGCGACTCGCCGCCGGCGCCGAGGCCTGGTCCCGGACAGCTGTCGCCGTGGACGGGATCGCGACGAACCTCGGTGCCGCCGGCGACCAGGTCACCGGCACCTGGACCGGGCCCGGCGCCGAGGCGTTCAGCGCCCGCGCCCGCATGCTCGCCGAGGACTTCCACGAGTACGGCGACGGCTGCCGGGTGATGGCCGAGGTGACCGAGGCCCTGTTCGAGCTGTGCCAGGCCACCGCCGAGACGATCGCCTCGATCCTGGGCTTCATCGGCGACGCCCTCACCCGGATCGCGATCCAGGCAGCCATCCCCGTCGCCGGCTGGGTGACGGGCACCGTCGACGGCGCCGTCTCGAGCGGCATCCTCATCTTCCGGCTGCAGCGGGCCTACCAGGTCCTGCAGACGCTCCTGAGCGCGGTCGAGCGCTACCGGCACGTGATCACGACCGTGGTGCGGATCGCCGCCATCCTCGAACGCCTCGCCCGGCTCCTGAGCACCACGGCGAACATCGGCGCCGCGGGCGGTAACATCCGAACGGTCACCATGGCCGACGGCGCTGTCGCCCAGTCGTTCGGAGTCTCACCATGACCGCACGCGACCCGGAGATCGCCTCCCTGCTCGCCGACATCCGGTCCGCCACCGCCGACGCCCGGCGGGTGACGGCGGAGACCCAGCGGGACCGTCAGGCGTTCGCCCGCGAGCAGGCCGAGACCGACCGCGCCCGCGAGCGCGCCGCGCGCAACGGCGACCTGGGGCCCGACTGGCAGGTCGTGCAGCGGCGCATCGACTCCGGGCAGACGACCCTGGCGGCTGTGCTCGACGGTCGGGACGCCTCCCCCGAGGCCGCGGCCCTCATGGACCGGGCCGCGCACCGGTTGGTCGAGACCAGCGTCCAGCTGCGCACCGACCCGAGTCGCAGCCACACCGAGCAGCTCGCCGAGCTCGAACGCACCGTCGAGCAGATGCGTGCCACGCTCGAGCGCCTCACGACCCGGCCCCGGCCCGACCAGACACCCTGAGGCTGACGGTCGGGCGCGCCCGCCTCAGGTCACGCGGAAGCTCGCCTGCTTGGGGCGCCGTCCCCTCACACGCGCACCGATGGCCACCTTCTGGTCGTACTCGCGCACAGCGATCTCCCGGACCGGGGACAGCCGGGCGGAGCCGTCGATCACCTCCAGGTTGAACAGACCCCGCAGGATGCGCGAGACACCCAGCGCGAACCCGAGCACGATCAACGACGTCACCAGGATGTCCAGGAGCTGGTCCTGCGTCAGCGACCGCGCGAACACCACGTTGCCCTCGGCCAGACGTTCCCTGTCCGCGGCAGCGACCACCACGTCGCCGGGATGCACCGGCGTCGACCCGTAGGCGAGCACGGCGCGGCGACCGTCGTCGGCAACACCCCGGGGCCAGTACGTGCTCCCGATGTCGTACCCCGCCCTGCCCATGACGGAGTTCTGGGACTGGTCGTCGACCTGGACCTGTTCCACCGTGATGGTGACCCGCTCCTCGTGCGGCCAGACGACGCGCTGGGCCGGGAACATGCCGACCCCGGCGTACGACGCACCGGTCACCAGCAGCATGTTCGTTATCAGCGTCATCGCGGAGAACAGCATCGACCACCGGAACCCCGAGCCCAGCGCGGTCGGGGTGTTCCACCGGGTACGCAGCCGGGGCGGGCCGCACTCCTCCCGCGGCACGAGGTCCGACGTCATCGGGACCCGGACCGGTAGGCCGAGCCGGTACCCGAAGCGCGGCTGCTCGATCATCAAGGGCCTGACGTCCTCATTCGTCCCGAACACCAGCAGCAGGTCCCGGACGAACCGACGGGGCACGAGCAGCTTCGCCACGTGCACCGTCACCCACGCCACGGCCCAGCCCGGCAGCAGCACCGGCAGCGCGAGGGCCCAGGGGACCCAGTAGAACAGCCACACCTCCATCGAGGTGACGCCGAGCAACCACGTCCGCGACCGACGTAGAGCAGCGGACCAGTCGTGGAACGCCGAGCAGATCGTGGAGAACAGCGGCAGGAGCCACGCGTCCCCCGAGCGCAGGTCCTGGCGCACCGCCTCGGCCACCAGGTCCGGGCGGGCGTACACCTCGGCCCGGGCCAGGACGTGCAACCGGCGCAGACCACGGAGCGTCACCGGCCGGTCGGGCCCCCTCTGCACCACGAAGCAGGTCGGGACGGGCACCCCGGCAGCCCGGCAGGCCGCCGCGACCGCCCGGACCTGGTCGTCGTGAGGCACCGCGGCACCCCGGTTGCTGAGCAGCGTCAGGCGTCGCACCGCCATCACCGAGGCGCACAGCCACGCGATCGGCACCCAGCCGATGAGGAACCCCATGAAGACGTGCTGGTTCAGCGCCATCGCCAGGACCGGGAGCATGAGCCCGGTGGTGGCCACCGTGAGGAGCACCGCCAGCACGGGTGCGACGACGACGAGACGGAGCCACCGGATCACGACCACCGCGGCAGGTTAGCGGGCTGAGGGACCTGTTGACGTCCGTCAACAGCCTGCGGACCTGCCCTAATCTTGTGCGCGGACCCGACGGAAGGACTCCCATGACCGAGACGATCCGAGTGGACGCCGACCACCTCCGCAGCGTCTCGGCGGACCTCGCCCGGGCGCACGAGGCCGTCACCGGTGAGATCGACGTGCTCCGGCACCGCCTGGCGCCCTTGCAGCACGACTGGACCGGCGACGCGTCCCAGGCCTACCACTACGCGATGTCGGCCTATGCGACGCACCTGCTCGAGATGACCTCGGTCCTCGCCCGGCTCAACCACGCCGTCTGGTCCAGCCGTGAGACCTTCACCACCACCGACGCCGAGGTGGCCGCCGCCTGGCAGTGACCGGACCCGCGGCGCGGCGGTGACCACGGACGCCGTGCCGTGCGGATGCGTCGGTGCGGATGCGTCGGTGCGGATCCGGTGCCACCGTGAGGACATGAGCAACCCGATGCCCGAGGGCCACACCTCGTCCACGTCACCGGACCCGGAGATGGTCGCCGAGGGCGACTCGGACCAGCTCCCCCAGGAGGACACGCTCCTGGACCGCGGTGTCAAGGAGATCCTCGACGAGGGGTACTCCCCACCCGACCGCCCGCCGAACCCCTTCCGCCACGAGACGGCGGCGGAGGACCGCGAGGGCGAGAGCCTCGACGACCGGCTCGCTCAGGAGCAGCCCGAGGTGTGGGAGGTCGACGGTCGCCCCACCTCCTCCGCGGAGCCCGACCGCGCAGGACGACTGACGGCGTCTGACCCCGACCCGACCGGCGGCGCCGCCCAGACCGTCATCGCCGAGGACGCGGGGATCGCCGGCGGTGCGGCGTCCGCCGAGGAGGCGGCCGTCCACATCGTCGAGGAGTGACGCCGCGCACCGCGGTCACACGGCGGGGGTCCGCCTGGCCCGGGTCTGGTGCGCGCGCGCGGCCAGCTGCTCGTGGGGAGGGTACGCCACCTCTTCGAGGGTGAGGCCGAGTGCGGGGGCGACCGGGCCCCCGCGGCGCCTCCCGGCGAGCAGCTCCCCGGGCCACGTGACGGGACGACGCCCCTCCCCCACCACCAGCAGGGCACCGACCAGGCCCCGGACCATCGAGTGGCAGAAGGCGTCCGCGCGGACGTCCACCACGACCAGGCCCTGGTCCGGTCCCGTCGCCTCCCGCCGCACGTCCAGGACCTGCAAGGTCCTGATGGTGGTCGCCCCTTCGCGCTGCTTGCAGAAGGCGGCGAAGTCGTGCTGACCCACGAGCGCTCCCGCAGCGTCTGCCATCGCGACCACGTCCAGCGGTAGACGGTGGCGCACGACCCACGCCCGACGCAGCGGGTCCTGCAGCGGGGGCCGGTCGGCCAGACGGTAGGCGTAGCGGCGTTCCAGCGCCGAGAACCGGGCGTCGAACCCGTCCGGTGCCAGCGCGGCCCGACGGACCACCACGTCACGCGGGAGCACGCCGGCCAGGCGCCGCACGAGCGCCTCCCCCGCAAGCCCCCCCATGCGACCTGTCACGTCGGACCAGGTGTCCGGTGGGAGGTCCAGGTGCGCCACCTGGCCCCGGGCGTGCACCCCGGCATCGGTGCGGCCTGCGACGGTCAGTCGTGGTGGCTCGCAGCGCAGGACCGTCCCCAGCGCAGCCTCGAGGGTGCCCTGGACGGTGCGGAGGCCCGGTTGGGCGGCCCAGCCGCTGAAGTGGGTTCCGTCGTACGCCAGGTCCAGGCGGACCCGGACCGGGTCCGGGTCAGGAGACTGCGGGGGGGTGCGATCCACGGCCACACCGTACCCAGGGATCATGCACCCGGAGGTGACGCCACCCAGGCGTACGGTGCGCCCGGGGGGGCTCAGGGTGCCGCTCCAGGCTTCGTCCTCAGGCCTCGGCGCGCCCCACCTCGTCGGCGGCCTCGAGGACGACCCGGGTGAAGGCGACCGGCTTGACCAGGCTCACCAGGTGCGTGGCGTCACGGATCACCACCAGCCGCCCATCCGGGGCCGCCCGCACGAAGGTCCGCTCCTGGGCCCGGAAGTGGTCCCAGCGCCCGTTCACGATCCAGACGGGGCACGGGATGCGGGCGAGGTCGTCCAGGGGGCGCGTCGCGCGCATCCCGGTGAGCATGTCGCCCATGACGTCGAGGGCGAACCCCCCGGCGGCGACGTCCCGGGCGGCGTCCTCCTGGAGGAACAGGTCGACCATCCTCTGGTTGAGCGCTGCGCCGGAGTCCCCGCGGCGCCCGATCCACCGCGCCACGGTGAGCCACGCGTCGGTCAACCAGGTGTCGGGGTCGGTGCTGCAGGAGGCCGCCACCAGCCCACGCACCTTGGTGGGGTGGCGTCCCGCGTAGCCGATGCCCAGGTAGCCACCAAGTGAGAGCCCGACGACCAGGGCGCTGCCACCCAGCTCGTCGACGGCGCCGTCGATCACGTGCAGCGCGCGGTCCACGGTGAACGACTCGCCCCGCCGGCTCCCGTGCCCGGGCAGGTCGATCGCGAGGGGCCGGTGCCCCGCGGCCTCGAGCGCAGCGACCTGGCGCCGCCACATGGTGCGCGAGGTTCGGCTGCCGTGGACGAGCACGACGGGCTGGCCCACGGGTGCGTTCACCCGTTCACGGTACAGACGATGGACCAGACGCGTGCCGGCCCTGGTGGCCGTCGCGATACGGATGACGGGAGGGGCCCGGGACCGTCGCGGTCCCGGGCCCCTCCCGTGGTGTCATCCGGCGGACGTCAGGCCTTCGCCTCGTCCTCGGTGGCCTCGTCGGCACCTGCCTCAGCGGCGGTGTCGTCGTCCGTGGCCTTCGGCTCCTCAGCAGGCGCGGCCTTCTTGGTCGCCTTCTCCGCCTCGCGGACCGTCGCCTGCTTGGGGCTGACGGGCTCCAGGACGAGCTCGATGACGGCCATGGGGGCGTTGTCACCCTTGCGGTTGCCGACCTTGGTGATCCGCGTGTAACCACCCTGCCGCTCGGCCATCGCCGGCGCGATCTCGGTGAACAGCTCGTGGACGACCGACTTGTCGCGGACGACGGTCAGCACCCGGCGCCGCGCGTGCAGGTCGCCGCGCTTGGCGAAGGTGATCATGCGCTCGGCCAGGGGCCGCAGGCGCTTGGCCTTCGTCTCGGTGGTGGTGATCCGACGGTGCTCGAAGAGGCTCGTCGCGAGGTTCGCGAGGATGCGCCGCTCGTGGGCGGGCCCTCCCCCGAGCCGCGGACCCTTGGTGGGCGTAGGCATTGTCTGTACTCCTCAGTGGTGGACATTCAGCCGGAGTCCGCGCGAGCGGCCCCGGAGCGGGTCAGGACAGCTCGTCCTCGGTGTACTCGCCCTCGTCGTAGTACGCCGCGGTCGAGGGGTCGAAGTCGAGCGGGCTGTCCTTGAGGGACAGGCCGAGGCCCTGGAGCTTTTCCTTGACCTCGGTGATCGACTTCGCACCGAAGTTCCGGATGTCCAGGAGGTCCGCCTCCGAGCGCGCGACGAGCTCACCCACCGTGTGGATGCCCTCTCGCTTGAGGCAGTTGTAGGACCGGATGGTCATCTGCAGCTCCTCGATGGGGAGCGCGAGGTCGGCGGCAAGTGCGGCGTCGGTCGGCGAGGGGCCGATCTCGATGCCCTCGGCCTCGACGTTCAGCTCGCGCGCCAGGCCGAACAGCTCCACGAGGGTCTTGCCGGCGGAGGCGAGGGCGTCCCGGGGTGCGATCGCGGACTTGGTCTCCACGTCCACGATCAGCTTGTCGAAGTCGGTGCGCTGCTCGACACGGGTGGCCTCGACCTTGTAGGTGACCTTGAGGACCGGCGAGTAGATCGAGTCCACCGGGATACGACCGATCTCGGCGTCGAACGACTTGTTCTGCGAGGCGGAGACGTACCCGCGCCCGCGCTCGACGGTCAGCTCGATCTCGAGCTTGCCCTTGCCGTTGAGGGTCGCGATGTGCAGGTCGGGGTTGTGCACCTGCACGCCGGCCGGAGGCGTGATGTCAGCGGCGCTCACGGTGCCGGGGCCCTGCTTGCGCAGGTACATCACGACGGGCTCGTCGTTCTCGGAGGAGACCACGAGCTCCTTGATGTTCAGGATGATCTCGGTGACGTCCTCCTTGGCACCGGTCACCGTGCTGAACTCGTGGAGCACACCGTCGATGCGGATCGACGTCACGGCCGCGCCCGGGATCGAGGAGAGCAGGGTGCGGCGCAGGGAGTTGCCGAGGGTGTAGCCGAAGCCGGGCTCGAGCGGCTCGATGACGAAACGCGAGCGGTCGTCGGCGATGACCTCTTCGGTCAGGGTGGGTCGCTGTGCGATGAGCACGTTCAGATCCTCTCAGTGGGCGTCCGCCATATGACGCCTCACGTCATGCCGCCTGCGCGGTCTCGGTCCACCGGCAGGGTCGTGCAGTGGTGCGGCTCGTGCCGCCACCTGTGCGGAAGGGCGGGCACGTCGCCCGCCCTTCCGGGAGTCGTCTCAGACGCGGCGACGCTTGGGCGGACGGCACCCGTTGTGCGCCTGGGGCGTGACGTCCTGGATCGAGCCGACCTCGAGGCCGGTCGCCTGCAGGGACCGGATCGCGGTCTCACGACCGGAGCCGGGCCCCTTGACGAACACGTCGACCTTCTTCATGCCGTGCTCCTGCGCGCGGCGGGCGGCGGCCTCGGCAGCCATCTGGGCGGCGTACGGGGTCGACTTGCGCGAGCCCTTGAAGCCGACCTGGCCGGAGGAGGCCCAGGCGATCACCGCACCGGAGGGGTCGGTGATCGAGACGATCGTGTTGTTGAAGGTGCTCTTGATGTGGGCCTGGCCCACGGCGACGTTCTTCTTGTCCTTGCGGCGCGGCTTGCGGACGCCGGCGGAGCGGGTCTTGGGAGGCATTCGGTGGTCTCTTCCTGGTCTGAGGTCGTCGGACCGGGCGGATGCGGGTCACCCCACGCCTGCCGCCCGGACTGCTGGCTACTTGCGCCCGGCCTTCTTCTTGCCGGCCACGGTGCGCTTGGGGCCCTTGCGGGTGCGGGCGTTGGTCTTGGTCCGCTGACCGCGGACAGGCAGACCGCGGCGGTGCCGAAGGCCTTCGTAGCTGCCGATCTCGACCTTGCGGCGGATGTCGGCGGCGACCTCACGACGGAGGTCACCCTCGAGCTTGTAGCTGCCCTCGAGGTGGTCACGGAGTGCGACGAGCTCGGTGTCACCGAGGTCACGCACACGCAGGTTCGGGTCGATGCCCGTCGCTGCGAGGGTCTGCTGGGCGCGGGTGCGCCCGACGCCGAAGATGTAGGTGAGCGCCACCTCGAGCCGCTTGTCGCGGGGGAGGTCGACGCCGACGAGACGTGCCATGGTTCAGGTGCTCCTGTACTACGTCGGAGGTCTTCCGCACGATCGTCCCGTTGTCACGGGCCCCGGCCTCCGACCGGGGGCTGCCTCGCAGAGGTGCGATGCTGATCGTGCGCTGTTCGACCCGCCTGGCGGGTCAGGGCCGACTGTGTCGACCTGCGGGCACCGGCACGGAGCCGGTCGCCGGGCTCAGCCCTGGCGCTGCTTGTGCCGCAGGTTGTCGCAGATGACCATCACGCGACCGTGCCGGCGGATCACCTTGCACTTGTCGCAGATCTTCTTGACGCTGGGCTTGACCTTCATGCTCGTTCCTCCGCCGCCGCACGCGCACGGGAGCGTGCGACGGGCGGCAGTGTCGATCGGGGGCGACCGCAAGGCCGCCGGCGGGCTACTTGTAGCGGTAGACGATCCGACCGCGGGACAGGTCGTAGGGGCTGAGCTCCACCACGACGCGGTCCTCGGGGAGGATCCGGATGTAGTGCTGGCGCATCTTGCCCGAGATGTGGGCGAGAACCTTGTGACCGTTGGCCAGCTCCACGCGGAACATCGCGTTCGGCAGAGCCTCGACCACGCTGCCCTCGATCTCGATGACACCGTCCTTCTTCGCCATGTCCTCCGCTAACTCTCGGGATACTGATCGGATCCACGCGCGGGTCTTCTCGAGGCCTCGCACGTGGACGGATGGGTGCCCTTGATCACGCAGCAGGCACACACCCAACGGGATATGTTACGCCATCGGGACCGGTGCCGTAAACGGGCCGTTCACTCCCAGGGCGCGACGGTCACGCCGAGGTCTGCCAGGCGTGCCGCACCGCCGTCCGGCGCCGTGAGGACCCAGATGCCGTCGGGGCCGATGGCGACGGTGTGCTCCCAGTGGGCTGCTCGGTGCCCGTCGACGGTGACGACGGTCCAGTCGTCCTCCAGCACCTGGGTCGCTCGCGACCCGCGGGTGAGCATCGGCTCGATCGCCACGCACAGGCCGGGGCGGAGTCGCGGCCCCTTGTCCCGGGTCCGGTAGTTCAGGACCTCGGGGGGTTGGTGCATCGCACTGCCGATCCCGTGGCCGACGTACTCCTGGACGATCCCGTACGTCGTGCCTGAGGCGGCGACGACGTCCTCGACCGCGTCGCCGACGACACCGAGGCGGTCTCCCTTGGCGAGTGCGGCGATCCCCGCCCACATCGCCTGCTCCGTCGCGTCGCTGAGCGCGAGGTCGAGCGGGTCGGCCGGGTCGAGCACGGTCGTGAAGGCCGCGTCGCCGTGCCAGCCGTCCACGACGGCGCCGCAGTCGACGGAGACGACATCTCCCGCCTCCAGGACGCGCTCACCGGGGATCCCGTGGACGATCTCCTCGTTCACGGACACGCAGATCGTAGCGGGGTACCCGTGGTAACCCAGGAAGGACGACGTGGCGCCGTGGTCGGCGATGGCCCGGGCCGCGGCGGCGTCCAACGAGGCGGTCGTCACCCCGGGGCGGACTGCCTCGCGGACGGCCTCGTGGGCGGCCGCGACGACCAGTCCCGCGCGACGCATGGCTCTGACCTGCTCCGCCGACTTGTACTCGATACGTTCGCGCCCGAACACGGTGACCTCAGGAACGGGCGTCGAGGGCAGCCACGAGGCGGTCGGTGACCTCGGCGACGGCGCCGATCCCGTCGACCCGGACGAGGAGTCCTCGCGCGGCGTACGCGTCGGTGAGGGGCGCCGTCTGCTGCGCGTAGATGTCCAGGCGCCGTTCGATCGCCTCGGGCGTGTCGTCCTCGCGTCCCTCGACCTGGGCTCGCTTCGCCAGCCGCGCGAGGAGCTCGTCGCGGTCGGCGATCAGCTCGACGACGCCGTCGAGCGCCACGCCGAGGTCTCCGAGGATGGAGTCGAGCTCGTCGACCTGGGCCGCGTTGCGCGGGTAGCCGTCGAGGATGAACCCCTCGCCGGCGTCGTCGTGGCCGAGCCGGTCGCGCACCATGGCGTTGGTGACCTCGTCGGGAACGAGCTCGCCCTTGGACGTGTACGACTGGGCGAGTGCGCCCAGCTCGGTGCCGCCCTTGATGTTGGCCCGGAAGATGTCACCGGTCGAGATGGCGGGCACGGCGAGGTGCTCGGCGAGCCGGCTGGCCTGCGTTCCCTTGCCGGCCCCCTGCGGACCCATGATCACCAGACGCGCGCTCACCGCAGGAACCCTTCGTAGTGCCGCTGCTGCAGCTGGGACTCGATCTGCTTCACGGTCTCGAGGCCGACGCCGACCACGATGAGGATCGATGCGCCACCGAACGGGATGTTCGCGCCGACCCCCAGGATGATGAAGGTGATGGTCGGGATGAGGGCGACCAGGGCGAGGTACAGCGACCCGGGGGCTGTGATCCGCGAGATCACGTAGTCCAGGTACTCGGCCGTCGGCCTGCCCGCACGGATGCCCGGGATGAAGCCCCCGTACTTCTTCATGTTGTCGGCGACGTCCTCCGGGTTGAAGGTGATCGCCGTGTAGAAGTACGCGAAGAAGATGATGAGCACGAAGTAGATCGCGATGTGGAGCGGGGCCCCGGGGTCGGCCACGTAGTCACGGGTCCAGATGACCCAGCCTGCGGCCTGGTCGCCGAACTGCGCAGCCAGCCCTGGGATCGCCAGCAGCGACGAGGCGAAGATCACCGGGATGATGCCCGCCATGTTGATCTTGATCGGGATGTAGGTGCTCGAGCCGCCGTACATCCGGCGCCCCACCATGCGCTTGGCGTAGTGCACGGGCACGCGACGCTGGGACTGCTCGACGAAGACCACGAGAGCGATCACCAGCAGGATGATGATCATGACGATGATGAAGTTGGCCACGCCGTTGTCACCACCGGCGATCGACCACATCGCGCCGGGGAACGTCGCGGCGATCGAGGTGAAGATCAGCAGCGACATGCCGTTGCCGATGCCGCGCTCGGTGATGAGCTCGCCGAGCCACATGATCAGGGCGGTGCCGGCGGTCATCGTGATGACCATCAGGATGATCGTCGTGACGCGGTCGTCCGGGATGAGCGGCACGGGGCACTCGGGGAACAGCAGCCCGTTGCGAGCCACGGTGATGACCGTGGTCGACTGCAGCACGGCGAGCCCGATGGTCAGGTAGCGCGTGTACTGGGTGAGCTTCGCGGTGCCCTGCTGGCCCTCCTTGTGGAGCGCCTCGAACCGAGGGATCACCACACGGAGGAGCTGGACGATGATGCTCGCGGTGATGTACGGCATGATCCCGAGCGCGAACACCGACAGCTGGAGGAGCGCTCCCCCGCTGAAGAGGTTCACGAGGCCGAGCAGGTTGTTGCCGGCATCCATGGCCGCGATGCACTGCTGCACGTTGCCGTAGTCCACCCCGGGGGTCGGGATGAACGACCCGATCCGGAAGATCACCATGATCGAGATCGTGAACAGCAGCTTGCGCCGCAGATCGGGCGTCCTGAACGCCCGCACGAATGCGCTGAGCACTTGTCCTCCTGCTCGCCCGTAGGCGGTGTGTCGTCACGCCGGTGTGCCGTACCCGGTGAAGGGTCACCGCACCAGGCCTCTGGAACCCTAGCGGAGATCCGCTGCCGGACGGCACAGGGGCCGGGTCGCGGTGCGGCCCGGCCCCTGTGTCCGAATCAGTTCAGCTCGATCGAGCCGCCGGCGGCTTCGACCTTCTCCTTGGCCGATGCGGAGGCCGCGTCGGCGGTGATCGTGAGCTTGACGTTCACGTCGCCCGTCCCGAGGACCTTCACGAGCGAGCCCTTGCGGACCGCGCCCTTGGCGACGAGGTCCTCGACGGTGACCTCGCCACCCTCGGGGTACAGCGCCGCGAGGCTGGCCAGGTTCACGACCTGGTACTCGGTGCGGAACGGGTTCTTGAACCCACGCAGCTTCGGGAGCCGCATGTGGAGCGGCATCTGGCCACCCTCGAACCGCTCGGGCACCTGGTACCGGGCCTTGGTGCCCTTCGTCCCACGGCCGGCGGTCTTGCCCTTGGACGCCTCACCTCGACCCACGCGGGTCTTGGCGGTCTTGGCACCGGGCGCCGGGCGCAGGTGGTGCACCTTCAGGGTGCTGGTGCTGGACTCAGGTGCCTGGGCACCTGCGTCCTTCTTGGTCGTGGCCTTCTTGGCGGTCGTCTTGGAGGCTGCGGGAGCAGCGTCGGCGGACGCGCCGGACTTGGACTTCTTGGCCTCTGCCATGGTCACTCGACCTCCTCGACGGTGACGAGGTGCGCCACCGTGGTGACCATGCCGCGGATCTCGGGCCGGTCCTCCTTGACGACGACGTCGCCAATGCGCTTGAGGCCGAGGCTCCGCAGCGTGTCACGCTGGTTCTGCTTGCCGCCGATGGCGGACCTGGTCTGGATCACCTTGAGACGTGCCATCATGCACCCGCCTTCGCGGCAGCGCCCTCGGCACGGGCCCGCAGCATGGCAGCGGGGGTCACGTGCTCGAGCGGCAGTCCACGGCGCGCGGCGACCGACTCGGGCTCCTCGAGGCCGCGCAGAGCTGCGACGGTGGCGTGGACGATGTTGATGGCGTTGGTGGACCCCATCGACTTCGAGAGCACGTCGTGGATACCCGCGCACTCGAGGACCGCACGCACGGGACCACCGGCGATCACACCGGTACCCGGCGACGCGGGGCGCAGGAACACGACGCCTGCGGCTGCCTCGCCCGTGATGGGGTGCGGGATGGTGCCCTGGATGCGGGGGACGCGGAAGAAGCTCTTCTTGGCCTCTTCCACACCCTTGGCGATGGCGGCCGGAACTTCCTTGGCCTTGCCGTAGCCGACGCCGACAGTGCCGTCACCGTCGCCCACGACCACGAGGGCCGTGAAGCTGAAGCGGCGACCGCCCTTGACGACCTTGGACACCCGGTTGATGGTGACCACGCGCTCCACGAACGCGCTCTTGTCGGCGGCGTCCCCACGGCGCCCGCCGTCGCGGCGACCACCGTCACGTCGGTCGCCGCCGGCGCCGCCCTGGGCGCCGGTGTTGCTGCGCTGAGGTGCAGCCATCAGTGAGTCCTCTTCTTCCGAACGGTGGTGGTCATCGTCGTCATAGCGAGAGCCCGCCCTCGCGAGCGCCGTCAGCGACGGCGGCGACCCGCCCGTGGTACTTGTTGCCGCCACGGTCGAAGACCACGGCCTCGACGCCGGCTGCCTTCGCACGCTCGGCGACGAGCTCCCCGACACGGCGTGCCTTGGCGGTCTTGTCGCCCTCGAGCCCGCGGAGCTCGGGCTCCAGGGTCGAGGCGTGCGCGACGGTACGGCCGATCGAGTCGTCGACGACCTGCGCGACCATGTGCCGGCTGGAGCGGCTCACGACCAGGCGCGGACGCGCGGCCGAACCTGCGATCTTCTTGCGGAGCCGCAGGTGGCGGCGGGCCCGGGCGACGGACTTGCCCTTGCCACGAATGGTGATTGCCACGGTTACTTACCAGCCTTTCCGGCCTTGCGTCGCACCTGCTCGCCGGCGTAGCGAACACCCTTGCCCTTGTAGGGCTCGGGCTTGCGGATCTTGCGGATGTTCGCCGCGACCTCACCGACCTGCTGCTTGTCGATGCCGCTCACGGAGAACTTGGTGGGCGACTCGACCTGGAAGGTGATGCCCTCCGGCGCGGACACGACCACCGGGTGGCTGAAACCGAGCGCGAACTCGAGGTCGGTGCCCTTGGCGGTGACGCGGTAACCGGTGCCGACGATCTCGAGCTTCTTGGTGTACCCGTCGGTGACGCCGGTCACGAGGTTGGCGATCAGGGTGCGGGTGAGTCCGTGCAGCGAGCGCGAGGCGCGCTCGTCGTCCGCGCGGGTCACGACGATCGTGCCGTCCTCGTGGGCGACGGAGATCGGGCCGGGCACGCTGTGGCTGAGGGTCCCCTTGGGACCCTTGACCGTCACCAGCGCGTCGTCGATCGTGATGTCCACCCCGGTCGGGACCGGGACGGGGACCTTGCCGATGCGAGACATGGTTCTCTCCTCTCGGTTCCGGGGTTACCAGACGTAGGCGAGGACTTCCCCACCCACGCCCTTCTTGGAAGCCTGCTTGTCGGTCAGGAGACCTGAGGACGTGGACAGGATCGCCACGCCGAGGCCGCCGAGCACCCGCGGCAGGTTGGTGGACTTGGCGTACACACGCAGACCCGGCTTCGAGACGCGGCGGACACCGGCGAGCGAGCGCTCACGGTTGGGGCCGAACTTGAGCTGGATGGTGAGGTTCTTGCCCACGGGGGCGTCCTCGACCGTCCAGCCGGCGATGTATCCCTCGGCCTTGAGGATGTCGGCGATGTTGGCCTTCAGCTTCGAGAAGGGCATCGTCACGGAGTCGTGGTACGCGGAGTTCGCGTTACGCAGACGGGTGAGCATGTCTGCGATGGGGTCGGTCATCGTCATCGGGCTTGTGCCCTTCCTCGTCGGGGTATCCCCACGCTCACGCGCAAGGGGACCTGCGACGTAGTCGTTACCAGCTGGCCTTGGTGACGCCGGGGAGCTCACCACGGTGAGCCATCTGGCGAAGGCAGATGCGGCAGAGGCCGAACTTGCGGTACACCGAGTGCGGTCGCCCGCACTTCTGGCAGCGCGTGTAGGCGCGCACCGCGAACTTGGGCTTGCGGGCCGCCTTCGTGATCAGGGCAGTCTTCGCCATGTCAGTTCTCCTTGAACGGGAAGCCCAGACGGCGGAGCAGCGAGCGGCCCTCGTCGTCGTTGGTCGCGGTCGTCACGATGGTGATGTCCATGCCACGCTGCCGGTCGGTCTTGTCCGGGTCGATCTCGTGGAACATCACCTGCTCGGTCAGGCCGAAGGTGTAGTTGCCGTGACCGTCGAACTGCTTGGGCGACAGCCCACGGAAGTCACGGATGCGCGGGAGGGCGAGCGCCGTGAGGCGGTCCACGAACTCCCACATACGGTCGCCGCGCAGCGTCACGTGCGCGCCGATCGGCATCCCCTCGCGCAGCTTGAACTGGGCGATGGACTTGCGGGCCTTGGTCACCTGAGGCTTCTGCCCCGTGATCGCGGTCAGGTCGCGGATCGCGCCCTCGATCAGCTTGGAGTCCTTCGCGGCGTCACCGACACCCATGTTGACCACGACCTTGACCAGCCGGGGAACCTGGTGGACGTTGGCGTGCCCGAACTCCTCGCGCAGCGCGGGGAGGATCTCGTCGGCGTAGCGGGTCTTGAGTCGAGGCACGGGGCGTGCCTGGGTCTCGACGGTCTCAGTGCTCATCAGATGTCCTTACCGGAACGCTTGGCGACACGGACCCGGACGGTACGGGTACGGCCGTCGCGCTCGACCTGCTCGGTGCGGTACCCGACGCGGGTGCCCTTCTTGGTCTCCGGGTCCACCAGCATCACGTTGCTGACGTGGATCGGTGCCTCGATCGTCTCGATGCCCCCGGTGCGGGTGCCACGAGCCGTCTGGCCGGCCTTGACGTGCTTGGTCATGCGCTGCACGCCCTCGACGATGAGCCGGTCGGTCTCCTTGAAGACCTCGAGCACACGCCCGGTCTTGCCCCGGTCACGACCGGAGATGACGACGACGAGGTCGCCCTTCTTGATCTTCGCCATGGTTCAGAGCACCTCCGGAGCCAGCGAGATGATCTTCATGAACTTCTTGTCGCGGAGCTCGCGCCCGACAGGCCCGAAGATTCGGGTCCCCCGGGGCTCGCCGTCGTTCTTGAGGATCACCGCGGCGTTCTCGTCGAACTTGATGTACGAGCCGTCGGGACGACGGCGCTCCTTGGTCGTGCGCACGACAACCGCCTTCACGACGTCGCCACGCTTGACGTTGCCGCCGGGGATCGCGTCCTTCACGGTCGCGACGATGACGTCGCCGATACCGGCGTAGCGACGGCCGGATCCACCGAGAACACGGATGCAGAGAATCTGCTTCGCACCCGTGTTGTCGGCGACCTTGAGTCGCGACTCCTGCTGGATCATCTACCTACTCCTGTCGTCTGGCCGGTTCTCGTCGTCAGCTCGTCGAGCCTGGCCGGAACGGATGTCTGGTCAGCCACCGACCGCCGCGGAGCGCTGGCCCCGCGGCGTCGGAACTACTTGGCCTTCTCGAGGATCTCCACCAGGCGCCACCGCTTGGTCGCGGACAGCGGGCGGGTCTCCATGATCAGGACGAGGTCACCAGCGCCGGCCGAGTTGGCCTCGTCGTGGACCTTGACCTTGCTCGTCCGTCGCATGACCTTGCCGTAGAGCGGGTGCTTGACCCGGTCCTCGACCTCGACCACGACGGTCTTGTCCATCTTGTCGCTGACCACGTAGCCGCGCCGCGTCTTGCGGTAGGGACGCTGCACTGCGGTCGCGGTGCCCTCGGCACTGTTCGTCTCAGTACTCATGTGTGACCTCTCGCTCACTCAGCGCTGGCGCTGGGTGCGGTACGGATGCCGAGCTCGCGCTCGCGCAGGATCGTGTAGATCCGGGCGATGTCGCGGCGCACGGCCTTGAGCCGCCCGTGGCTCTCGAGCTGACCGGTGGCCGACTGGAAGCGGAGGTTGAACAGCTCCTCCTTGGCCTTCTTCAGCTCGGCGACCAGAGCGTCGTCGTCCATGCCGTCGAGCGCGCTCGGAGCGAGCTCCTTGGAACCGATAGCCATCAGCTGCCACCACCCTCGCGTACCACGAAACGGCACTTCATCGGGAGCTTGTGCATCGCACGACGCATGGCCTCACGGGCCAGAGGCTCCGGGACACCGGCGAGCTCGAAGAGCACGCGGCCCGGCTTGACGTTCGCGATCCACCACTCGGGGGACCCCTTCCCGGAACCCATCCGGGTCTCCGCCGGCTTCTTGGTCAGCGGACGGTCGGGGTAGATGTTGATCCAGACCTTCCCGCCACGCTTGACGTGGCGGGTCATCGCGATACGAGCGGCCTCGATCTGACGGTTCGTGACATAGGCGGGCTCCAGGGCCTGGATGCCGAAGTCACCGAACGCCACCGTGGTACCACCCTTGGCCGCGCCGGAGCGCGAGGGGTGGTGCTGCTTGCGGTGCTTGAGCCTGCGCGGGATCAGCATGCTCAGGCCTCCGTTCCGGAATCGGCTGCCGGCGTGGCCGGGGCGGCGTCAGCCGGCGCGGCCTGCGCGGGGGCAGGGGTCTCGGGGCGCTCGCTGCCGCGGCGCCCACGGGGACGGTCACCACGGGGGCCACCACGCGACGGGCGGGGACCGGCTGCGGCCTGCTCGCGCGCGAAGTCCTTCTCGGTCATGTCGCCCTTGTAGATCCAGACCTTCACGCCGATCTGGCCGAAGGTGGTCCGGGCCTCGAAGGTGCCGAAGTCGATGTTCGCCCGGAGGGTGTGCAGAGGCACACGGCCCTCGCGGTAGAACTCCGAACGGCTCATCTCGGCCCCACCAAGACGACCGGAGCACTGCACCCGGATCCCCTTGGCGCCGGCGCGCAGTGCCGACTGCATCCCCTTGCGCATCGCGCGGCGGAACGAGACACGGCTCGCGAGCTGCTCGGCGATCCCCTGGGCGACCAGCTGGGCCTCGATCTCGGCGTTCTTCACCTCGAGGATGTTCAGCTGGACCTGCTTGCCCGTGAGCTTCTCGAGCTCACCGCGGATGCGGTCCGCCTCGGCGCCGCGGCGGCCGATGACGATTCCGGGACGTGCGGTGTGGATGTCGACGCGCACGCGGTCCCGCGTCCGCTCGATCTCGACCTTCGCGATTCCTGCACGCTCGAGCCCGGTGGACATGAGCTTGCGGATCTGCACGTCCTCGCGGACGTAGTCACGGTAGCGCTGCCCGGGCTTGGTGCTGTCGGCGAACCATCGCGACCGGTGGTCGGTGGTGATGCCGAGGCGGTACCCGTGCGGGTTGACCTTCTGTCCCACTATCGGGCCCTCTCCTTCTTCTCGACCGGCGCGACGACCACGGTGATGTGGCTCGTCCGCTTGAGGATCTGGCTCGCCCGGCCCTGAGCGCGGGGACGGAACCGCTTGAGGGTCGGGCCCTCGTCGACGTACGCGGCCGCGACGACCAGCGCCGAGGCGTCGAACGCCTCGTTCGCGCGGTCGGCCTTGACGCGCGCGTTCGCGATCGCGCTCTCGACCACCTTGCGGACGGTCTCCCCCGCGGCCTGCGGCGCGAACTTCAGCGTCGCGACGGCCTCGTCGGCCTGCTTGCCACGGATGAGGTCCACGACGCGCCGGGCCTTCTGGGGCGTGACACGGACGAACCGCGCCTGCGCCTTGGCTTCCATTGCTGTCCTGCCTTCTTGTGTCGTCATGTCGACCCGCAGAGTGTCACCTGACCCGGGGTCAGCGGCGACGGCCCTTGCGGTCGTCCTTCTCGTGGCCGCGGAAGGTCCGCGTGGGGGCGAACTCGCCGAGCTTGTGACCGACCATCGACTCGGTCACGAAGACCGGGACGTGCTTCCGGCCGTCGTGCACGGCGAACGTGTGGCCGAGGAAGTCCGGAGTGATCATCGACCGGCGCGACCAGGTCTTGATGACCGTCTTTGCCCCGGACTCGTTATGGGCGTCCACCTTCTTCTGCAGGTGGTCGTCCACGAAGGGGCCCTTCTTCAGGCTGCGTGGCATCTGTCAGGCTCCTTCTCAGCGCTTCTTGCCGGTACGGCGGCGACGGACGATGAGCTTGTCGCTCGGCTTGTTGGGACGCCGGGTACGGCCCTCAGGCTGTCCCCACGGGCTGACCGGGTGCCGACCACCGGAGGTCTTGCCCTCACCACCACCGTGCGGGTGGTCGATCGGGTTCATGGCGACACCACGGACCGAGGGCCGCTTGCCCTTCCAGCGCATCCGGCCGGCCTTGCCCCAGTTGATGTTGGACTGCTCGGCGTTGCCGACCTCGCCCACGGTCGCGCGGCAGCGCAGGTCCACGTTCCGGATCTCACCGGACGGCATACGCAGCTGGGCGTAGGGGCCGTCCTTGGCGACGAGCTGGACCGACGCACCGGCGGACCGGGCGATCTTCGCGCCGCCTCCGGGTCGCAGCTCGATGGCGTGGATCACGGTACCGGTGGGGATGTTGCGCAGCGGCAGGTTGTTGCCGGGCTTGATGTCCGCGCCGGGGCCGTTCTCGATCATGTCGCCCTGGCTGAGCCGGTTGGGCGCGATGATGTAACGCTTCTCGCCGTCGGCGTAGTGCAGGAGCGCGATGCGTGCGGTGCGGTTGGGGTCGTACTCGATGTGAGCGACCTTGGCCGGAACGCCGTCCTTGTCGTGGCGACGGAAGTCGATGACACGGTAGGCGCGCTTGTGGCCACCGCCCTGGTGGCGCATGGTCACGCGACCCGTGCTGTTGCGACCACCGGTCTTGTGCAGCGGACGCACCAGCGACTTCTCGGGCTGCGAGCGCGTGATCTCGACGAAGTCGGCCACGCTCGAGCCGCGGCGCCCGGGCGTCGTCGGCTTGTACTTACGGATTCCCATGGAGGTCAGTCCCTTGTGTCTCGTCGGTCCGGCGTCAGCCGACCGGTCCGCCGAAGATGTCGATGGTGCCCTCGCGCAGCGTCACGATTGCGCGCTTGGTGTCCTTACGCTTACCGATCCCGAAGCGGGTCCGCCGGGCCTTGCCCTTGCGGTTGGCGGTGTTGACCGATGCGACCTTCACGCCGAAGACCTGCTCGACGGCGATCTTGATCTCGGTCTTGCTCGCGCGCGGGTCGACGACGAAGGTGTACTTGCCCTCGTCGAGCAGCGTGTAGCTCTTCTCCGAGACGACCGGCGAGATGAGGATGTCGCGTGGGTCCTTGTTCACGGTGGTCACTTGGTCTCCTCCGCGTCGGCGGCCGAAGCCTCGGTCGAGGTCGCCACGGCCTTGGCCCCACGTCCGGCGGGGCGGTTGAGGAACGCGTCGAGCGCGCCGCGGGTGAACACGACGTCGTCGGAGACGAGGACGTCGTAGGTGTTGAGCTGGTCCGCGAAGAGCAGGTGCGCACGCTCGGCGTTGCGCAGCGACTTCCAGGTCAGCTCGTCACCCCGCTCCAGCACCACGAGCACGTGGCGACGGGTGGTCAGCGCGTCGATCGTCGCCAGCGCGGTACGGGTCGAGGGGTTGCCCTCGACCGCGAAGCCGTCGACCACGTGCACCCGACCGGCGCGAGCACGGTCCGAGAGGGCACCCCGTAGCGCAGCCGCCTTCATCTTCTTGGGCGTGCGCTGGCTGTAGTCACGTGGCTGCGGACCGTGGACGGTGCCACCGCCGGCGAACTGGGGAGCGCGGGTCGAGCCCTGGCGGGCACGGCCGGTGCCCTTCTGCTTGTAGGGCTTCTTGCCACCGCCGCGGACCTCGCCGCGGGTCTTGGTGGCGTGCGTCCCCTGCCGGGCGGCCGCGAGCTGCGCCACGACGACCTGGTGGATCAGCGGGACGTTGGTCTGGACGTCGAACACCTCGGCAGGCAGGTCGGCGGTGCCGGCCTTCTTGCCCTTGGCGTCCACGACGTCGACGGTCAGCGTGGTCATGCTCACGCCCCCTTCGCGGCAGAGCGCACCAGCACGACGCCGCCCTTGGGGCCGGGGACGGCACCCTTGACGAGGAGAAGACCCCTCTCGGCGTCGACCGCGTGCACGGTCAGGTTCTGGGTGGTCTGGCGCACGTGGCCCATCCGGCCGGCCATGCGCAGGCCCTTGAAGACGCGGGACGGGGTGGACGCGCCACCGATCGACCCGGGCTTGCGGTGGTTGCGGTGGGCACCGTGCGAGGCACCGACGCCGGCGAAGCCGTGACGCTTCATGACACCGGCGGTGCCCTTGCCCTTGGTCGTCCCGACGACGTCCACCTGCTGCCCGGCCGTGAAGGCCTCGGCGGTGATCTCCTGCCCGAGCTGGTGCTCGGCGGCGTCCGACGTCCGGATCTCGGCCACGTGCCGGCGCGGCGTGACGCCGGCCTTCTCGAAGTGGCCCTTGAGGGGCTGGGTGACCTTACGGGGGTCGATCTGCCCGTAGGCGAGCTGAACCGCGGCGTAGCCGTCGGTCTCAGCGGTCCGCACCTGGGTCACCACGTTGGTGCCCACCTGCACGACCGTCACCGGGACGAGCTTGCCGGCCTCGTCCCACACCTGGGTCATGCCCAGCTTGGTGCCGAGCGCCGCGGTCACGGGCTTCGCGTTCTGGGGAAGGGTGGTCATCGTGATCTCCTGCCCGGCCTCAGAGCTTGATCTCGATGTTCACGTCCGCGGGCAGGTCGAGTCGCATGAGCGAGTCGACTGCCTTCGGCGTGGGATCGATGATGTCGATGAGGCGCTTGTGCGTGCGCATCTCGAAGTGCTCGCGGCTGTCCTTGTACTTGTGAGGCGACCGAATGACGCAGAACACGTTCTTCTCCGTCGGCAGCGGCACCGGACCCACGACCGTCGCACCAGCGCGCGTCACCGTGTCGACGATCCTGCGCGCCGAGCTGTCGATGACCTCGTGGTCGTAGGACTTGAGCCGGATGCGGATCTTCTGTCCCGCCATGGCGTCGTCTGACTCTCTCTCTCGAACCGCTAGCTGTCCGACCCCCGCACTCGGGCGTGTCGCTTGTCGCGACACATCCTTGCGCTGCGCACCGTGAGGCACGAGGTCGTTGGATGCTGTCTGGACCCGCTCCGCGCTTCGCGCAGAACCTGATCCTCAACGTCTGTCTTCGTACGTGGTTGCCGGCCTGCGACCGTCCTGCAGGCGACGAGCGCCTCCGGGCACCGCACCGCGGACATGACCGCGCCGGGCAACCTGAACAGTGTGCCAGACATCCGCCGCGTTGACCAATCCTCCGAGGACGGTCGACGTGGGGCGGGTGCCGCCGCGCCCGTTGACGGGCGCACAGGCCGAGGGCCCGGGCGCCTCAGCGCCCGGGCCCTCGTGGACGTCACTTGATGATCTTGGTGACCTTGCCCGAACCCACGGTGCGGCCACCCTCACGGATGGCGAAGCCGAGGCCTTCCTCCATGGCGATCGGCTGGATCAGCTCGACCGTCATCTCGGTGTTGTCGCCGGGCATGACCATCTCGGTGCCCTCGGGCAGCGTGATGACGCCGGTGACGTCGGTGGTGCGGAAGTAGAACTGCGGGCGGTAGTTCGAGTAGAACGGGTTGTGACGCCCGCCCTCGTCCTTCGCCAGGATGTAGACCTGGGCCTCGAAGTCGGTGTGCGGGGTGATGGAACCCGGCTTCACGACGACCTGACCGCGCTCGACGTCCTCACGCTTGGTACCACGGAGCAGCAGACCGCAGTTCTCGCCGGCCCACGCCTCGTCCATCTGCTTGTGGAACATCTCGATACCGGTGACCGTGGTCTTCTGAGCCTCGCGGATACCCACGATCTCGACCTCGGAGTTGATCGCGAGCTTGCCGCGGTCGACCTTGCCGGTGACGACGGTGCCACGGCCCGTGATGGTGAAGACGTCCTCGATCGGCATGAGGAACGGCTTGTCCATGTCGCGAACGGGCTCCGGGACGTTCTCGTCCACAGCCTCCATGAGGTCCTGGACCGACTTGACCCAGGTGGCGTCGCCCTCGAGCGCCTTCAGACCCGAGACCCGGATGACCGGGGCGTCGTCCCCGTCGAAGCCCTGCGAGGAGAGGAGCTCACGCACCTCCATCTCGACGAGCTCGAGGATCTCCTCGTCGTCGACCATGTCGGACTTGTTCAGGGCGACCAGCAGGTAGGGAACGCCGACCTGGCGGGCGAGCAGCACGTGCTCACGCGTCTGCGCCATCGGACCGTCGGTCGCGGCCACCACGAGGATCGCGCCGTCCATCTGCGCGGCACCCGTGATCATGTTCTTGATGTAGTCCGCGTGACCGGGAGCGTCGACGTGCGCGTAGTGACGCTTCTCGGTCTGGTACTCGACGTGCGCGATGTTGATCGTGATACCGCGCTGCTTCTCCTCAGGCGCCTTGTCGATCTCGTCGAACGGCGTGAAGGGGTTCAGCTCGGGGTACTGGTCGTGCAGCACCTTCGAGATCGCAGCGGTCAGCGTCGTCTTGCCGTGGTCGACGTGACCGATGGTCCCGATGTTGACGTGCGGCTTGGTCCGCTCGAACTTGGCCTTCGCCACTGGGGTCCTCCTCGGACTCGGGTAGTTGTGCCGAACGTTGCAGGTGCCGGATGACGCCTGCGGGGCGCGGCTGTCTCTACAGGTTGATGGTTGTTACTGGTGGTCGACCTGTGGGACTACTCGCCCCGGGTCTTCTTGATGATCTCCTCGGCAACAGCCCGAGGAACCTCGGCGTAGCTGTCGAACTGCATCGAGTACACCGCGCGACCCTGCGTCTTGGAACGCAGGTCACCGACATAGCCGAACATCTCCGACAGGGGCACCTGAGCGCGGACGACCTTCACGCCCGTCGCGTCCTCCATGGACTGGATCATGCCGCGACGCGAGTTGATGTCGCCGATGACCTCGCCCATGTACTCCTCAGGAGTACGGACCTCGACGGCCATGACCGGCTCGAGGAGAACCGGGTCGGCCTTGCGGACCGCTTCCTTGAGGATCATCGAGCCGGCGATCTTGAACGCCATCTCCGAGGAGTCGACGTCGTGCGACGCGCCGTCCAGGAGCGTGGCCTTGATCCCGACGAGCGGGAAGCCGGCGAGCACACCGAGCTCCATCGCGGACTGGATCCCGGCGTCGACGCTCGGGATGTACTCACGCGGGACGCGGCCACCGGTGACGGCGTTCGAGAACTCGTACAGCTCGCCGTCCTCGGACTCCAGCGGCTCGAAGGTCATCTGGACCTTCGCGTACTGGCCCGAACCACCGGTCTGCTTCTTGTGCGTGTAGTCGATCTTCTCGACCTTGCGGCGGATCGTCTCGCGGTACGCGACCTGAGGCTTGCCGACGTTCGCCTCGACCTTGAACTCGCGTCGCATCCGGTCCACCAGGATGTCCAGGTGGAGCTCGCCCATCCCGCCGATGACGGTCTGGCCGGTCTCCTCGTCGAGGCGGACGCGGAACGTCGGGTCCTCCTCGGCGAGCTTCTGGATCGCGGTGGAGAGCTTCTCCTGGTCGCCCTTGGTCTTGGGCTCGATGGCCACGTCGATCACCGGCTCGGGGAACGTCATCGACTCCAGCACGACCTGCTTGGCGGGGTCGCACAGCGTGTCACCCGTGGTGACGTCCTTGAGTCCGATGAACGCGTAGATGTGGCCGGCGATGGCCTCCTCGACCGGGTTCTCCTTGTTGGAGTGCATCTGGAAGAGCTTCCCGATGCGCTCCTTCTTGCCCTTGGTCGAGTTCACGACCTGGGCACCGGAGGGGACCTTGCCCGAGTACACGCGGACGTAGGTCAGCTTGCCGAAGAACGGGTGGGTCGCGACCTTGAACGCCAGTGCCGAGAAGGGCTCCGACGTCGAGGGGTCGCGAGTGATCACCTCGTCCTCGTTGCCGACCGCGTGACCGGAGACCGACGCCACGTCCAGGGGCGTCGGCAGGTAGTCGATCACGGCGTCGAGCATGGGCTGCACGCCCTTGTTCTTGAACGCCGAGCCGCAGAAGACCGGGTACGCCTCGCTCGAGACCGTGAGCTTGCGGATACCCGCCTTGAGCTCGGCGAGCGTGAGCTCCTCCCCGCCGAGGTACTTCTCGAGGAGCTCCTCGTCAGCCTCGGCCACGGCCTCGACCAGCTGGCCGCGGTACTCCTCGGCCTTGGCCTGGAGGTCCGCCGGGATCTCCTCGGTCGTGTAGGCCTCACCCAGGGGGGTCTCCCCACGCCAGGTCAGGGCCTTCATCTCGAGCAGGTCCACGACGCCGACGAAGTCGCTCTCGGACCCGATCGGCAGCTGCATCACCAGCGGCTTCGCCTTCAGCCGGTTGATGATCGTGTCGACCGTGAAGTAGAAGTCGGCGCCCAGCTTGTCCATCTTGTTGACGAAGCAGATGCGCGGAACGTCGTACTTGTCCGCCTGGCGCCACACCGTCTCGGACTGGGGCTCGACACCCTCCTTGCCGTCGAACACCGCGACCGCACCGTCGAGCACCCGCAGCGACCGCTCCACCTCGACGGTGAAGTCGACGTGACCAGGGGTGTCGATGATGTTGATCTGGTTGTTCTTCCAGTAGCAGGTCGTCGCGGCCGACGTGATCGTGATGCCGCGCTCCTGCTCCTGCTCCATCCAGTCCATGGTCGAGGCGCCGTCGTGCGTCTCGCCCATCTTGTAGTTGACCCCGGTGTAGAACAGGATCCGCTCGGTCGTGGTCGTCTTACCGGCGTCGATGTGGGCCATGATGCCGATGTTGCGGACCTTCTTGAGGTCGGTCAGCACGTCAAGTGCCACGGTGTGAAGCCCTTCTTCGAAGCAGTCGGGGGCGCCGGGTCGACGCCGGGATCACCAGCGGTAGTGCGCGAACGCCTTGTTCGACTCTGCCATCTTGTGCATGTCCTCGCGACGCTTGACAGCGGCACCCAGGCCGTTGCTCGCGTCGAGGATCTCGTTCATGAGGCGCTCGGTCATCGTCTTCTCGCGACGGGCGCGGGCGAAGTCGACGAGCCACCGCAGCGCGAGCGTGGTCGCGCGGACGGGACGGACCTCGACCGGCACCTGGTAGGTCGCACCACCGACACGACGCGACTTGACCTCGAGCGCGGGGCGCACGTTCTCGAGCGCGCGCTTGAGGACGACGACGGGGTCGCCACCGGTCTTCTCGCGCGCACCCTCGAGGGCGCCGTGCACGATCGACTCTGCGACGGACTTCTTGCCGTCCTGCAGCACCTTGTTGATCAGCTGGGTGACGACGGGCGACCCGTAGACGGGGTCGGCGACGAGCGGCCGCTTGGGGGCCGGGCCCTTACGAGGCATCAGCTCTTCTCCTTCTTGGCGCCGTACCGGCTCCGTGCCTGCTTGCGGTTCTTGACGCCCTGCGTGTCGAGAGCACCGCGGACGATCTTGTAGCGCACGCCGGGAAGGTCCTTCACACGGCCGCCACGCACGAGCACGATCGAGTGCTCCTGCAGGTTGTGCCCCACGCCGGGGATGTAGGCCGTGACCTCGATCTGGCTCGAGAGCTTCACACGCGCCACCTTGCGCAGTGCGGAGTTCGGCTTCTTGGGTGTGGTGGTGTAGACGCGGGTGCACACACCGCGCCGCTGCGGGCTGCCCTTGAGGGCCGGCGTCTTCGAGGAGGACGCCTTCGACGTCCTCCCCTTGCGCACGAGCTGCTGGATCGTGGGCACTACATCTCCGTGTCTCTCGGTACTGCTCGTCTGGTCGACCGCCGGATGGTCGGTCACGAGGAGCGACGACGCCGCTCCTGGGGTCTTTCGTCCCGTCGACGCCATACTCCGACCCCCGCACCCGGGCGTGTCGCCCCGTTCGGGCCCGACACCGACCGCCTTGAGCAGAGCGGTTGGGGCCGTGCCCACGGGTTGCACCCCGGCCCCGCACCCGCCTGACCTCCCCACGGGAGGCTACGAACGGAGCGGTGCACGCACGAGAGCCCGACGACGCGGGCACAGGGGCTTACGTTACCCGGTGGTCCCTACAGCGTCAAAGCGCGCCGCAACGCCGTCGGGGACCTGCCGCACGGCAGGTCCCCGACGCATCAGGACGCTGTCAGCGAAGGTCGCCGAAGTCGATGTCCTCGAGCGGGATCGCCTCACCGGAACCGACACCCAACGGCGGGAAGTCGATCTCGTCGTACCCGAAGCTCGGGTACAGCTCGGCCTTCGCCTCTTCGGTGGGCTCCACCTGCACGTTCCGGTACCGGGGCAGGCCGGTACCGGCCGGGATGAGCTTACCGATGATGACGTTCTCCTTGAGGCCGAGCAACGGATCGCTCCGCCCGCTCATCGCGGCCTCGGTGAGCACCCGCGTCGTCTCCTGGAAGGACGCCGCCGACAGCCACGAGTCCGTCGCGAGCGACGCCTTCGTGATGCCCATCAGCTCCGGACGACCCGAGGCAGGCTGACCGCCCTCGGCGATGGCCCGACGGTTCGCGTCCTCGAAGCGCCCACGCTCGGCGAGCTCGCCCGGCAGCAGGTCCGTGTCCCCGGAGTCCAGCACCGTGACCCGACGCAGCATCTGCCGGACGATCACCTCGATGTGCTTGTCGTGGATGTCCACACCCTGGGAACGGTAGGTCTCCTGGACCTCGTCCACCAGGTGCTTCTGGGTCGCACGCGGGCCCAGGATCCGCAGCACCTTCTTCGGGTCGATCGCACCCTGGACCAGCTGGGTGCCGACCTCGACGTGGTCACCGTCCTCGACCAGCAGCCGGGACCGCTTGGTGATCGGGTACGCGATCTCCTCGGAGCCGTCGTCCGGGGTGAGCAGGATTCGACGCGTCCGCTCGGACTCGTCGATCGTGACCCGCCCGGAGAACTCCGCGATCGTGCCCTCACCCTTCGGGGTGCGCGCCTCGAACAGCTCCTGGACACGCGGCAGACCCTGGGTGATGTCGTCGGCCGAGGCCACACCACCGGTGTGGAACGTCCGCATCGTCAGCTGGGTGCCGGGCTCACCGATCGACTGGGCCGAGATGATGCCCACGGCCTCACCGATGTCGACCAGCTTGCCCGTGGCCAGGGACCGGCCGTAGCACCGGGCACAGGTGCCCACCCGCGACTCGCACGTCAGGACCGAGCGGACCTTGATCTCCGTGACGCCGGCCTCGAGCAGCGTGCCGATCAGCACGTCACCCGCGTCGTCGCCGGCGTGGGCCACGACGGACCCGTCAGCGGCCGTCACGTCCGTGGCGACGGTCCGGGCGTAGATGCTCGTCTCGACCTTCTCGTGGCGCACCAGGGTGCCGTCCGCGAGCTTCTCCGCCACCGGCAGGGTCAGGCCCCGCTCGGTACCGCAGTCGTCCTCGCGGATGATGACGTCCTGCGACACGTCGACCAGGCGCCTGGTGAGGTAGCCCGAGTCGGCGGTACGCAGGGCGGTGTCGGCCAGACCCTTACGCGCACCGTGGCTCGCGATGAAGTACTCGAGGACCGACAGACCCTCACGGTAGTTCGACTTGATGGGCCGCGGGATGATCTCACCCTTGGGGTTGGCCACCAGGCCACGCATACCGGCGATCTGACGGACCTGCATCCAGTTCCCTCGCGCACCCGAACCGACCATGCGGTTCAGCCCGTTGTGGCGCGGGAAGTTCTTCTGCATCGCCTTGGCGACCTCGTCGGTCGCCTGCGTCCAGATCTCGATGAGCTCCTGACGTCGCTCGTCGTCGGTGATCAGACCCTTGTCGTATTGGCCCTGGATACGAGCCGCACGCGCCTCGTAGTCCTCCAGGATGGCCGTCTTCGCCTCAGGGATCGGGATGTCCGAGATCGCGATGGTCACACCCGAACGCGTGGCCCACCGATACCCGGCGTCCTTGAGCGCGTCCAGGCTCGCCGCGACCTCGACCTTCGGGTAACGCTCGGCGAGGTCGTTGACGATGGCCGAGAGGCGCTTCTTGTCGACCTCCTCGTTGATGTACGGGTAGTCGACCGGGAGCAGCTCGTTGAACAGCGCCCGACCCAGCGTGGTCTCCATGCGCAGCGGGTCGCCCGGCGCCCAGTCCTCGGGCACCTCCAGACCCGTGGGCGGCACGACCTCGGGGAAGCGCAGCTGGATGCGCGCGTTGAGGTCCAACGTCCCCTGGTCGAACGCGAGGATCGCCTCGGCCACGGAGGAGAACGCACGCCCGTCGCCGAGCGCCTCGTCCTTGTCCGTCGTCAGGTGGAACAGGCCGATGATCATGTCCTGCGAGGGCATGGTCACCGGACGGCCGTCCGACGGCTTGAGGATGTTGTTGCTCGACAGCATCAGGATGCGGGCCTCGGCCTGCGCCTCGGTGCTCAGCGGCAGGTGGACCGCCATCTGGTCACCGTCGAAGTCGGCGTTGAACGCACCGCAGACCAGCGGGTGCAGGTGGATGGCCTTGCCCTCCACCAGCACCGGCTCGAACGCCTGGATGCCCAGACGGTGCAGCGTCGGCGCGCGGTTGAGCAGAACCGGGTGCTCGGTGATGACCTCTTCGAGCACGTCCCACACCTGCGGGCGTGCACGCTCGACCATGCGCTTGGCGCTCTTGATGTTCTGCGCGTGGTTGAGGTCCACGAGCCGCTTCATCACGAACGGCTTGAACAGCTCGAGAGCCATCTGCTTGGGCAGGCCGCACTGGTGCAGCTTGAGCTCGGGGCCGACCACGATGACCGAACGGCCCGAGTAGTCGACACGCTTACCGAGCAGGTTCTGGCGGAAACGCCCCTGCTTGCCCTTGAGCATGTCCGAGATCGACTTGAGCGGCCGGTTGCCCGGACCGGTCACCGGACGTCCGCGGCGGCCGTTGTCGAACAGCGCGTCGACGGCCTCCTGGAGCATCCGCTTCTCGTTGTTGACGATGATCTCGGGTGCACCGAGGTCCAGCAGACGCTTCAGCCGGTTGTTGCGGTTGATGACCCGGCGGTACAGGTCGTTCAGGTCCGAGGTGGCGAAACGGCCACCGTCGAGCTGGACCATCGGACGCAGGTCCGGCGGGATGACCGGCACGGCGTCCAGGACCATGCCCTGAGGGTTGTTCGTCGTCGTCAGGAACGCGTTCACGACCTTCAGGCGCTTGAGCGCACGCGTCTTGCGCTGCCCCTTGCCCGACCGGATGATCTCGCGGAGGTTCTCCGCCTCGGCCACGAGGTCGAAGTCCTGCAGGCGCTTCTGGATCGCGGCAGCGCCCATCGCACCGGTGAAGTAGTTGCCGTAACGGTCCTGCAGCTGGCGGTACAGGAGCTCGTCACCCTCGAGGTCGGCGACCTTGAGGTTCTTGAACCTGTCCCACACCTGGTCCAGGCGGTCCAGCTCGGCATCCGCACGCTTGCGCAGCTGGGCCATCTCGCGCTCGGCGGAGTCGCGGACCTTGCGGCGCGCGTCGGCCTTGGCGCCCTCGGCCTCCAGCTGGGCCAGGTCCTCCTCCAGGCGACGGGCGCGCTTGTCGATGTCGACGTCGCGGCGGTTGGTGATCTCCTTCTTCTCCAGGTCGATCTCGTTCTGGAGGTTGGGGAGGTCCTCGTCCCGGCCCTGCTCGTCGACCTCGGTGATCATGTAGGCCGCGAAGTAGATGACCTTCTCGAGGTCCTTCGGAGCCAGGTCCAGCAGGTACCCCAACCGCGAGGGCACACCCTTGAAGAACCAGATGTGGGTCACCGGGGCGGCGAGCTCGATGTGGCCCATCCGCTCACGGCGGACCTTGGAGCGCGTCACCTCGACGCCGCAGCGCTCACAGATGATGCCCTTGAAGCGCACGCGCTTGTACTTGCCGCAGTAGCACTCCCAGTCCCGGGTGGGACCGAAGATCTTCTCGCAGAAGAGCCCGTCCTTCTCCGGCTTGAGCGTCCGGTAGTTGATGGTCTCGGGCTTCTTGACCTCACCGTGCGACCAGCTGCGGATGTCCTCCGCGGTCGCCAGGCCGATGCGCAGCTCGTCGAAGACGTTGACGTCGAGCAAGGTTCCTACTTCCTTCGTCAGTCCGTATCACCGTTCAAGGCCGGTGGGAGCCGGTGGCTGGCGCCGGGGAGCGTGGGACGCTCCCCGGCCGCAGCGGATCAGATCTCTTCGACGTTCGAGGCGTTGGGGCGGCGGGACAGGTCGATGCCCAGCTCCTCCGCGGCCCGGTAGACCTCGTCGTCGGACTCCTTCATGTCGATGTGCCCGCCCTCGGAGTTGAGGACCTCGACGTTCAGGCAGAGCGACTGCATCTCCTTCAGGAGGACCTTGAACGACTCCGGGATTCCCGAGTCGGGGATGTTCTCGCCCTTGACGATCGCCTCGTAGACCTTGACGCGACCAGGCACGTCGTCGGACTTGATGGTGAGCAGCTCCTGCAAGGTGTAGGCCGCGCCGTACGCCTCCAGCGCCCACACCTCCATCTCACCGAACCGCTGACCACCGAACTGCGCCTTACCACCCAGCGGCTGCTGCGTGATCATCGAGTACGGGCCGGTCGAGCGCGCGTGGATCTTGTCGTCCACCAGGTGGTGGAGCTTGAGGATGTACATGTAGCCCACCGCGACCGGCTCCGGGAACGGCTCACCGGAGCGGCCGTCGAACAGGCGCGTCTTGCCCGAGGAGTCGACCAGCCGGTCACCGTCACGGTTGGTGTGCGTCACGTCCAGCAGACCGGTCAGGACGTTCTCGGGCACACCGTCGAACACCGGCGTCGCGACCGGGGTCCCCGGCGCGCTGCGCTCGGCAGCCGGCGGGACGTCCGCCGCCCACTGCGCACCGTCCGCGGCGAGCTCGATGTCCCACCCCTGCTTGGCCACCCACCCCAGGTGGGTCTCCAGGACCTGGCCGACGTTCATTCGGCCAGGCACACCCAGCGGGTTCAGGACGATGTCCACGGCGGTCCCGTCGGCGAGGAACGGCATGTCCTCCACCGGCAGGATCTTGGCGATGACGCCCTTGTTGCCGTGACGCCCGGCGAGCTTGTCACCGTCGGTGATCTTGCGGCGCTGGGCGATGTACACCCGCACCAGCTCGTTCACGCCGGCGGGCAGCTCGTCGCCGTCCTCACGGTTGAAGGTGCGGACCTCGATGACCGTCCCGGACTCGCCGTGCGGCACCTTGAGCGAGGTGTCGCGCACCTCGCGCGCCTTCTCGCCGAAGATCGCGCGGAGCAGGCGCTCCTCCGGGGTCAGCTCCGTCTCGCCCTTCGGGGTGACCTTGCCGACCAGCACGTCACCGGCACTGACCTCGGCACCGATCCGCACGATCCCGCGCTCGTCGAGGTCCGCGAGGACCTCCTCGGAGACGTTCGGGATGTCACGGGTGATCTCCTCGGGCCCGAGCTTGGTGTCACGGGCGTCGACCTCGTGCTCCTCGATGTGGATCGAGGTCAGGACGTCGTCCTGCACCAGGCGCTGGCTGAGGATGATCGCGTCCTCGTAGTTGTGGCCCTCCCAGGACATGAACGCGACCAGCAGGTTGCGGCCCAGGGCGAGCTCGCCCTCGTCGGTGGCCGGACCGTCGGCGAGGACCGAGCCGACCTCGACCCGGGCGCCCTCGTCGACCAGCACCCGCTGGTTGTAGGACGTGCCCTGGTTCGAGCGGCGGAACTTCGCGACCCGGTACGTGGACGTCGTGGCGTCGTCGTTCGCGACGGTCACCAGGTCGGCGGAGACCTCGGTCACCACGCCCGGCTTGGTCGCGACGATCACGTCGCCGGCGTCGACGGCGGCACGGCGCTCCATGCCCGTACCCACCAGCGGCGCCTCGGAGCGGACCAGCGGCACGGCCTGGCGCTGCATGTTCGCGCCCATGAGCGCACGGTTGGCGTCGTCGTGCTCCAGGAAGGGGATCATCGCCGTGGCGACCGACACCATCTGGCGCGGCGAGACGTCCATGTAGTCGACCATCGTGGGCGGCACGATCTCGACCTCGCCGCCCTTGACGCGCACGAGCACGCGGTCCTCGACGAACCCGCCGTCCTCACCGAGCTCGGCGTTGGCCTGCGCGATGACGTACCGGTCCTCGTCGTCGGCCGTGAGGTAGTGGACCTCGTCGGTGACCTTGCCGTCGGTGACCTTGCGGTACGGGGTCTCGACGAACCCGAACGCGTTGATCCGGCCGTAGGTCGCGAGCGAGCCGATCAGACCGATGTTCGGACCCTCAGGGGTCTCGATCGGGCACATGCGGCCGTAGTGGGAGGGGTGCACGTCACGCACATCCATGCCCGCGCGGTCCCGGGACAGACCGCCCGGGCCCAGGGCCGACAGGCGACGCTTGTGCGTCAGGCCGGCGAGCGGGTTGTTCTGGTCCATGAACTGCGACAGCTGGGACGTGCCGAAGAACTCCTTGATCGACGCCACGACCGGGCGGATGTTGATCAAGGTCTGCGGGGTGATCGCCTCGACGTCCTGCGTCGTCATCCGCTCACGGACGACGCGCTCCATGCGCGACAGACCCGTACGCACCTGGTTCTGGATGAGCTCACCGACCGCACGGATGCGGCGGTTGCCGAAGTGGTCGATGTCGTCGGTCTCGACACGGACCTCGACGCTCTCGCCCGCTCGGGTACCCGGCAGGGCCGTGACGTCGGCGTGCAGCGCCGCCATGTACTTGACCGTCGCGACGACGTCGCTGACGGACAGCACCGAGTCCGACAGGGGTGCGTCGATGCCGAGCTTCTTGTTGACCTTGTAGCGACCGACCTTGGCCATGTCGTACCGCTTGGGGTTGAAGTAGAAGTTCTCGAGCAGCGCCCGACCGGCCTCGACCGTGGGCGGCTCGCCCGGACGGATCTTGCGGTAGATGTCCAGCAGCGCGTCGTCCTGGGTGGACACGTGGTCCTTCTCCAGGGTCTCCAGGACCGCCGGGAACTCGGCGAACTCCTCGCGGATCTCCGCCTCGCTCAGGCCCAGGGCCTTGAGTAGGATCGTGACCGACTGCTTGCGCTTGCGGTCCACGCGGACACCGACGGCGTCGCGCTTGTCGATCTCGAACTCCAGCCACGCACCACGACTCGGGATGATCTTGGCGGTGAAGATGTCCTTGTCGGACGTCTTGTCCGGCGTCCGCTCGAAGTACACGCCCGGGGAACGGACCAGCTGCGAGACGACCACGCGCTCGGTGCCGTTGATGATGAACGTGCCGCGCTCGGTCATCAGGGGGAACTCCCCCATGAACACCGTCTGGCTCTTGATCTCGCCGGTGGTGTAGTTCACGAACTCCGCGGTGACGAACAGCGGCGCCGCGTAGGTGAAGTCCTTCTCCTTGCACTCCTCCGCCGTGTACTTGGGCGGTTCGAAGCGGTGGTCGCGGAAGGACAGGGACATCGTCCCGCCGAAGTCCTCGATCGGGGAGATCTCCTCGAAGATCTCCTCCAGACCCGAGGTCTCGGGGACGTCCTGTCGGCCCGCCTCCAGAGCGGCCGCCACACGCTCCTGCCACGCGGCGTTGCCCAGGAGCCAGTCGAAGTTCTCGGTCTGCAGCCCGAGGAGGTCAGGGACCTCGAGCGGCTCGAAGATCTTTGCGAAGGAGACGCGACGCGAAGCGGTGCGGTTCGCGATAGCGTCAGCGGACGGAGCAGAAGGGGTGCGCGAGGCAGCCAAGAGGGGTCCTTCCCTGCGGATCGAGTGCACGCGCGCGGGCCGACAGCACGCCCGTCCTCACACACCCACGACCTTCGGTCCGGCCACTGCACGAGGGGCGGTCCGAAGGGTCGAGTTGAGGGGGGCAGGCACAAGCCAGCGCAAAGCGCTAGCGTAGCCGGTCGCCCAAAGCGTGTCCAGCCCAGGCTCGAGCCGCCACTCGCCAGGCTAGCGCCCGAGACCGACAGCCACGTGTCGTCCCCAGGTGCCGGGGCCCCGGCACGCACGAGGCCCGCACCATCGGTGCGGGCCTCGTGGTGGTGCTGAACGCGGCGCGCCCTCGTGGGGCACGCCGTCGATCACTTGAGGGTGACGGTGGCGCCGGCGCCCTCGAGGGCAGCCTTGGCCTTCTCCGCGGTCTCCTTGTTCGCGCCCTCGAGCACGGGCTTGGGGGCGCCGTCGACGAGGTCCTTGGCCTCCTTCAGGCCCAGGCTCGTCAGCGCACGCACCTCCTTGATGACCTGGATCTTCTTGTCACCGGCAGCCTCGAGGACGACGTCGAACTCGTCCTTCTCCTCCTCGGCAGCGGCCTCGCCGCCGCCGCCGGCGGGCGCGGCGGCAACAGCGGCGACGGGGGCAGCCGCCGTGACCTCGAAGACCTCCTCGAAGGCCTTCACGAACTCGGAGAGCTCGATGAGGGTGAGCTCCTTGAAAGCGTCGATCAGCTCGTCGGTGGTGAGCTTCGCCATGGTGGCGTTCCTTCCTGGTTGCCCTGCTCACGTGAGCAGGTGGGGTGGTGTGTCGAGGGCAGGTGCCGACCTGAGGTCAGGCTGCCTGGTCCTCGGTCGCCCGCTTCTCACGCAGGGCATCGATGGTGCGCGCGGCCTGGGCCGTGGGCGCGGTGAACATGTACGCCGCCTGGTAGAGCGACGCCTTGAACGCGCCGGCCAGCTTGGCCAGCAGCACCTCGCGGGACTCGAGGTCCGCGAGCGTGGTGACGTCCCCCGCGCTCAGGACGCGCCCGTCGAGGACACCGCCCTTGATGACGAGCTGGGGGTTCGCCTTGGCGAAGTCACGCAGTCCCTTGGCCGCCTCGACCGGGTCACCGGTCACGAAGGCGACGGCCGACGGGCCCTTGAGGTGGTCGTCGAGGCCCTCGACGCCCGCCTGCTTGGCCGCGATGGCCGACAGCGTGTTCTTCACCACGGCGTAGCTTGCGTTGCCGCTCAGCGACCGACGCAGCTGCTTGAGCTGCGCCACGCTGAGCCCGCGGTACTCGGTCAGCATGACAGCGTTGGAGTCGCGGAACTGACCCGCGAGCTCCTCGACTGCGGCTGCCTTGTCCGGCCTCGCCATGGCAATCCTTCCGGTGGTGGTGCCGCAGGTCTGCGTCGTGCACGCCCCGGACATGAGAAGAGCCCCGCGCAGGCGCGGGGCTCGTAGGGCACGACCGCTGACGGTCCACCACATCGGAGTCACTCACCTGCGCCGGCCCCCGCTCAGTGCGGAGCTTCGGTCGATCACTGGCCCGGAGGCTTGCGAACGACGACCTGCGGTCTTGGGCTCAAGCAGGTTACGGGATCGGCCGGCCAGGACCAAATCGGGTCGGTCCCCTTCGCCAGGCACGGGCGTCGTCGCACCCGCCCGGGACGACCGCAGGCCGGTCCCGAGCGGGACCGGCCTGCGGTGACGTGACGGGACGGGCCGTCAGGCGGCGTCGTCCTCGGACGTGAGGTTGCGCGTCTTGTTCTGGTCGAGCGGGATGCTCGGACCCATCGTCGTGGTCACGAACGCCTTGATGATGTAACGCCCCTTGGACGACGACGGCTTGAGCCGCAGGACCTCGTCGAGGGTCGCGGCGTAGTTCTCGACCAGCTGGACGTCGCTGAACGAGGCCTTGCCGATGATGAAGTGCAGGTTCGCGTGCTTGTCCACACGGAACTCGATCTTGCCGCCCTTGATGTCGCCCACGGCCTTGGCCACGTCCATGGTGACGGTGCCAGTCTTCGGGTTGGGCATCAGCCCACGGGGCCCGAGGACCTTGCCCAGGCGCCCGACCTTGCCCATCAGGTCCGGGGTCGCGACCGCGGAGTCGAAGTCGGTGTAGCCGTCGGCCACCTTGGCGATGAGCTCGTCGCCGCCGACCTCGTCGGCACCCGCGGCCCGAGCCTGCTCGGCACGCTCACCGGTCGCGAACACGATGACCCGGGCGGTCTTGCCGGTGCCGTGGGGCAGGTTGACGGTTCCGCGGACCATCTGGTCGGCCTTGCGAGGGTCGACCCCGAGGCGGAACACGACCTCGACGGTCGCGTCGTACTTGATCGTCGAGGTCTTCTGGGCGAGGCGGATCGCCTCGAGAGGGGCGTACAGGCGGGAGCGGTCGATCAGCTCCTCGGAACGGCGGTACGCCTTGCTGCGCTGTGCCATCTGCGTGTCTCCTTGTGTGCAGTCGTGGTCGTCGGGCCAGCGCCTGGCCCTGCCACCCGCCCGGGCCGGTCGGCCCGGGCGGCGTACCCGTCAGGTCAGTCCTGGACGGTGATGCCCATCGAACGGGCGGTGCCGGCGACGATCTTCATCGCGGCGTCGATGTCGTTGGCGTTCAGGTCCTCGAGCTTGGTCTGGGCGATCTCCCGGACCTGGTCCTGGGTCAACGAGGCGACCTTGGTCGTGTGCGGTGTGGGCGAGCCCTTCGCCACGCCGGCGGCCTTCTTGATCAGCTCAGCCGCCGGAGGCGTCTTGGTGATGAAGGTGAAGGAACGGTCCTCGTAGACCGTGATCTCCACCGGCACCACGTTGCCGCGCTGCGACTCGGTCGCCGCGTTGTACGCCTTGCAGAACTCCATGATGTTGACGCCGTGCTGACCAAGGGCCGGGCCGATGGGCGGGGCGGGCGTCGCAGCACCGGCGTTGATCTGGAGCTTGATCAGGCCGGAGACCTTCTTCTTGGGGGGCATGATGCCTTCCCTCTCGTGTTCGTGGGCCGACGCCGTGGGCGATGACCCGGTTGCAGTGCTGTCGCGGGCGCTGCCCGGTCAGATCTTGGCGACCTGGTTGAACGACAGCTCGACCGGGGTCTCCCGGCCGAAGATGGAGACGAGCACCTTGAGCTTCTGCGCCTCGGCGTTGATCTCGGAGATCGTCGCGGGCAAGGTGTCGAACGGCCCGTCGGTGACGGTGACCGACTCGCCGACGGTGAAGTCGACCGCGATCTGCGGGGCCGAGGCCGCGGGCGCCGCCTTCTGCGGCGCCGGTGCGAGCGTCGGCGCCAGCATGGAGAAGACCTCGTCCTGGGTGAGGGGCACCGGCTGGTGGGTGTGACCCACGAACCCGGTGACACCGGGGGTGTGCCGCACGGCCCCCCAGGACTCGTCCGTGAGGTCCATGCGGACCAGCACGTAGCCGGGGATCCGCACCCGGCGCACGACCTTGCGCTGGGCGTTCTTGATCTCGGTGACCTCTTCCATGGGCACCTCGACCTGGAAGATGTAGTCCTCCATGTTGAGGCTCTGGGTGCGGTTCTCGAGGTTCGCCTTCACGCGGTTCTCGTACCCGGCGTAGGAGTGGATCACGTACCACTCCCCCGGCAGGCGGCGCAGCTCGGCGCGGAACTCCTCGACCGGGTCCTGCTCCTCGGGCTCGGCGTCGCCCGCGGGGACCTCGACCGATGCCTCGTCACCGTCCGCCTGGGCCTGGTCGCCATCGGGCTGGGCCTCGGGCTCGGAAGGCACGTCGACCTCGGCCTCGACGGCCTGCGGCTCGTCCTGCTCGGTCGGGTCCAACGGCTCCTGCGACACGAGGGCAACCTGCTTTCTGGGGTGAGGGTCCTGCGGTGACGGCTGCGGTGGCGGTGACGCGGCGCTCAGCCGCCGAAGATCCAGCCGACGGCGGTACCGATACCGAGGTCGATCACGGTGACGAACGCCATCACCACGGCCACGAAGACCAGCACGACCGACGTGTAGGTGATGAGCTCGGGGCGCGTGGGCCGCACGACCTTCTTGAGCTCGGCGACGACCTGGCGCACGAACAGCGCGATCCGTCCGAAGAGCCCACGACGGCGATCCTCGCTGCCCGGGCGCGTGCCACGGCCGGCGCCCTCGGCGCCGGACGCTGCCGCTGGTGCGGAATCGCTCACGGTTCTTCCCTCGGTCTCGACATGCCTGCGTGTGCACTGCACCGACCCGTCACGGCTCGGTCACGCAGGGCAGGCGGGACTCGAACCCACAACCGCCGGTTTTGGAGACCGGTGCGCTACCAATTGCGCCACTGCCCTTCGGTGGAACCGCCACCACCCTGAATCCGCTCGGACGGGCAGATCAGCACCCGACCGCACCCTCACGGGCACGCCTCATCATGGCGGAGGTCAACCACCAGCGGTCGAGTGTACGCGCTCCGCGCCCCTGGGGCGAACCGCGTAGACCGCGGCCCCCGCGGAACCCGCACCCGACCTCGGACGACGGTACCCCACGACACGCCCCGGGTGGCACCCGGGGCTCGCGGACACACGCTCGCGGTCATCGCGGCTCTGCCACTATGGACGGGTGACCCAGACACCTGCCGCTCCCAGGATCTCCCGTCGCGTCGGTGCCATCGCCGAGTCCGCGACGCTCGCCGTCGACTCCAAGGCCAAGGCCCTCAAGGCCGCCGGCCGGCCCGTGATCGGGTTCGGCGCCGGCGAGCCGGACTTCCCGACCCCGCAGTACGTCGTCGACGCCGCCGTCGCCTCCTGCTCCGCCCCGGCCAACCATCGCTACACCCCCGCCGCGGGGCTGCCCGACCTGCGCGAGGCCATCGCGGCCAAGACGCTGCGTGACTCCGGCTACGAGGTCGCCGCGAACCAGGTCCTGGTGACCAACGGTGGCAAGCAGGCCGTGTACCAGGCCTTCGCGACGATCGTCGACCCCGGCGACGACGTCCTCCTCCCCGCTCCGTACTGGACCACCTACCCCGAGGCGATCCGCCTGGCCGGGGGCAACCCCGTCGAGGTGTTCGCCGGCGCCGACCAGCAGTACCTGGTCACGGTCGAGCAGCTGGAGGCCGCACGCACCGACCGCACCAAGGCCCTGCTGTTCTGCTCACCGTCCAACCCCACCGGCGCGGTGTACAGCCCCGAGCAGACCGAGGAGATCGGCCGCTGGGCGCTCGAGCACGGCATCTGGGTGATCACCGATGAGATCTACGAGCACCTGCTCTACGACGACGCGGCTTTCACCCCGATCGTGAAGGCGGTCCCCGAGCTCGCCGACACGACCATCGTCCTGAACGGGGTCGCCAAGACGTACGCCATGACCGGCTGGCGCGTGGGCTGGATGATCTCGCCGGTGGACGTCACCAAGGCGGCGACGAACCTCCAGTCCCACCTGTCCTCGAACGTCGCCAACGTGTCCCAGCGGGCCGCGATCGCCGCACTCACCGGTGACCTCACAGCCGTCGAGGAGATGCGGGCCGCGTTCGACCGGCGGCGCCGGACCATGGTCGAGATGCTCTCGGCCATCGACGGGGTCCACTGCCCCACCCCGACCGGGGCGTTCTACGCCTACCCCAGCGTCGAGGGAGTCCTGGGCCGCACGATCCGCGGCGTCACCCCGACCACGTCCGCCGAGCTCGCCGCGCTGATCCTGGACGAGGCCGAGGTCGCCGTAGTCCCCGGGGAGGCGTTCGGCCCCAGCGGCTACCTGCGGCTGTCCTACGCGCTGGGTGACGAGGACCTGGCCGAGGGCGTGGGCCGGATCCAGCGCCTGCTCGCCGAGGCCGGCTGAGCCGACACGCACCACCCGGGACGGGGACCTGCCTCAGGGCGGGTCCCCGTCCCACGTCGGGGGTGGCGCGGCACTCACCGGCTCGGCCAGGATGACGCGGTGACCACCACCCCCGCCGTCCACGTGCGTGACCTACGCAAGCGGTACGGCACCAAGCAGGCGGTCGACGGCCTGGACCTGACCGTCGAGCACGGGGAGATCGTCGCGGTCCTGGGCCCCAACGGCGCCGGCAAGACCACGACCGTCGAGATCCTCGAAGGGCACCGGACCCGCGACTCCGGCGAGGTCAGCGTCCTGGGCACGGACCCCGGGCGCGCCGACCGGACCTGGCGGTCCCGGATCGGTGTCGTCCTCCAGGACGCCCACGACCAGGCCGAGCTCACCGTGCGGGAGCTCGTGCGCCACTTCGCCCTCTACTACCCGCGCCCCAGGGACCCCGAGGAGCTGATCACCGCGGTCGGGCTGGCGGACAAGGCCCGGACCCGCACCCGCCACCTCTCCGGCGGGCAACGCCGGCGCCTCGACGTGGCACTGGGCATCGTCGGGCGACCCGAGCTGGTCTTCCTCGACGAGCCGACCACCGGGTTCGACCCGCAGGCACGACGGTCCTTCTGGGACCTGGTGCGCCGCCTGCGGGACGACGGGGCCACGATCCTGCTCACCACCCACTACCTGGAGGAGGCCGACAACCTCGCCGACAGGTGCGCGGTGGTCCGCGACGGCACGGTCGTCGCCCTCGAGACGCCGGCGGCCCTGCGGGCCTCCGCGGCCGACCGGGTCCAGGTGCGCTGGACCGAGGACGGCGCACCCCGAGAGGTCGTCACCGCCACCCCGACCGCCGTGGTGCAGGAGCTCGCGTCCCGGCTCGGGGCCGAGGTCCCCGGGCTCCAGGTCCTGCGACCCACCCTGGAGGACGTCTACCTCTCGCTCGTGGGGGCCCAGGAGCCATGAGCCGCACCACGCGCCCGCCACGCACCGCGCTGCCCGCCCTCCCCCGGCTGGCCCTGGCCCGCACCGGCCTGGAGATCCGGCAGTTCTTCCGGGAGCGCGACGCGGTCTTCTTCATCTTCGCCTACCCCATCGTCATGCTCGCGATCTTCGCGCTGGTGTTCGGGCAGGACGGGAACCGCGTCGGGCCCGAACCCGGTGTGCCGTTCGCGCAGTACTTCCTGCCCGGCATGATCGCCACCGGGGTGCTGCTGTCCAGCTTCCAGAACCTCGCGCTGAGCGTCTCGGAGGAGCGCGACACCCGGGCTCTGAAGCGCCTGCGCAGCACGCCCATGCCTCCCTCCGCGTACTTCCTGGGGAAGACCGGATCGGTGCTGGTCACCAGCGTCGTGCAGATGGGCCTGCTGGTCGCCGCGGGGGCGTGGCTGTTCGGGGTGGAGCTGCCCGAGGACCCCGACCGCTGGCTGACCTTCGGCTGGGTGTTCGTGCTCGGCACCGCCGCCGGTGCGGTGTGCGGGGTCGCGTTCTCCTCCATCCCGCGCTCGGCGCGATCGGCCGCGGCGGTCGTCACACCTGTGGTCATCGTCCTGCAGTTCATCTCCGGGGTGTTCTTCCCTTTCTACGACCTACCCGGCTGGATGCAGCAGCTCGCCTCGCTGTTCCCGCTCAAGTGGATGGCGCAGGGGATGCGGTCGGTGTTCCTGCCCGACGCGGCCGTCGTCCTCGAGCCCGCCGGGTCCTGGGAGCACGACCGCATCGCCCTGGTCCTCCTGGCCTACCTGGTCGTGGGCCTGGTCGTCGGGGTGCGGACGTTCCGGTGGCTACGACGCGACGACGGGTGAGACCGGGTCCGGGGCACCGCACGACGGGCCGGGCGCGGCAGCCGCTGGCACACTGACCCGATGCGTGACCTGGCCCGGCTCCCCAAGGCCCACCTGCACCTGCACTTCACCGGCTCGATGCGGCTGGCGACCCTGGCCGAGCTCGCCGCCCACCAGGGCATGCGCCTGCCGGCCGCCCTGCTCGACGGGAACCCCCTGCAGGTCCCGGCCGACGCACGCGGATGGTTCCGGTTCCAACGCCTCTACGACGCGGCGCGGGCGTGCGTGCGCTCCGAGGCGCACATGAGGCGGATCGTCGCCGAAGCCGCCGAGGACGACGCGGCCGAGGGGTCCGGCCGTCTGGAGATCCAGGTCGACCCCACGTCGTACGCGCCCTTCGTCGGTGGCCTCACCCCGGCCCTGGAGATCGTCATGGACGAGGCCCGGGCGGCCAGTGCCCGCACCGGTGTGGAGGTCGGCGTCGTGGTCGCCGCCTCTCGGATGCGGCACCCGCTCGACGCGCGGACCCTGGCGCGCCTGGCCGCCAGGTACGCCGGTGACGGGCCCGGCCAGGTGGTGGGCTTCGGGCTGAGCAACGACGAGCGCAAGGGACGGACCAGCGAGTTCGCGCCGGCGTTCGCGATCGCGCGCAGAGCGGGCCTGGCATCCGTGCCGCACGGCGGCGAGCTGCTGGGGGCCGACCACGTGGGGGTCGTCCTGGAGCACCTGGAACCGGACCGGCTGGGCCACGGCGTCCGGGCCGTGGAGGACCCTCGGGTGCTGGACGACGTGGTGCGGCGGGGCGTGGCCCTGGAGGTCTGCCCCGCGTCCAACGTCTCCCTGGGGGTGTTCGCCGAGCACGAGCACCTTCCCCTGCGCCGGCTGGCATCCGCCGGCGCGACGCTCGCGCTGGGCGCGGACGACCCGCTGCTGTTCGGGTCACGCCTGGTCGAGCAGTACGAGGTCGCGCGCCGCGTCCACGGGCTGGACGACCGGGCGCTCGCCGAGCTGGCGCGGGGATCGGTCCGGGCCTCGCGCGCGACGCCGGGGACGACCCGCCGGCTGCTCGCAGGCATCGACCGCTGGCTCGCCGACCCGCACGGGCCCGGGACGGACGCTCAGAGCGAGCAGCCGACCAGCACCGGTTCCGGTTCGAGCGTGACCCCGAAGACCTGACGGACCCCGTCTCGGATCTCCCGTGCCAGTGCCAGGAGGTCCTGCGTGCGGCCACCGCCCCGGTGGGTCAGGGCCAGGGTGTGCTTGGTGGACAGGCCGACCACGCCGGGCAGGCCGTGGCCACGCCCGAACCCGGCGTGCTCGATGAGCCAGGCGGCGCTGGTCTTGACCAGCTCGGGGTCGACCGCACCCAGGCTCGGTCCCGTGCTGCGCTCCGGCCGGGGCGCGCGCACCGGGTAGCGGGGGGCGCCCTCGGGCAGGGTCGCGGCCAGCTCTGACGCCAGGACCGGGTTGGTGAAGAACGACCCCGCGCTCCACGTGTCGGGATCCTCGGCGTCCAGGACCATGCCCTTGCCGGCCCGAAGCTCCAGGACCGCGTCCCGCACCTCTGCCAGGGGCGCCCGGCCCCCGACCGGGACGTCCAGGCGTCGGGCGAGCTCGGCGTAGGCCACGGGGGTCGAGAGAGAACCGAGTCGCAGCTGCATACCGACCTCGAGCACCACGAAGCGCGGGCTGGGGTACCACGGGGTGGGGGCGCCGCCCGGACCGCGCAGGGAGCGCTTGAGGACCGAGGTGCGGTAGCCCAGGCCGAGGTCGGTGAGGGCGAGGGTCCGCACCCGTCCCTCCTGGCGGTCCAGGACGCGCACGGTGGACAGCACCCCGGCGACCTCCTGACCGTAGGCGCCGACGTTCTGCACCGGTGTGGCGCCCGTGGAGCCGGGGATTCCCGCGAGGGCCTCCACCCCGACCCACCCCTCGTCCACGGCGCGGTCCACGACCTGGCCCCACGGGGTGCCGGCGGTCACCGAGATGCTCGCGCCACCGCAGGTGTCGGCGGACTCCACCCGGACCTGCGCCCGCAGGTCCCGCACGACCAGGCCGTCGAAGCCGGCGTCGTCCACGACGAGGTTCGACCCACCTCCGAGCACGAGGACCGGTTCGCCGGCGGCGTCGGCGTCACGGACCGCGGCGACCAGCGCGGCCTCGTCGTCGGCCTCGACGTAACGGCCCACCGGGCCGCCCAGGCGCAGGGTGGTGAGCTCGGCGAGGGACGGAGCGGTGGCGCGGGGGGCAGGGTGGGTGGTCACGGGTCCAGGCTAGGCGCCGGCCCGTCGCCCGACCGCACCGCTGTGGGCAACGGCGCCGCCGCACGCACCACGAGGAGCCCGACGACCACGGGCGCGGCGATCACCAGGAGCGCGCCCCGGTACCCCACGTGCTCGGCGACAAGCCCGAGCAGCGGGGGCCCGGCCAGGAACGCGCTGTACCCGACCGTGGCCACGACCGCCACGCGCGGAGCAGCCCTGGCGGGGTCGTCCGAGGCCGCGCTCATGCCGACCGGGAACCCGAGCGCGGCACCGGCTCCCCAGGCCACGATCCCGACCACGGCGAGCCACAGCCACGGGGACATCCCGAAGACCAGCAGCCCGATGAGCGCCAGGCTCGACGACAGCCGCAGCACCGGCACCCGACCGAACCGGTCCAGCAGGACCGTGCCGCCGAACCTCATCGCCGTCATCGCCGCCACGAAGACCGCGAAGCCGAGTGCGCCCGCGGCGTCACCGGTACCGAACCCGTCGACGACCGCCAGCGCCACCCAGTCGTTGGCAGCGCCCTCGGTGAGCGCGGCCGCCAGGACGACGCACCCGATGAGCAGCGTGCGGGGCTCGCCCCAGGCCGACAAGGCACCACGACGGGGCTGCCCGGGTGCGGAGGCCGCCGGGTTGTGCGCGCCCTCGGGCAGGTACCGACGGACGCAGAGCAGGACCCCCACCACCGTGATCGACAGCGCCACGCCCAGATGGGCGGGTAGGGGCAGCCCTGCCCAGGCCGCCAACGCACCGCAGCCCGCACCGATGAGGGTGCCGATCGAGAACCCGGCGTGGAAGCGCGGCATGACCGACGTGCGCAGCTGCTGCTCGACCGCAGCGCCCTCGAGGTTCATGGCGGCGTCCCACATGCCCGTCCCGACCCCGAACAGGAGGAGGCCACCGGCGACCACCCACACGGTGGTGGCCGTCACGCCCGCACCGGCCACCAGGAGTCCGGTGACGGTCAGGAGCGCGAAGAAGGTGACGGTGCGTCGGGCACCCAGCCGTTGCACGACCACGCCCGACAGCGGGAGCGCGACCAGCGAGCCCACCGCGCCGACGAGCAGCAGCTGGCCGACCTCCCGGGGGCTGAGCACGAGCCCGTCGCGCACCGCGGGCATGCGCGAGGCCCAGGATGCGAACGTGAACCCGTTCAGCGCGAACGTGAGGGCCACCGCGACAGCTGCCGGGCGTGCCGCCACAGCCTCCGGGGTCCGCCCGGGCCGGGCCTGGGACGTGGTCATCGGGCGGCGACGGTGAGCGGCGCACGATCGGGTGCGCCGGTCGCGACGGGCGGGGACGCCG
>NZ_AXCZ01000014.1 GCF_000767165.1 Cellulomonas bogoriensis 69B4 = DSM 16987
CGCGGGCCGTCGAGCATCGCCTCGGTGACCGCCAGGGCCCACCCGGCGGCTCGCGGGACCCGCACCGCCACCGACCACGGCTCACGCAGTGCCTGCTGGGCGGCCTCACGGTGCCGGGTGGACCCGGTCAGGGCCGCGTAGGTCAGCAGCGCACCCGCAGCGGCGGGCTGACCGGCAGGGGTGGGGCCGTCCCCGATCTCCCGGGGCCGACGCAACCCCGCGACCACGGGGTCGGTCTGGTCCTCGGCGGTGTCGTAGAAGCCCCCGGCGCCGTCACCGAACCGTGTCAGGACGGTCTCCAGCAGGTCTCCGGCGGCGGTGAGCCACCGGTCCTCACCGGTGACCTGGAACAGGGCGAGCAACCCGTCGGCCATGTGGGCGTAGTCCTCGAGCACGCCCGGGGCGGTTCCCACGACGCCGTCCCGGGACGTGCGGCGCAACCGCCCGTCCTTCAGGTGCACCCTGAGCACCAGCCCGGCCACCTCGGTCGCGGCGTCCACCCAGTGCCTCACCTCCAGCAGCGCGCCGGCCTCCGCGAGGGCCGCCACGGCCATGCCGTTCCAGCCCGCCACGACCTTGTCGTCACGCGCGGGGCGGGCGCGGCCCTCCCGTGACGCCAGCAGACGGTCCCGCACCGAGACCCACCGTGGCCGCTCGTCGTCGGTGAGGTCCAGGTGCATCTGCAGCACCGAGAGCCCATGCTCGAACGTCCCCGCCCCGGTGACCTCGAGCAGGTCCGCGGCCCACGCGGCGTCCTCGGGGCCGAGCACGTCACGCAGCTGCTCGGGCGACCACACGTAGAAGGCCCCCTCACGGGCCACGCCCTGGGCGTCGAGGCTGTCGGCGTCCAGGGCTGACGCCATCCCGCCGTCGGCGGTGCGCAGCTCGCGGAGCATCCACTCCGCCGTCGAGGTCACGACGTCGTGGGCGAGCCGGTCCCCGGTCAGGCGCCACCAGTGGGTGTAGACGCGCAGCAGGAGCGCGTTGTCGTAGAGCATCTTCTCGAAGTGCGGCACGACCCACTGCGCGTCCACCGAGTAGCGGGCGAACCCGCCGCCGAGCTGGTCCCGAAGACCCCCGCGGGCCATCTGCCCCAGCGTCCGCTCGGCCATGGTCAGGGCCTCCGGGGCCGCGTCCCGGCCCACGCGGGCCACGTGCCGCAGCAGCCACTCGCACACCATCGACGGCGGGAACTTCGGGGCGCCGCCGAACCCCCCGGCGGTCGGGTCAAACGACCGCGCGAGCTCGGCCAGCGCCCGCGCCGGGACCTCGGGGTCGGCGGTGGCGGGCCCGTCCTCCGGGAGCGCCTGAGGGCGTGGGGAGGCGAGCGCGTCGCGGATCGTCCGGGCGCTGCCCAGGACCTCCTCCCGACGGGTGCGCCACGCCGCGGCCACCGACGCCAGGACCTGCGGGAACGACGGCATGCCCTGCACGGGACGCGGAGGGAAGTACGTCCCGCAGAAGAACGGCTCGCCGTCCGGGGTGGCCAGCACCGTCATGGGCCACCCGCCCTGACCGGTCATCGCCTGCGTGGCCGTCATGTACACGGCGTCGACGTCGGGCCGCTCCTCGCGGTCGACCTTGACGTTGACGAAGTGCTCGTTCATGAACGCCCCGGTGGCCTCGTCCTCGAACGACTCGTGAGCCATCACGTGGCACCAGTGGCACGCCGAGTACCCCACGGAGATCAGCAGCGGCACGTCGCGCTCGCGCGCGGCGGCGAACGCCTCCTCGCCCCACTCGTACCAGTCGACGGGGTTGCCGGCGTGCTGCTGCAGGTACGGGGACGTGGACGTCGCGAGCCGGTTCGTCATCGTTCCACTGTGGCACGTGGGTCGGTGTGCGCACGTGGGGCGGGATGCGCCTAGCCTGGTGGGGTCCGGTACGTCGCCGACCGGTCCTGGGGGCCGTCGCGGCGGGACCAGGACGAGCCGAGGGGGAGTGGGCGTGAGTCGACCGCAGCACGTGGAGTTCCAGCAGCCGTCGAGCGACCAGGACGCCGAGCCGGCCGACGGGGGCGCTGCGGCCGTGACCCAGGCCGCGCTGCAGGCGTGGCGGCGCACTGCGCTCCTCGCCTCGGGTGTCGCGGTGGCCGCGGTGGTCGGGCTGGTCGCGGTGCTGGTGACCGGGCGTGACCAGGAGGACCTCGCGGGTCCGCCCCCGTCCGGGCCGGAGGGTGCCGGGGCCGCCGAGGAGCCCGCCGTCCCTACGGAGACGCCCGACGCTCCGGAGCCGGTGCCCGCCGTCGCCGAGGAGGCGCTGACCTGGGCTCCGCCCCCGCTGGAGGACCCGGAGACGATCGAGGTCGACGCCGGGCGGGCGAGCCTGGACCTCGACCCTGATCGCGACTACGTGATCGAGCTGCCCCCGGAGCCCCTCGACGTCCCGGGGGGCGTGGTGCTCAACGGCGGTCGCAACGTGGTGATGATCGGGGGGGAGATCCACATCAGCCGCCCAGGGCAGACCGGCCCGGACGTGCGTGGCCTCTACCTCAAGGACCAGACGGGCGTGGTGCACGTCGAGGGTGTGCTGTTCTCGGGCCCCGAGCTCGCCGAGGGGATCAACCTCGACCAACGGCAGGGCGCCGTCGTCCAGCTGCAGAACCTGCGTTTCGAGACCGTGCGGGCGGGGCCCCCCGAGCACCACGCCGACATCATCCAGACGTGGGCCGGGCCACGTGAGCTGCGTGTCGACGGGTTGAGCGGGTCGACCGAGTACCAAGGCTTCTTCCTGCTGCCCAAGGAGTTCGGCGACCAGCCCGAGCCCGACGCCTTCCACCTGCGCCGGGTGGACATCACCGGCACGCCGGACGCCGGCTACCTGCTGTGGCGGGACGAGCGCGGCTGGCCCATGACGATCGAGGACGTGTGGGTGGACCGCGCCCAGCAGGACACCCGGCGGGGCTCGGTCCTCTGGCGGGACGACCAGCCCGAGAACTGGTGGGACGGCGTCGAGGTCGGTGCGCCGCCGGACGGTCCGTTCGTGCCTGACGGTGTCGCCGGTGTCGACTACGTCTCACCGGGGTACGTGAGCGGCGACTGAGCTGCTCACGCGGCGTTGAGGACGTCCCGCATGGTGCGGACGAACGCCTCGCGCCCGAAGTTGTGCGCGGCGTGCGTGGTGATCCTCCGGTCGTCCCAGGACGTTCGCTCGAACCGGTCGATCGCCTCGACGATGTGGGCTGGCTCGGACTCGGGGAACAGGATCCCGGTGTCGCCGTCCACGACGGTCTCCACCGCGCCGCCGCGGCCCAGGGCGATCACGGGGGTGCCGCACGCCATCGCCTCCACCGGGACGAGCCCGAAGTCGTCCTCGCTGGGGAAGAGCACTGCACGGGCCGTGCAGTACGCCTCGGCGATCTCGCGCGTGGTCCTGGGGCCGAGGAACGTGACGTTGGGTGGTGCGCCCATCCGCAGGCGTGGACCGTCGCGACCGTCACCGATGACCAGCAACCGGCGTCCGGGGGTGCGTCGGAACGCTTCGAGCAGGGGCTCGAGCCGCTTGTACGGTTCGACGATCCGGCCGACCCACACGTACACGTCCTCGCGGGCCAGGGCCCGGGGGTGGAACGCCTCGTCGTACGGGGGGTGGGCGACTGCCGCGGGCTGGATGCCGTAGTACCGGCGCACCCGCTCGGCGACCGCGTGGCTGTTCGCGACGTACACCGATGCCTCGTGCGCGGCGCGACGGTCCAGGGACCGCAGAAGGCGCATCGCCCCGTTCGCGAGACCCCGCACGGGGCCGGGGACCGAGCTGGTGTACATCTCGGCCCCGCTCCACACCTGACGCAGAGGCGTGTGGCAGTACACGACCTTCTTGCCGGTGGCGCGCATGTGATGGGAGAAGGCGTAGGACGAGGCCAGCAGGTTCCCCTCGATCGGCGCGGTCGCCCGTGACAGGAGCGGTGCCGCGAGCGACGCCTGCCGGTAGGTGCCGGGCCGGAATGCGCGCGGGTGGCGGATCACGACCTCCTCGACGCCGGCGTCCGAGAACATGGTGGGGTCGCCGCCCAGGGAGATGAGAGGCCCGTCGCCGGCGACCTCCTGGCTGAGGAGCGCCGAGACGCGTTCGGCACCGCCGAAGTCGAAGCAGAAGTCATGGACCACCGACCAGTCCCGTGGCTTGGGCGGCATGTCCGCCGTGAGCTCGGAGCGGTGGGGGGCGGACGTCATGAGCGGCTCCCGGGGCGCGGGCGGGGGACGATCGGTGCCGGCAGGGCCCGTCTGGCTGCTGCGAGCTGCAGGTCGGCATTGGTCAGCTCGTCCACCTCCCGCATGATCGCCAGCCCACGTGACTGGGCCACGGTGGCGATCTGCTCCTGGTGGTCGTCCACGTGCTCGCGGTGGGCGGCCCGTCGCGGCACCATGACGGGGATCCGGCCGGCCGCCAGGCACCGCATGAACGTGCCGCACCCGGAGTGGGTGACGACGACGTCGGCCTGCTCGATCTCTGCGCGGAACTCCGCGTCCGAGAGCATCGGACGCGCGTCGATCGGCAGGTCCGAGACGTCGGTGACACCCGTCTGCCACACGACGTCGGTGTCGGCAGGCAGGATGTCGAGCATGCGGGTCACGAGGCGCCGGAACTGCCAGGGGCGTGCCGTCCCGAGCGTCACGAAGATCTTGCGCGGTGCCGGTGCGTCCTCGACGCGCTCTGCGGTGAACGAGTCGAGGAGGCTGTGCTCGTAGCGCCACCGGTCGTTGGCGTTCTGCGGGTACTGGGTGTTCACGGTGACCCACGGGAAACGTTCCAGCACCCGCCCGGACAGTGAGGGGCCGCTCGATCTGGCGAGGCTCTCGATGTAGCGGGGTTGCGCTCCCACCAGGGTGGCGCCGGGTAGCGCTGCGAGGGCGAGCGCTGCACCGGTGCTGTACACGGTGTCGACGCGGTTCCGACGCAGGGCGTGGAGCACCGTGGGGGTGCGACGCAGGACGTTGTGCCACTCACGTGCGTGGATGGGCGGGACGTACATGACGTTGCGGCCCGCGAGCATGCTCTCGCTCTGGGGTGAGGCGTGGGTGATCCAGAGCGCATCCTCGTGCCGCTCCGGCTCGAGCAACGGCGCCATCAGGTTCATCTGGACAAGGTGCCCACCGGTCGTCGCCACGAATGCGGGCAACCGATCGGACGCCGTCTTTCGAGAGGATGCGATCGCAAGGGTCACGACCTCGATACTGCCTGCCTGTCATAGGCGCAGCAACACCCGAAACCAATTGTTCACGCCAGCGCACCCGTCGTGCGAGGTGTGTCCGCTTTTCAGCGACGTAGTGCGTATCATTGGCTGGACCGACGCAGAGGTTGGCGCGCTCCCTGTAATACAGACATAACTGTGTTCGGCACCGTTGACAAGACCGTCTGCGCTGGTCTCGGCCCCGGTGCGGGGGTGGGCCGGGTCGTCCACCCCCCCACCCCCACCCCCCGCACGCTGCTCCGCCAGCTGTCATCGACGGGCACCGGCTGCACGAGTGGGACCGATCTGTTGCGGATTCCGTCACCGATCGGTCCCACTCGTCCTGGCGCTGGAGTGCAGCGGGCCCCGGAGGGGTGGCGCGGTCGGGGGTGGCGCGGTCGGGGGTGGTGGGTCGCGGGGGTGGTGCGGGGGGTGGGTCAGGCGACCTGGAGGGCGAGGACGACGGCGGCCAGGGCCCAGACGTACAGCGAGAAGACGCGGAACCGTGCGGCGTAGAGCAGCCGCAGGACGAGCAGCAGCGCGACGGTGCCGGAGGCGGCGCTGACCAGGAACCCGACACCGAGGGCGCCCCAAGGGATCTGGTACGGCTCGCGGACGGCGAGGATGTCGAGGGCCTGGACGAGGGTGGCGGCGAGGATGGTGGGGATCGCGAGGATGAACGTGAACTCGGCGGCCTGGGCGCGCTTCATGCCGAGGGCGAGGCCGGCGGCGATGGTCAGCCCGCTGCGGCTGAGGCCGGGGAGCAGGGCGAGAGCCTGCGCGATCCCTACTCCGATGGCGGCCTTGGCCCCGGGGTTCTCGATGGTCCCGGGGCGGGCCTTGTCGGTCCACCACAGGATGACGCCGGTGAGCACGAGCATGATCGCGATGACGGTCGGGCTGCCGAGCGCGAACGGGGCGATCTCCCTGATCCCGAGGCCGAGGACCCCCGTCACCGCGGTCCCCAGGATGATCATGAGGGCGAAGCGCACGGCGGGCCGGTCCTGGCCGGCCGGCGTCCGCAGCTCGCTGACGATCCCTGTGGCCAGGTTCGCCAGGCGGGCACGCATGACGATCCCGATCGACACCAGGGTGCCGACGTGCAGGACCAGGTTGACGAAGATCGCCTCGGGGGAGTCGGGTGGGGGCACGGGGACCCCACGTCCCTCGAGCCAGTGCTGGGTGAGGGCGAGGTGGCTTGAGGAGCTGACCGGGACGAACATGAACACGCCCTGGACCAGGCCCAGGAGCGCCGCGACGTCGAAGGTCATCGTTCTCCGTACGGTGTCGGTCGGCGTCAGATCATGGGAGGTGCGGCCCCCACCCTTGCACACCTTCCATCGCTCGTCCGTCACCCTGGTCGGTGATGACGCTGAGGGACCCGTCGCTCTCCAGCACGACCGCGGCGACCTGGTCCAGACCGCCGGCCCCGGAGCTGCGGACGGCCTGGCGCAGCTCGTCCAGGGTCAGGCGCTGGGCGCGGAGCGCTTCGTGGTCCGGTTCTCCGTCCCGCAGCACCAGCCGGGGCCGGGAGGTGACGACGGACCGCGCCCGGTCCACGCGGACGGTCACCGACGACACCGCCAGCTGGAGACCACCGAGGAGTGCGAGCGCCAGCGCGCCCTCGGCCCAGCTCACGTCGGCGTTGAGCAGGATCGTGGCCAGGGTCGACCCGAGGGCCACGGTGACGACCAGGTCGAACGCGTTGAGCTTGGCCAGGGTCCGTTTGCCCAGCACCCGCAGCAGCACCAGCAGGGTGACGTACGCCGTGGAGCCCACGAGCAGCACCCGGGCGAGGTCCCCCCACGTGTCGAACCACATGCACCCTGCCTACCACCGGGGTGGACTCCTCGCCCCTCACCGCGTCGTTGAGAGGTCCACCACCTCCACCAGATCGGTCGTGCCGACGAGGTCGCCTGCGTTCAGCGTGGCGAGGCGGGCGTCATGGGCGTGGGCGGTCGCAGCGATGAGGAGGTCCATGCTCCGTGGGCGTGGCTGCCTGCCCGCGTGCTTGACCGCGGCGGCGAGCAGGCCGAAGCTCGATGCGACCGTCGCGTCGACGGGCAAGGGATCGAACCGGCTGGTCAGCTCTGTCAGGAGGCGCAGCCTCCTGGCCCGGTCGACGTCGTTGCGGGCGACGAGCACCCCGAAGTGGATCTCGGCGAGGCTGACGGCACTGATGGCGAGCTCACCCGAGACCTCGCCGACTCCACCTGCCACCAGGACGCTCGTGTCGAGGATCGTCCTCATGCGTGACGGTCGAACGGGTCGACCACCTCGGTGGCGAGGTCGAGCTCGGCGAGCTCCTGTCGGAGATCGGGTGCGCCCGGGCCGGCCAGGAGGGTGCCCACCTCGTCCCACGTGCGCCACTGACGACTGGCGAGCGGCACGATCCTGGCGGCGGCGCGTCCGTTCACCGTCACGGTCAGGGCTCGACCGCTCTCGACCTCGCGGATGACGTCGCTGGCGCGTTGCCGGAGCTCACGAATCCCGATGTTCTCCATGACCGGAATGTAGCACATGTGCAACGCGTCGGGCGGTGCCGGTCGACTCAGGCGTGCGCGGGGTCGGGTGCGCGGTCCTGGACCGCGGCGGGGCCCGGGTCGGAGCGTGTGAGCCAGTCGACCAGGCCGCACACCGCGTCGGTGCACCCGCCGCACCCCGTGGTGGCGCGGGTCGCGCGCGCGACGTCCTCGGTGCACCGGGCACCGGTGCGCCAGCTCTGCACGATGTCGCCCTTGGTGACCCCGTTGCACCGGCACACGGTCGCGCGGTCGGGCATCAGGGTGGGGGACGGTTCGGGGCCGGCCCCGGCCCCGACCATGCGCCGCAGCAGCAGCTGGGCCGGGTCGCGCGGGGCGGGGGTGCGCCGGGTGTAGGTGGTGGTGAGGTCGGCCGCGACCTCGGGCGCCCCCACGCAGGTCGCGGCCACCACGTGCTCACCGTCGACGACGACCTCGACCAGGCGTCCACCCTCGGGGTCGCTGAGCCGGACGGTGCGGCACCCGGTGCGCGGCACGGAGGGCCGGGTCTCACCCATGGTGACCACGGTCAGGCCGTGGGCCTTGACGCGCACGACGTCGGTGGGCGGAGCGGGCAGCGTGGCCACCTCCGCCACCGGCACGGCGGTGCCGGCGAGCCGGTCGGCCAGGCGCCTGGCCTGCTCCCAGCCCTGGGCGATCAGACCGGTGGCGCCCTCGGGCGGTTGGGCGCAGTCGCCGATGGCGTGCACGTGGGGGTCGCTGGTGCGGCCGTGGGCGTCGACGAGGACGCCACGGTCGGTCGCGATCCCGGCGTGGGACGCCAGGGTCGTCTCGGGCACGGTCCCCGCGGTGAGGACGACCAGCCCGGCGGGCAGCTCCTCACCGTCGGCCAGACGGACCCCGCGGACGTGGGCCACGCCACCGTCCGGGCCGGGCTCGTGCAGCACCTCGGTGCACGTGGTCCCGGTGCGGTGGGCGATCCCGAGCCTGGTCAGGCCGTGGATGACGGCGTCGGCGGCCTCGTCGCCCAGCTGCCGGTCCATGACGTGCGGGCCCACGTGCACGACGGTGACGTCCAGGCCACGCCGCGCGAGCCCGCACGCCGCCTCCAACCCCAGGACCCCACCACCGACCACCACCGCACGGGTCTGGTTGACGGTGGCGGCGACGATCTCACGGGCGTCGTCCAGGGTCCGCAGGGCGTGCACCCCGGCGGGCGGTGGCATGAGGCCGGGCACCTCGGGGATGCGGGCACGGGCACCGGTCGCCAGGACCAGGGCGTCGTAGGGGACGTCGTCGCCGTCGCTGGTGCGGACGGTGCGGGCCCCGGTGTCGACGGCCAGCGCCGTGGTCCCGGGCCGTACGTGCGCGCCGCCGGGCGCGACGTGACCCAGGGCGATGGACGCGACGTCGACCTTGCCGGCCACCACCTCGCTGAGGAGCACCCGGTTGTAGGGCTCGTACCCCTCCTCACCGAGCACGGTGACGTGGGTGTCGGGGGCCCGGTTCAGGAGGTCCTCGACGAACCTGGACCCCACCATCCCGTGCCCGATCACGACCACGTGCCGGTTCATGCCATCACCTCCGTCGTCTGCGCAGGCGCGGGTGCCTGCGTGGGGACGGCGCGCACCTGCACGGCGCACACCTTGAACTCGGGCATGCCCGAGATGGGGTCGACCGCATCGGTGGTGACGCGGTTGGCGCTGCCCTCACCGGCCCAGTGGAACGGCATGAACACGGCCTCCGGGCGGACGGCGGCGGTCACGTGCGCCACGGCGGTGGCGGTCCCACGGGTGGACGTGACCTGGACCATCTCTCCGTCCTGGACGCCGATCCGGTCGGCGAGCAGGGGGTGGATCTCCACGAACGGCTCGGGTTGTGCGGCGGCGAGCGCCGGCACCCGGCGGGTCTGGGCGCCGGACTGGTAGTGCTGCAGGACCCGCCCGGTGATGAGGTACACCGGGGCGTCGGGGCGCAGGTCGTCGCTGGGTCCCAGGTGGTCCACGGCCACCATCCGGGCGCGCCCGTCGGGGGTGGGGAACCGGTCGAGGAACAGCCGCGGGGTGCCGGGGTGCGGGGCGTCGGGGGTCGCGGGGCACGGCCAGTGGAGTCCCTCGCCGGCGGCCTCGGCCTCGTCCAGCCGACGGTGGCTCAGGCCGCTGTAGTCCGCGACCCCGCCGGCGCTGGCGCGGGCGAGCTCGTCGAAGACCACGGACGCGTCGGTGGGGAAGCCGTGCTCGACGCCCAGCCTCACGGCCAGGTCGTGCAGCACCTCCAGCTCGGTTCGTACCCCGGGCGGTGGTGCGAGCGCGGGGCGCCGACGGATCACCCGTCCCTCCAGCGACGTCATGGTCCCGTTCTCCTCGGCCCACTGGGTCACCGGCAGCACGACGTCCGCCAGGCGCGTGGTCTCGGACGGCACGAAGTCGCACACCACCAGCAGGTCCAGGGCCGCCAGCCGGTCACGGACACGGTCGGCGTCCGGGGCGCTCACCACCAGGTTGCACCCGTGCACGAGCAGCACCTGGGGCCCCTCGGCTGTGCCGCAGCGTCGCAGCAGCTCGACGGCAGGCACACCGGGCCCGGGGAGCGAGGCGGGGTCCACGCCCCACACGGCGGCCACGTGCTCACGGGCGGCGGGGTCGTCGATCTTGCGGTAGCCGGGCAGCTGGTCGGACTTCTGGCCGTGCTCGCGCCCGCCCTGCCCGTTGCCCTGACCGGTGATCGCCCCGTAGCCGGACCCCTCGCGCCCGGGCAGGCCCAGGGCGAGCGAGAGGTTGATGGCCGCGGTGACGGTCGCGGTGCCCTGGGTGCTCTGCTCCACCCCCCGCCCGGTCAGGACGTACGCGCCACCGCCGCCACGGTGGGGTGCGGCGTCGGCGAGCAGCCGTGCCACCTGCCGCAGCTGGGCGGCCGGCACGCCGCACACCTGCTCGGCCCGCTCCGGCCACCAGGCCGCGACGCTGCGTCGCACCTGGTCGGCGCCCGTGGCCCGGGCGGCCAGGTACTCCTCGTCGGCCAGGCCCTCGGCCCACACGACGTGCAGCAGTGCGAGCAGCACCACCAGGTCGGTCCCGGGGACCGGTTGCACGTGCACCCCGTGCCCGTCGTCGGTGAGGGCGGCGCTCGCGGAGTGCCGCGGGTCGACGACCACGAGCCCGCCGGAGGCGCGCGCCCCGGCCAGGTGCGCGGTCGACGGGGGCATCGTCTCGGCCAGGTTGGAGCCCAGCACGAGCACGGCCTGAGCCCCGCCGACGTCGGCGAGCGGGAACGGGAGCCCGCGGTCGACGCCGAACGCCCGGTTGGCGCCGGCGGCGGCGCTGGCCATGCAGAACCGCCCGTTGTAGTCGATGAAGGGGGTGCCCAGGGCGACGCGGGCGAACTTGCCCAGGGCGTAGGCCTTCTCGTTGGTCAGACCCCCACCGCCGAACACCCCGACCTTGTCGCGCCCACCCCGGGACCACGCCCGACGGATGCCGTCCTCGACGACGTCCAGGGCGTGGTCCCAGGTGGTGGTGTGCAGCTCCCCGTCGTCCCCGCGGACCAGCGGTGCGGTGATCCGGTCGGGGGTGCGCAGCACCTGGGCGCTGGTCCACCCCTTCTGGCACAGGCCGCCACGGTTGGTGGGGAACTGGCGCCCGGCGACCGTCACCGGGGCGCCGACCTCACGGGCCGCGTCGTCGGGCCCGGTGAGGGTCATGGCGCACTGCAGGGCGCAGTAGGGGCAGTGGGTGTCGGTCATCAGATGCCCGCGGCCGCCAGGGTCGAGGTGCGCCGCTGGTACACCCACCAGGTGACCACGCCCATGACCGCGTACATGGCGACGAAGCCCCACAGCGCGGTGGTCAGCGAGCCGGTCATCGCGTCGGACGCCGCGAACCCGCGGGGGATCAGGAACCCGCCGAACGCGCCGACGGCACCGGCGATCCCGATGCACCCGGCAGCGGCCTTGCGGGCCCGTGCTGCACGCTCGGCCGTGGTGGCGCCGACCTGGAACACGGCGGGGATCATGCGGTAGGTGGAGCCGTTGCCGACGCCCGTGGCGACGAACAGGACCAGGAACGACCCCATGAACAGCCAGAAGCTGTGCACGTTGAGGGCGACGACGGCCCCGATCGCGCCCAGGGCCATGACGACGAACGCGGCGATGGTGACGCGGGCCCCGCCCAGCTTGTCGGCGAGCACCCCGCCGCCGGGCCGGGCGAGGGACCCGACCAGGGCGCCGAGGAACGCGATCGCGAGGGTGACCTCCGGGAACTGTCCGCGCAGCAGGGTGGGGAACACCCCGGAGTAGCCGATGAACGACCCGAAGGTGCCGATGTACAGGAACGAGATGATCCAGGTGTGCCGGTTGTGGACGGCGGCGCCGAAGGACTTGTAGTCGGCGCTGGCGCCGGACAGGTTGTCCATGCGCCGCCATGCCAGCACCGCGGCGGCCAGGATCAGCGGGATGAACATGAGCCCGGCGCGCTCCAGGGCCAGGCCGGCTCCTGCGACGATGACGAGCGGCACGGCGAACTGGACCGCGGCGGTCCCGAGGTTGCCGCCGGCGGCGTTGAGCCCGAGGGCCTTGCCCTTCTCACGCTCGGGGTAGAAGAACGAGATGTTCGCCATGGACGAGGCGAAGTTCCCGCCACCGAGGCCGGCGAGCGCGGCGACGCCGAGCAGCATCCAGAACGGGGTGGTCGGGTCGGTGACGACGTAGGCCAGCGCGCTCGCAGGGAGCAGCAGGAGCAGCGCGGAGATGATCGTCCAGTTGCGCCCCCCGAACAGGGGCACGGCGAACGTGTAGGGGATGCGCAGGGTGGCGCCCACCAGGGCGGGGATGGCGATGAGCCAGAACTGCTGGTCGACGGTCAGGGCGAACCCGACGGCCGCGAGCTGGGGCACGACGATGCTCCAGGACGCCCAGACGGCGAACCCGAGGAACTCGGCGAAGATCGACGGGAAGAGGTTGCGGCGTGCGGTGCGCCGCCCGCCGTTCTCCCAGAAGCTGGGGTCCTCGGGGTCCCAGTGGTCGATCCAGCGTCCACGTCGACGGACGACGACGTCGGTCTCGGTGGCGGGCCCGGCGCCCTGCGGGCTCGGTGGTGGTGTGGTGCTGACGGCTGCAGACATCGGGTCCCCCTGGTGCGGGTGCGGGTGCGGGTGCGGGCCCGTGCGGGCCTGTCGATGTCATGACGCTAGGAAGATGGCGTTTCGGTCATGACGTCTGGCGGTTACCGCCGTGGAACCATGTCCGCACGCCCGGGTGCGGGTGACCGTGAGATCGCGGCGGACCAGGGGCGATGCTCCCACGAGCGTTTGTCACGGCCCTTCGGCGCGCTCCTCCCGGGTGTCGTGGCCAGCGTGGCGCCGTGACCCACGACACCGCCGTCGCGTACACGCTGCTGCTGGTCGTCACGACGGTGGCGATCTAGCGGCTCACACCTGTTCAGGACCGCACCCCGGGCAGGGGCCGCCCCTTGAAGGAGATGCTCACCCCGTTGCGGGACGTCCGCGTGTGGCAGTTCAGCCGGTACTACGGGGTGGTGTTCGGTGCGTACCCGGCCGACGTCGGCGCCGTCGGGGGCTGGTCGGCACCCTGGGCGCGCTGGGCGGGTCCTTCCTGCCACCGATGTCCGCCTGCGTGCAGGCCTGGACCGGAATGCCGCAGTCGGCGTTCCTGATCCTGTTCGTCCTCACCCTGGTCTCGTCGATCTGGATGCACGTGACCGTGCACCGCACGATGCGCGACCACTCCCCGGGACTCCGCGGTCGCATCGAGGAGCCCGAGGACTCCGTGGGTGCTGTCGCCGCGTCGCCGCGCCGATGATCGCGGGGCCCCAGGTCATGGCTGCTGCATCTGCCCGAGAGCCTTCCTCTGCGTATGCCCCACCGGTATACTCCGCAGTATGTCGACCATGACCACCATCAAGGTGCCCCGCCACCTTCGGGATCGGCTCGCTGCGAGGGCGCGGCACGACCAGACCACGCTCGCGAAGGCGTTGGAACGTGCGCTGGACGAGACCGAGGAGCGCGAGTTCTGGGAGGCAGTGCGCACCACCAATGCGGGCGGTGCCGGCGATCGGCTGGCGTCTGTCGCACTGGGCGACGGCCTCGCCGACAGGGGCGACGACGCGCTCGGGGCCGACGGCTGGTGAGGCGAGGAGAGATCTATCTTGCGGATCTGGGTGATCCAGTAGGTCATGAGCAGGCTCTCGTGCGGCCCGTGCTGGTCCTGTCTGCTCAACCGTGGCTCGACTCCCAGCCGCCCGTCGTCTCGGTCGTCCCGCTCACCCGGACGCACAGGGGAAGTCCGACCCACGTCGAGGTCGAACCAGGGTCCTCAGGGCTGACGGCAACCAGCTACATCAAGTGCGAAGACCTGAGGGCGGTGTCACCGACCAGACTCCAGCGTCGATTCGGGGCGGTCGGGGACGTCGCCCTGCTCAAGGTGGAGGTCGTCACCCGTCGGCTCCTCGGTCTCGGGTGAGCGCGACCGTGCACCGTCCCGCGTGACCCCGCTCGTGAGGGCTGCGGGGACCTGGGTCCCGGTCGCCGGTCGCCGGTCGCGCAGTTTCTCCTGTGGGAGGCGCGCAAGAGGGCTCGCGTCTCCTGCTCCTCGCACCGGGTGTGGCAGCCCTGGTCGCGGGGATGTTCGGCGTCGTCGTCATGAACCCTCGGACCTGCCGGACGTGACCACGAGCTGCTGCTCGTGCAGTCCGAGCTGCCCCTGGGTGAACCGTCCGGCGTGGCTGACATTGACAAGATCACGGCTGAGAGTCCCGACGCCGAGCGCGGCGCCCACGGCGTCCTGCGGGCGGTCGACCGGTGACCGCCCCCGGGCGAACCGCCCCACCCGTCCCACTAACCTGGCCCCGGTGCAGCCGCACGGGGGTGGGGCCGTCCGGCCCCGCTGCTCACCCACCCCACAGGAGGACCCCATGACCGAGACCACCGAGACCACCGAGACACGGCCCGGCGGGTGCGGCTGAGCGGCGTCGTGCGTCCCGTCATCGAGCACCGGTCCGCGGTCCTGGACCTGGTCACACCCGTCCCGACCGAGTCCCGGCACGTCCTGGAGGCACTGGGCGACGTCCTGGCCGTCGACGTGGTCGCCACCTGCACCCTGCCCCGGTGGGACAACTCGGCCATGGACGGGTACGCCGTCCACCACGCCGACACGGCGGCCGCCGGCCCCGGCACACCGGTGACGTTGCCCGTCGTCGCCGACATCGCCGCGGGCACCAGCCACGACACCCCCGTCGCCCCGGGGACCGCGGTGCGGATCATGACCGGCGCGCCCGTGCCGGCGGGGGTCGACTCGGTCGTCCCGGTGGAGCACACCGACGGCGGCACCGAGCACGTCACGATCACCACGGCCCCCGTCCTCGGTGCGCACATCCGCCGGGCTGGGGAGGACGTCAACCCCGGGGACGTGGTCCTGACAGCCGGGACGTTCCTGGGACCGGCCGAGATGGCCGCCGCGGTGTCCGTCGGGCAGAGCGTCCTGACCGTGCACCGTCGGCCACGCGCGGTCGTGATCTCCACCGGCACCGAGCTGGTCCCCGTCGGTGCCGAACCCGCCCACGGGCAGATCCCCGACTCCAACTCGGTTCTCCTGGCCGCCGCGGCCCACCGCGCCGGGTGCACCGTGGTGCGGGTGGGGGCCGTGCCGGACGACCCGGCCGTCCTGGCGGCCGTCCTGGAGGCCCACGACGGCGACGCCGACCTGATCCTCACCTCCGGCGGGGTGAGCGTGGGGGCCTACGACGTCGTCAAGCAGGCGCTCGCGGACTCTCCCGGTGTGGAGTTCGTGCGTGTCGCCATGCAACCGGGCAAGCCCCAGGGTCTGGGCCGGTTGGCGGGCGGCACACCGGTGCTGTGCCTGCCGGGCAACCCGGTGAGCGCCCACGTGACGTTCGAGGTGTTCGTCCGCCCGGCGATCATGCGGTTGCGGGGTGCCCGCGACCTGGACCGGCCCCAGGTGACGGCGGTCGCCGCGGAGCACTGGCGCACCCCTGCGGGCCGCACCCAGCTGATGCCCGTGACCCTGGTGCAGACCGGCACCCGGCTGGAGGCCCACCGGGCCGTGGCGGGCGGTTCGGGGTCGCACCTGGTGGCGGGCCTGGCGCGGGCCGAGGGCCTGGCGGTGGTCCCGGCGACTACCGAGCAGGTGCTGCCCGGTGACAGGCTGACGGTCATGAGGACCACGTCATGACAGAGCAGGCACCACCTGCGCCCACCGGTGGGCAGCCGTTCACGCACCTGGACCACGCCGGTCACGCCCGCATGGTCGATGTCACCGCCAAGACCCCCACGGTCCGGCAGGCCACCGCGAAGGGCACCGTCCGGTGCGCGGAGCACGTCGTGGAGGCCCTGCGCTCGGGAACCGTCCCCAAGGGTGACGTCATGGCGGTCGCGCGGGTGGCGGGCATCGCCGCCGCCAAGCGCACCCCCGACCTGCTGCCCCTGGCGCACGTCATCGGGGTGCACGGGGTGACGGTCGACCTGGACGTCACCGACCACGGGGTGGACGTCACCGCGACGGTCCGCACGGCCGACCGCACCGGTGTGGAGATGGAGGCGTTGACGGCGGTGACGGTGACTGCCCTGGCCGTGGTCGACATGGTCAAGGGCATGGATCGCACCGCGTCCATCGAGCACGTGCGCGTGACTGCGAAGTCGGGCGGGCGCTCGGGGGACTGGACCCGACCGTGACCACCCCGTCGCCCGCGACGCCCCGCTCTGGTGCGGGGCCGCTGGTCGTGGCCGGGGACCCGGTGGACGCGGTGGTGCTCGCCGGCGGTGAGGGGCGCCGCCTGGGGGGTGTGAGCAAACCTGACGTGGAGGTCGCCGGACGGAGCCTGCTGGACCACGTCCTGGTGGCGACCACCGGCGCGGCCCGTGTGGTGGTCGCCGGTCCGGACCACCTGGCGCGTGAGGGTGTGGTGACGGTCATGGAGGACCCGCCCCTGGGCGGTCCCGTCGCCGGTGTCGACGCCGCAGTCCGGCGCACCGGCGCGCCGTGGGTGCTGCTGCTGGCGTGCGACGTGCCGCGCGCGGCACGGGCCGTCCCCGCCCTGGTGGACGCGGTCGGTGCGGCGGGCGACGCCGACGGGGGGGTGATGGTGGCCGACGGGCGGCACCAGCCCCTGGTGGGGCTGTACCGGAGGGCGCCGTTGGTGGCGGCCCTGGACGCGTTGCACGCCGAGGGCGGTGTGCACGGGGTGGCGGTGCGCCGACTGGTGGGCCGGTTGCGGTTGGTGACGGTCCAGGACGCCGACGGTGTCACGGCTGACGCGGACACGTGGGAGGCTGTCGAGCAGCTGGCCTCCACCATGAACCGTGAAGGGGTGTCGTGAACGCTGAGGGTCCTGCGACGAGCAGTGGTGGTCACCAGCCGGTGGGCGGTGACCTGTACCGGTGGGTGGCGCACCTGGCCGACGAGCTGGGAGTCCACCCGGACGCGGTCGACGTCGAGGCGGTCCTTGACCTCGCGCGCGAGACCGCCCACGGGGTGGCACGCCCCGCAGTGCCGTTGACCTCCTACCTGACGGGCATCGCGGTGGGGGCCGGGGCGGGAGACCGTGAGGCGTTCGACCGGGTGTCCGCGCACGTGAACCGGCTGCTCGAGCAGTGGAGGACCCCCTCGTGATCACCGTCCGCTACTTCGCTGCCGCCGCCGAGGCCGCCGGGACGGACAGCGAGCCGCTCGAGGCGGCGTCCGTCGCCGAGGCGCGACGTGCAGCGGTGTCCCGCCACGGGGACCAGCTGGAGGACGTGTGGGCCAGGTGCTCGGTGCTCGTGGACGGCGTCCGCTCGGCCGACCCCCACGCGCCCGTCCCGTCCGGTGCGACGGTCGACGTCCTCCCACCGTTCGCCGGGGGCTGACGCCGCCGCTCAGCGCGTCGAGTCGTGGCCCTCGGGCCGCCGGAGCAGTGTCTTGAGGTCGGCCGCGAGGGCGACGGAGGCGTCGATCTCGTCGCGGCGGTTCGAGACGCTCTCGACGTTGAAGCCGAACGGGATGCCGAGCCCTCGGCAGTAGGCGATCAGGTCGGTCGCGATGGCCAGGGCGTGGTCGAGCGACGCCTGGAGGGTGTCGTCGGCGTGCACCAGCTCGTTCTCGAGCCAGCGCGGTAGGTCGACGCCCAACCAGTTGAGGAACCGCATGGTCTTGACCGATCCGCACACCGAGAGCGTGAAGACGACGTGTGCTGGAGAGACACCGGGACGCGCCGCGCACTCGTAGTAGTAGTCCGAGACGAGGTTCTTCGCGGCGTTGGCGTCGTAGACGACCTGGGTGACGAAGAACGAGCACCCTGCGGCCTGCTTCGCGAGCAGCCGTGCGTGCTCCTGCCCGTTGCGGGTGTGACGCTCGGGGATGGCGACGCCGCCGAGCAGGAGCTCGGGCCGGATCTCGGCCCGCATCGCCTGCGCGTCGACCAGGGTCGTCTTCACCGGTGTCTCCCGGGAGGACGCACCGACGAAGACGGTCGACGTCCGCCGGGCGTCCTGGGCGCGCAGCCACGCCTCGAGCGCCGGCCTGTCGTACTTGCCGACGGACCGGTAGACGATGACCGGTGCGGGGACGTCTCGCAGGTGCTGCGCCAGGTAGTCGGCCGGGTCGATCGTCGGCAGGAACGGGAAGGGCCGTTCCTCGGGGTTCCGGTCGCTCTCCTCGTCGATGTCGTAGAGGACGAGGCCGTCGATCTCCAGCGGCTGGAGGCGCGCAGCGGTGGCGTCCGCGATCTCCTGGATCCTCGCCGGCGGTGTGGTCGCCCGGGGCGGCGTCACGGCGAAGAAGAGGAGCTCGCCGGAACGTCCCAGGATGTGCGTCCGCAGGTCCACCCGACGAACGTACCCCAGCGGTGCTGCCGCACCCCGGCCGGTCCACGCCTGTGCGTGACGGCGCCGTGCAATGCTCTGCTGTGTGCCGGACGACTCGATCCTCGGGAGCGGTGCCGAGTGCGCCCATCGGTTCGCTTCGGCTGCCCTGGGGTGGGACCTGGTGGACCTGCTCCTCGCCCTGCCGCCCTACCCGGCGTTCGCCGACGCCCGTCGGTAGGGCGTGTCAGCCGCCGATGGCGTTCATGGGCCGGTCGGGTTGCAGGAACGTGGGGTCGTCGATGTCGTGGCCCGGCTTCTTGCCGGCGAGGCAGCTGCGGAACGCGTTCGCGAGGGTCTCGTCGTCGGCTCCGTCGCGCATGAGGGTGCGCAGGTCGGTCTCGGTGCGGGCGAACAGGCAGGCCCGCAGCTGGCCGTCGGCGGTCAGCCGCACCCGGTCGCACGCCCCGCAGAACGGTGCGGTGACCGAGGCGATCACGCCCACGGTCCGGGGCCCGCCGTTGACGTACCAGCGTTCGGCGGGCGCGGCACCGCGCCCGGGGATCTCGGTCAGGTCGAACTCGGTGCGCAGGGACGCCAGGATCTCGGCCTGGGTGACCATCTGGGTGCGGTCCCAGGTGTGCCCGGCGTCCAGTGGCATCTGCTCGATGAACCTCATCTCGTACCCGCGGTCCACGGCGAACCGTACGAGGTCCACGACCTCGTCGTCGTTCACCCCGCGCATCGCCACGGCGTTGAGCTTGACGGGGTGCAGGCCGACGGCGTCCGCGGCGGCGATCCCGGCGAGGGTCTGCGGCAACCGGTCCCGTCGGGTCAGCTTGGCGAACCGTTCACGGTCCAGGGTGTCGATGCTGATGTTGACCCGGGCCAACCCGGCGTCCTTCAGGGGGCCGGCGAGCTCGGGCAGGCGCAGGGCGTTGGTGGTGAGGGAGATCTCCGGTCCACCGGGAAGCGAGGCCAGGGCCCGCACCACGTCCACGACGTCAGGGCGCAGCAGGGGCTCCCCGCCGGTGAGGCGGATCTCGTCGACGCCCAGGCTCACCGCCACACCGGCCAGGCGCACGATCTCGTGGGTGGAGAGCATGCGGTCGCTGGTCAACCACGGCACGCCCTCGGCGGGCATGCAGTAGGTGCACCGCAGGGAGCACCTGTCGGTGAGCGAGATCCGTAGGTCGCGGTGGACCCGTCCGAACGAGTCCTGCAGCATCGGCACCCCCGTCACAGCCCCACCCACACGTGCTCGCCGGTGGTGAGGATCTCCTTCTTCCAGATCGGAACCTCGGCCTTGACGTCCTCGACCAGGCGGGCGCACACCTCGAACGCCAGGGCCCGGTGCGCGGTCGCGACGGCGGCCACCACGGCGACGTCCCCCACGGGCAGGTGCCCGGTGCGGTGGCTGATCGCGACCCCCAGCACCCCCTCGACCTGGGCGTGGCGGTTGGCGACGTCGTGCAGCATCGTCCGGGCGTCGGGGTGGGCGCTGTACTCCAGGGCGCTGACCTGCCCCTCGACGGCCGGGTCGTGGTCGCGCACCTGGCCCAGGAACGTGGCGACCGCGCCGGCGGCCGGGTGGGCCACCGCGGCCAGGTGCTCGGCCGGGTCGAGCGGGTCGGTGGTCAGGCGTGCGATCACCGGTGGTCACCTCCGTCGAGCTGGTGCAGCAGGTGGGGGAGCAGCGGCCGCAGGACGTCCATGCCCTGCTCGACCCCCGCCGGGCTGCCGGGCAGGTTCACCACCACGACCCTGCCGTGGGGTCCGTCGGCGAGGCCGGCGAGCCCCCGGGACAGGACCGCGGTCGCGACGTGCCGCTCGCCGTGACGGCGCAGGGCCTCGGCGATGCCGGGCAGCTCCACGGCCAGCAGCGGGGCGGTGGCCTCGGGGGTGAGGTCACGGGGGCCGACCCCGGTTCCCCCCGACGTCACCACAACGGTTGCACCGCGGTCGATCGCCTGCTCGAGGGCCTGGCGCACGGTGTCGACGCCGTCCGGGACCACGACCACGTCCACGGTGAAGCCGAGCGGCTCGAGCGTGTCGCGCGCGCGGGGCCCAGACCTGTCCTCGACGAGTCCCTGGGCGCAGCGGTCGGAGGCAACGATCACCGTCGCCCGTCGTGCCGGACCGTGGCCCCCGGGTGTGGTCACCGAGCCACCGTACCGACCGAACGTCCCATGTTGCGACGGTGTTCGCCGTTGATAATCGGCGCGTGCCCCAGCGTAGGACGTCCCCGTTCCGGGCCCTGGCCTCCGAGAGTCGCCTGGTCATGCTGCACGCGTTGCAGCGGTCCGAGGTGCCGTTGGGTGTGGAGGACATGGCCGAGGAGGCCGGCGTCCACGTCAACACGGCCCGTGAGCACCTGGAACGGCTGGTGGAGGCGGGCTTCGTGACCCGCAGCATCGAGCACCGGGCCACCCGGGGCCGACCCCGGGTGCTGTACGCCTCGGTCGCCCGCGAGGCCGGTGGTGACTTCGAGGAGCGGTTCCGTGCGCACCTGCGCGAGGTGACCCTGGCGCACCTGGCCGGTGACGGTGGGGCACCCGTCGCGGACGACCGCGGGCGGGTCCTCAACCAGCTCGCCGCCCTGGAGACGCACTTCGACGAGCTGCGCCTGAACGCTGAGGTGGACGTCACGCGCGCGGTGCCGTGACCTGGTGCGTGGGCCGTCGCTGAGGGCTCACCGCCCGGGGTGCGTGGGGGTCAGCGTGCGACGACCGTGAACCACACGGTCTTGCCGGTCCGCTCGTGCACGTCCACGCCCCACGTGCTGGCCAGCCGCGCGACCAGGCGCATGCCCTGGCCTCCCGGCACCTCGGGGCCGGTGCTGCGTACCACCGGTGGGGTGGTGTCGCCGTCGGTGACCCGCACCGTGAAGCTGGTGCGGTCACCGCTGACCTGCACGTCCACCGCCGCCTCGGGGCCGTGGGTCAGGGCGTTGGCGACCAGCTCGCTGGTGAGCAGCTCGACGATCCCGACGGCCGCCGACGGGATCCCCGACCGGCGTGCGTGGTCCCGCACCCAGTGCCGGGCGCGCGGGAGCGAGCCGTGCCGCGGGACGATCCTGAGGGCTCGCGTCGCCTGTGCCCTCATCGCGGTGCGGTCCTGACGTCCGCGGGGCTCGTGCGCGGGAGCGGTGTCGGCAGCAGCTCCGGCCGTGCGCCGCCGGTGAGCTGCCCGCACACGATCCGGGCCTCGTCCTGGGGGTCTGCGCCTGCGCCGACCGCGATCACTGCCGCGTCGAACCCCGTGGTCGAGTCGCTCACGGCACCTCCCTCGTCGCGAGTGCTGGGCCCCTTGAGGCTAGACCCGTCCGGGGCGGACCGCACGGCCCGGACCACACTCCTGACAGACCGGTGGGGCCCACGGGTCACCGGCTGCGGGGGACCCTCGTCCCAGGTGCCCGCCGAGGGCCTGGTGCACGCTGTGCCCGCGAGCACCCACATGCGGAGGACCAGCCCCGATGAGAGCCACCCAGATCGAGATCGCCCGTGTCGCCGGCCCGGCCCTGGCGCAGGGCCCCTGCGGGGTCAGCGCACTGGTGACTGCTGCCGTCCTGGGCGGCGCGCGCCCGGCGGTGATCGCGCGTCTGGGTGAGCTGCCCGACCGCACGTACCCGGACCTGCGCTCGCTGTGGTCGGTGCTCGCCGACCTCCCTGCCGCGCACGCCTGACGTCCCCGGGGTGCGCGGCAGGTCCGGGGTGCCTGGCGTCGAGCCGGCTGCTGTTCATCCTGGACGCCTTCGACTCCTACGCCGAGGCCCTGCACGGGGCGGCGCACTCCACCGTGACGGGGTCGACCCTGGCCTCCCCCGCAGGGGCGGCCAGGGTCGTGGAGGTGGTGCTGGGTGTCTACTCGGTGGCGGTCTTCGCGACCCTCGCGGGTGCGCTGGGTGCCTTCTTCCTGCAGAGCCGTGGGCCCGACGAGTCGCAGGTCCCGGCTGAAGGGCCGGTCAGTTGATCGCGTAACCGGGGGAGACGTAGCCGAGGCCGGCGGTGCCGGGGGGGACGAACTGCCCGCCGGGCGGGGTCCCGAGCTCGATGTCCGACCACGCCTCGGTCCCGGGGCCGGTCGTTCCCTTGGGCCACAGGTAGAGGCTCGGGCTGATGTGGAGAGCGCGCGGTGTGAGCCACACGTCCTGGACCTCCAGCGGCCACGACCGACGGTCGCGCCACATCAGGTAGGCGCTGCGCCAGGTGCCTCTGATGTCCATCCGTCGCAGGTCCATCACCTCGGGCTCGGCCTGCGTGCCGAACTGGTTGGGCAGCAGGAACAGGCCCTGGTAGTCGGTCGATCCGGAGAGGCGGTCCACACGCAGCACGCGGGGCCCGGCCCAGGTCTGGATGATGTCGGCGTGGTGGCCGTCCTGCGAGCCTCGGACGGTCTCGACGCGAATGTTCTGCAGCTGGACGATCGCGCCCTTGCGCTGGTCGAGCTGGATCCCTTCGCCCATGCCGGTGCCGGTCAGGTGAAGTCCTTCGACGTGCAGCACACCGGTCTGGTCCTTGAAGTACAGGGCCCGGTTGCTGATGCCGTCGTCGGGGGTCCCACCCGGGATGAGGATGGTGCCGCCGATGAGCACGACGTTGCGCCCGCCGACGACGCTGATGCCGCGCGCCCCACGTAGCTGGTGGGGGGGCATGCGCAGCACGTAGTCCCGGTTGTCGTCGAGCCGCATCCACCGTCGGTTGGCGGAGACGTCGATGATCTCCGGATTCTCGAGCTGTGGTGGGGCCCACGTGAGCTCGGTCTGATCGGTCGGCGTGGGGGTGGTGAACACGCCGTCGGTGGTGGGTCCCGGTTCGCCGGCTGCGGCGGGCGAGGCGCTCACCGTGAGGGCTGCGAGGGCGGTGAGTGCTACGGCGAGCCGTCGGTGCCGGCGCTGGGGGGCGGTGCGCAGGGTCGAGGGGGCGGGGCGGTGGTGGTTCACGAGAAAGATCCTCAAGGGGCGGGGTCAAAGGAAAAGCGACACACCCCGGGGATCGGCGGACCGTATATCACATTGAGTTCTCACGGCGGTGACATGTTTCACATCTGCGCGTAACAGAGCGGTGGATTCGGGCGAAACGCGGAGGGGCCGGGCACCATCTCTGGTGCCCGGCCCCTCCGCGTCGTGATCAAGTCGTGATCAATAGGCGCCGGTGGGTGAGATAATCACCTTGATGGTGCGAAGAAGCACCAGAAAGTCACCAAAAGGCGTCCAGTTCTCGGCGTAGTACAGGTCCAGCCGAACCGACTCCTCCCAGGACAGCTCGGACCTTCCGCTCACCTGCCACAGACCGGTCAGCCCGGGCTTGACGTACAGGCGTCGGTGGACGTGGCGTTCGTAGGTGCTCACCTCGTCGGGGAGGTTGGGACGGGGTCCGACCAGACTCATCTCCCCACGGAGCACGTTGAACAGCTGCGGCAGCTCGTCCAGGGAGTACCGCCGGATGACTCGGCCGACGGGTGTGACCCGTGGGTCGTCCTTGACCTTGAAGAGGGCTCCTTGTCCCTCGTCCAGGTGCGAGAGCTCGTGGCGCATCTCGTGAGCGCCCACGCTCATGGAGCGGAACTTCCACATCAGGAAGGGGACGCCGTTCCGGCCGATCCGCTCCTGCTTGTAGAACACCGGCCCCGGGCTCGTCATCTTGACCAGTGCGGCGATCCCGACGAGTGCCGGCGCGAGCGCGACGGTCAGGACCAGAGCGGCGACCCAGTCGGTCACCGACTTGATGAAGTACTTGGACCCGCTGAACTGCGGCTCGTCGACGTGCACCAGTGCGGTGCCGTTCACGAGGCTGGTCTGGACCCGAGGGCTCGCGACCTCGGCGAGGCCTGGTGCGAGGGCCAGCTCGACCCCGCTGCCTTCCAGGTCCCAGCTGAGCTGGCGCACGGCCTTGGAGGTCAGCACCTCCGACCCGGTGACGGCCACCTTGTCGGCGCCGATCTGCTCGGCGGCCGCGACCACGTCCGAGATCCCCCCCAGCACGGGCACCCCGGCGACCTCGTCGACCATCGGTGCGCTCGAGGTCACGCACACCCCCCGCACGTGGTGACCGGATGCGGGGTTGGACCCGAGCTGTTCGATGAGGTCGGCGGCCTTGGGCGGTTCTCCGACCACCAGGACGGTGGTCATGCAGCTACCGGCCCTGCGGCGGGCGACCAGTCGACGCCTGGCGAGGTGGCGCGCGCCGAGCAGCATGACGACCCCGACCGGGAACGCGATCGCGAGGTACCCGCGGGCCATGTCCAGTCGCAGCACGAACGCGATGATCGCCACCAGGGCGAAGAGCTGCCAGGACACCCGGAACACCCGTGCGTACTCGGTCGGGCCAGAGCCGAGCTCGCGGTGGTCCCGGGTCCGTCCGAGCTCGAGCGCGGCGAACCATGCGGTCGCCAGGACCACCGAGACCGCGAGGTAGGACGGTGAGAAGGACCCCGCGACGGTCGGCGGGCTCCAGGTGGCGTCCTCGAAACGCAGGACGTAGGCGATGAGCATGGCGGCGGTGACGACCAGCGCGTCGAGGACGACGAGCGTGCGGACGTACGCGCCGAGCCAGGCGTCGTGGTGCTTGCGGCAGGAGGCGCCTCGTTGCGCAGCGGCCGGGATGGAGGGGCTGACGGTCTGTGGCGCTGTCGAGGACGCGGTGGTCTCGGCAGCGGTCTTCCCCGACGGCAGATGTGAGAGCGCTCCTAGGTTCATTGATCCTCCTGGTTCGTGGTTCGGGCCCCCTGTGGCGATCACGTGGTCGACGTGGTCGCGCAGCCCACACTTCAGGTGCCGCCCACTATGCCGATCGGGTGACGCTCCTGCACGTCTCATTCGTTACTTCTGTGAAAACTCTGGACGTCACAAGTTGCTGTCACGTACGTCACATCTGTAGGTCCTTTACGGAGCAAAGGAGCGGTGAGTATATGGGGTGCCCACGAGGGGTCAAGAGATCACGAGTCGGGCAAACCGGGCGAGGTGGTCTGGTGCCGGTGGGTCGCGAGGCGCCAGATCTCGTCGGCGCGGCGCAGGGAGCCGCCGAGCCGGTTCCGCCAGTGCTGGGCGCGCCGCCGCTGCAGGCGGACGGCCTCACGTCGACGCCACCGGGCCGCGTCCCCCGGGCGAGGAGGAGCCCCCTCCGGCACGCCGGGGTAGAGCATGGCGCGACGCTCGGTGCAGTACACCGGCCGGCCGGTGGCCTCGGTGATCGCACGGGCCTGGTCGGGGTCGCCCTCGATGAAGAGCCAGGCGTGGGCGGCGTCGTAGAGGGTGGACTTGCGGCGCGCGGGGTCCGACGCGAGGTGCCCGCCCGTGGAGTCGGGGCGGTGGGCCGGGTCGTCGCTCATCACCAGGTGCCGCCAACGGAATCCGTGCTCCTCGAGCCAGCTCTCCAGGCCTGGGCGCCCGGCCGGGTCGCGGGAGGTCACGAGCCACCCGACCTCCGATCCCGGGGTCAGGCGCGGTGCTGGTGGCAGGGGCTCGTCGGGTCGGCGGCCGATCAGGACGGAGTCGAGGTCGACGCACGCCTCGACCAGGCCGCTGTGGTGCATGATGTTCCACTCGAAGGCGCGGGGCCGGCTGACCTTCTCGTACCAGTGGTCCAGCAGGCCCTCGGCCGCGCCCTGGGCCGCGTACGGGGCACCCCACACCACGCGGCCGCGAAGGTGTGGTGCCTGGGCGACGAGCATCTTGGCCCTGCGGATGGCGCCGCCGCGGTTGGTGCTGTCGTCCACGACCAGGATCCGCCGCGCACCCTCGATCGCGTCGGGTGCCCGTTCGGACGACAGGCGCTCCCCGCACCGCAGGACGCGTCCCTCGATCAGCCCGTCCAGGTCGGTCAGGGGGCGGTGCATGTGCAGGGCCAGCATCGTCGCGGGCAGCATCCCGCTGCGAGGGATGCCGGCGACGAGGTCCACGTCCTCGGGCAGGGTCTCGGACCACCGCGCCACATCGACGCTGAGCTGGTGCACGCTACGGAACTCCATGCTGTGGCCTCGTTCGTCGGGGGTCGTGGGGGCGTGGCGTGGGGAATTGGCGGGACTTTACCGGTGAACGTTGATTAGTGCCAGGGCGGATTTCGGGCGAACTGTGCGGACCGGTCAGAACATCAGTGACTCGACGGGACCGCTCGAATGCATCGGTGCATATTCCGAAGGTGGGCGCTACTGTGTGTTCTCAGCCCGACGACGCGCCGGTGAGCGTCGTGTGCCGTGACGGTCACCGTCGGTACACCCGCCCTCGGCCCACGGAGGACTTCGCGTGATCCCTTCCGCCACCCGGACCGCGTCCCGCGGTCTGCGTGCCGTGGTGGGCCTGTGACCGGGCCCGCGGCACCTGCCCCGCCCCAGGACCTCCGTGGGCGCGCCGCCCACGGGGTGATGTGGTCCGCGTTCGAGAAGTGGATGGTGCGGGGCAGCACCCTCGTCGGCTTCGTGATCCTCGGGCGGCTCCTGACGCCCGAGGAGTTCGGGATCGTCGCGCTGGCGATGGTCTTCATCATCCTGCTGACCGTCGTGACCGACGGCGGGTTCACCGTGTACCTGGTGCAGCGACGGACCCTGGACCAGGCGGTCACGAGCACGGCGTTCTACCTCTCCTCGGCGTTCGGACTGGTCCTGGCGCCGGTCCTGGCGTTCACGGCCCCGGCGCTGGGCCGGGCCCTGGACGTCCCGGCCTTCGCCCAGGTGGTACCCGCGCTCTCGGTCGCGCTCCTGGTCTCTGCGCTGTCGGTCGTGCCGGCCGGGCTCCTGCAGCGTGAGCTGCGCTTCCGCGAGCTCGCCATGAGGCAGGTCCTGGCGACGGGGCTGTCGATCGTCGCGGCCGTGGGCCTCGCGTTCGCAGGCGCCGGGGTCTGGGCCCTGGTGGGCCAGACCCTGGTCCGTTCCCTGGTTGCGTTCGTGATGCTCTGGCGGGCCAGCGACTTCCGGCCCTCGTGGAGCTTCTCCCGCCCGGCATCCCGCGAGATGCTCGTCTTCGGCTCCAGGTCCATGTCGGTGCAGCTGCTCAAGAAGGCCCGGGAGGAGGGCGAGGCACTGCTCGTCGGTGTGCTCCTGGGCACGGTGGCACTGGGCCTGTGGACCGTGGCGCTGCGGCTGGTCAACGTCATCATGGACCTGGGTGCGGCGGTGTTCGGCCGTGTCGCCAGCCCCGTGTTCGCCCGGCTCCGCGACGACCTGCCCCGCCTGGGCAGCGCGCTGGGCAACGGGATGGCCATCGGGAGCCTGGTGCTCGTCCCGGCCCTGGTGATGCTGTCCCTGACCAGCGCGGTCGTGGTCCCTGCGGTGTTCGGCGAGCAGTGGGTGCCCGCGGCCGGAGTCGCCGCGATCCTCTCGTTCCGGTCCATCGTCTACGGGTTGGGCACGTTCCACCGCTCCTACCTGACGTCCACAGGACGGCCGGGTGTCGAGCTCTCCGTCATGGCGCTGGAGATCGCCGTCCAGATCGTCCTGGTCGTCGTCTTCGCCGACCAGGGCCTGGAGGCCGTGGCCCTGGCACTCGCCGCATGGGCGGTGCTGGTGTGGCCCGTGCGCGCCATCGCGGTGCGGCGCCTGGACGGGGTCGCGTGGCGGACCTACGCCCAGACCTGGTTGGTGCTGCTCGTCTCCGGCGTGGCGGCCGCGTCGGTGCTCGGCGCCAACCAGCTGGTGGACCTGTCCGGTTGGTCGTACGTCGCGTTGGTCTGCGGTCTCGGGGGCGCGGTGTACGTGGGCGGGGCCTACCTGCTGTGCCGTCCGACCATCAACCAGGCCGTCGGGTCGTTGCCCGCGCGGTTGCGCCCCGGAAGACGCCGACCGAAGGGAGGGGACGCAGTACCGGGATCTCGGCGAGCCGGGACCAGCAGTCGGTGAACGAAGGTGCGGGACCGCCCGACGGGATCCTGCATGCAGGTCGGGACGTGAGGAGAGGGGACATCGTGGCAGACCGACAGGGGGCCACCTCAGGCACGACGGCCATCCGGCGCTTCTGGCCCGTGGGCCTGGTCGTCGCACTGGTGTGCGGCATGTCAGCAGCGTGGGCGACGGAGCAGACGGCCGAGACGACGTGGACGGGGCAGGGGCAGTACATCGTCCCGGTCGCCCCACCGCAGCCGGTGCCGGAACCGGACGAACCGCCACCGCCGGTGACCGAGCTGCCGACCAACGCCTACGACGCCGGGGTCCTGGCGCGGACCTACGAGCTCGTCCTGGAGGAGGACACCCTCCTGCTCGACGCCCTCGCCGAGGGAACCGGGATGGACCGCGACGACGTCCAGGCCGGGGTCGACGCCGTCCACGTCCTGGGCACACGGGTGGTGCGCGTCAGCTTCAGGGCCGCGACCGAGGACGAGGCCCGGGGGTACTTCGAGGAGCTCAGCGCCCTCGTGACCGCGGACAGCCCGTCCCCGCACCTGCCCACCGGCAACCTCGTGCCCCTCGGCGAACCCACCGAACCCGAGATCAGCACCGGTCTCGCCGGGGCGGCACCCCTCGTCGGCGGTGCCGTGGGCCTGCTGCTCGGGTGGGGCGCGATGCTCCTGCTCGAGCGGCTCGACCGCAGGGTGCTCGCGGCGGCCGATGTCCGAGCCGTGGCAGCGTGGCCCGTGCTCGACGGCCTCGTCGGCGACCGCGACGAGGCCTTCTGGGAGTCCGTCGTCCTGCGGGCACGCCACGACCCGCAGGTCAGGCGCGTCGCGGTGGTCACCGCCCCGGGCGCCAGGCCCGCCGTGGTCGACGGG
>NZ_AXCZ01000331.1 GCF_000767165.1 Cellulomonas bogoriensis 69B4 = DSM 16987
CGCCGAGGCCGGCCTCGCCGACGACACCGCGCGCGCCCGCCGGGAGCACGCCCGCGCGGACAGGTGCGTGCGGATGACGCCCGCGCCCGACGCGATGGCGTGGTTGACCGCCTACCTGCCCGCCGAGGACGCCACCACCGTGATGACGGCCCTGGACGGGTTGGCCGGACGGCAGGGACCTGAGGACGACCGCACCACCGACCAGCGCCGGGCCGACGCCCTGAGCGACGTGATGCGGACCGTCCTGGACCGCGGCCACGGCCCGGACGGGACACCCGTCGGGCTGCGACAGCACCGGCACCCGCACATCTCGATCACGATGACGCCGGGCACGGCCCTCGGTCTGACGGCAGACCCCGCCCAGCTGGACGGGTACGGCCCGCTGCCCGCGGACGTCGCCCGACGGCTCGCCGCCGACGGGGCGTGGCGCGGGGTCCTCACCGACCCCGTGAGTGGGTCGGTGGTCGCGCGCGGCACCAAGGCGTACCGACCCGGGCCCGCGCTCGTGGCCCTGGTCGCCGACCGGGACGTCACCTGCACCTTCCCCGGTTGCCGGGTCCCGGCCCACCGGTGCGACATCGACCACGTCGAGCCCTACCGTCACCCCACCGGCCGACCCGACCCCCAGCAGGCCGGTCGGTCAGCCGGTCAGTCAGCCGGTCAGCCGGCCGGCCAGCCCGGCGCGAACGACCGTCAGACGCGGGCCGACAACCTGCAGGCCCTGTGCCGTCACCACCACCGCCTCAAGACCCACGGCGGGTGGGACGTGGCGCGGGAACCGGACGGCACGACCACGTGGACCGCACCCACCGGCCACCGCTACGCCCGACCTCCAGAACCGGCCCTGGGCGCTCCCCCGGGCCCAGCCCCGGGGCCCGCCCCGCCACCGTTCTGATCCAGTGCGACAGCCTCCGTGCGACGGCCTCAGTACGACGGCCTTCGTGCGACGACCTCCGTACGACGGCCTTCGTGCGCCTGCTCAGAGGACCGCCTGGAGGAAAGCCTGCGTGCGCTCGTGCTGGGGTGCGGTGAACATGACGTCGGGAGCGGCCTCCTCGATGATCCGACCGTGGTCGAACATCAGGATGCGGTTCGACACGTCCTGGGCGAACTGCATCTCGTGGGTGACGATCAGCATGGTGATGTCGGTGTTCTTGGCGACGTCGCGCAGCACCGTCAGCACCTCCCCCACAAGCTCAGGGTCCAGGGCCGACGTCACCTCGTCCAGCAGCAGGATCTCCGGGTCCATGGCCAGGGCACGGGCGATCGCGACCCGCTGCTGC
>NZ_AXCZ01000183.1 GCF_000767165.1 Cellulomonas bogoriensis 69B4 = DSM 16987
GCAACGGGTGCGCGTCGGCCTTGTCCGCCAACCCCACCTGCTCGAGCAGCTGGCGGGCGCGCGCCTCGGCGTCGGCCTTGGAGCGCTTCAGGACGTGGATGGGCGCCTCGACGATGTTCTCCAGCACCGTCATGTTCGGGAACAGGTTGAACTGCTGGAACACCATCCCGATGCGCCGACGGATCCGGTCGACGTCCTTGGGCTTGCGCTCCACGCGCTTGCCCCCGCGCATCTCGTGGGTCAGCGGCTCACCGTCGATGTAGATGAACCCGCCCGACAGGTGCTCCAACGTCATCACCAGACGCAGGATCGTCGTCTTGCCCGAGCCCGACGGCCCGATCAACGTCACGACGTCGCCCTTGTGGACGGCGAAGTTCAACCCGTCCAGCACCACGTTGCTGCCGAACGTCTTGCGCACGTCCCGGAACTCGATCACCGGCGTCCGTTCCTCGGGGGAGGCACCGGTGGCGTCGGGCACGGCAGGGGTGTCAGTAGGCAAGGCGGTCTTCCAATCTGCGCACAAGGATCGACGTCGGGTAGCTCGCGGCCAGGAAGATCAGCCCTGCGATCGTGAACGCCTCCGTGTAGGCGAACACCTGGGACCCGTAGGACTGGGCGCGGGACACCATCTCCACGATGAAGATCACCATCAGGAAGGGGGTGTCCTTGAACATCGAGATCACCCACGTGCCCAGCGCCGGGATGGTCGCCCGCAACGCCTGCGGGATCACGACCTTGCGCCACGTACGGGTCGGTGACATCGACAACGCGGTGGCGGCCTCCCACTGGCCCTTGGGGATCGACTCGATCCCGGCCCGGTACACCTCGGCCATGTAGGAGGCGTAGTGGACACCCAGCACCCCGATGCCGATCCACAGCCGCGGCACCGTGCTCGGCAACGCGTAGTAGACGAACAGCAGCTGCACGACCAGCGGCGTCATCCGGATGAACTGCATCACCCAGTGCACCGGCTTGGCGATGAACGCCGGGGCCGACCGGCGGACGATCGCCACGACCAGCCCGAGGATCGCCGCGATGATCGACCCCACGACCGTGGCCACCAACGTGACCTTGAGGAACGCCTCGAGCAGCACGGGCAGCACGTCGATCGCGCGCTCCCAGCTCCACACCTCACCCATCACGCCACCCCCTTGGCGGCGACGGGCGCCGGGCGCAGTCGCAGGACCTCACGCAACGACGGCCCCCTGCCCAGCTTGTGCTTGGCGCGGGCCTCGATCGCGTTCGCGCCCAGCACCAGCACGCACGCGATCAAGAAGTAGATGATCATGGATACGCCGTAGGAGAAGAACGTGTCCCCGGTGGCCCGGCGCAGCTGCTCGGTCACGTAGGTCAGGTCGTGGAGCAGGATGACGTTCGCGACCGCGGTCCCCTTCAGCAGCATGATCAGCAGGTTCGTCAGGGACGGGATCATGATCGCCCATGCCTGGGGCCAGATGATCCGGCGCATGCGGTGCACCGGGCGCAGGCTCAGGGCGGTCGAGACCTCCCACTGGCCCTTGGGCACCGCGTTGATCGACCCGCGCACCACCTCGGCGCCGTAGGCCCCGTAGTTCAGGCCCAGCGCGAGGATGCCCGTGACCGCCGGTTCCAAGGTCACGCCCAGCAGGGGCAGGACGTAGAACAGCCAGAACAGCTGCACCAGCAGCGACGTGCCGCGGAAGAACTCGATGAGTGTGCGGGCCGCGCCGCGCACCCACACCGAGCCGTGCAACGCCATCAGACCGAAGGTGACCGCCACCGCGAACGCCAGCGCACCCCCGCCCAGGGTCAGCTGGAGGGTGATGACGATGCCGTCGAGCAGGCGCGGCCACGCGTTCTGGAGGGCTTCGAGATTGTCCATGATCAGGTGTGCCGTGCCCGGCGCGTCCCCCTGGAGCGGGCCCCGACCGGTCCGTCACCGGACGGTCGGGGCCCGCCCGCGCACGGGCTACAGGTCACTCGATGTCGCCGGCGCAGAGGTCGGCGGTGGTGAGGTCACCGGTGGGGCGCTCCTCGGCGGTGAAGCCGAACTCACCCACGATCGACAGGTAGCGCTCCTCGTCGGCGACGATCTCGGCCAGGACCTCGTTGTAGGCCTCCAGCAGGTCGCCGTCGTCCTGACGGAACACCGTGCCACCGGCCCCGACCTGCGGGACGCCGTCGATCTCCTGCACGAACGACTCGGTGACCTCCACACCCGAACCCGGGTTGTTGTCGGCCATCCAGTTCAGGGAGATGCCGGTCAGGGCGAAGGCGTCCGCGCGGCCACCGGCCACCGCGTCCATCCCGTCCTGCGGGCCACCGACCTGCATCGAGTCCAGGCCGAGGGACTCGGCGTAGTCGGTCTCGATGGCCCCGCTCATCGTCGCGATGGTCAGGCCGTCGGCCTCGACGGCCGAGGACAGGTCCGTCAGCCCCTCCGGGTTGCCCTCGGGGACCATCAGGGCCGTGGTGTACATGAACTCCGGCTCGCTGAACGCCGCCTGCTCGCACCGCGCGGGCAGGATCGACATCCCGGCGCTGATGACGTCGAAGCGGCCCGCGGTCAGGCCGGGGATGAGCTGACCGAACTCGGCCTGCTGCCCGTTGATCTCGGGGATGCCCAGCTCGGCGAAGATCTCACGGTGCAGGGCCACCGTCGCACCGGTGAGCTCGCCGTTCTCGTCCTCGAAGCTGTAGGGGGCCTCGCCAGCGAACCCGACGGTGATGCTGCCGGCGCTCTGAGCGGCCTGCAGCGTCGTCGTCCCACCCGTGGCGGTCGCGTCACCTTCGCCGTTCGCGCCGCCGTCGTTGGTGCAGGCAGCCACCAGGCCCAGCGCGAGGATCGATGCGCCGGCGGTCAGGGCCCGCCTGCGGTTCGACATGGTCGTCATGAAGTTCCCTTCGGTTCTGACGAGGCAAAGCCCCACTGCCGAGGACCGTCGAACGGCCCACAACGCAGGATGTCGCCCCGAATGGTCATGGCGCGCCGACCAACCTAGGCAGGGCAGGGAGCGAACCTCAACAGGTGGACACGCCGCCAGAACCCCCCTGGGTACCGGCGTGGCGGTCCGGTCCCTTCACGCCCCTGACCTGGGCGGACGACCCCATCCGGCCCCCCCGGGTGACAGCGGCTGCACCCCGTCGAGAACCCCACCCAATCGTTACCTGTTCGAGACATACTGGACGGGCTGCGGGCGGTGGCCGCCGCGACGCCTCAGTCCTGCACCGGACGCTCGTCCGGGGGCACCCGCTTGACCCTGCGCACCCTCCACCAGCGCGGCACCGTCAGCGCCGCGACCACCAGCACCGCGACCATCGCCCACAGGCGCAACCAGCCCTGGTCACCGGCGGGGTCACCCAGCCCTCCACGCAACCACACCACCCCCAGGAGCATCAGCTGCGCCGGGACCTGCACCACCATCACCGACCGCAGCACCCGGGTCAGGACCGCGACCTCCACCACCGACCGCCACGTCACGTGCCGGGCCAAGGCCGACAACCGCACCGCCAGGTGCACCAGCAGCACCAGGGCCGCCGCCCGCACCACACCCGCGCCGGCTCCCGACGTCCGGTCCAGCAGGTCCGGTGAGCCGAACGACCACAGCCCCAGCAGCACCGCGTGCACGGCAGCCAGCGGCAGGTGGGGCCGCAGCACCGCCCCCGCGGCGAGCCCCGCCACCACCACCCACGCGACGGGCCACCCGAACTCCAGGACCACCAGCGACGCGAGCACCATCATCACCACGGGCAGCACCCGCACCACCCGGCCAGGGAGCACCGGGCCCAGACCCAGCTCGACCGCAGGCCGCTCGTACCCCTGCTCCTCCACACCGCGGTCGCTCACCGTCCCACCCCCGCCCCGGGCCTGCGGTGCGCGCGGGCCAGCTGCTGGATCTCGCGGGTGGCCTGCGCCGGGTCGGCCCAGTGGACGATCTCCACCCCGGCGCCCAGCACCTGCGCCATGCGGTCCTCGCGCTCCACGGTCAGGATCCGCAGGGCCAGACGCTCACGACGGTCCAGGGTCCGTTGCCGCACCCGGGGCAGGACGTCCACGGCGACCACCCGGTGCCCGTGGCGGTGCCACACCTGCGCCAACGACGCGGCCTCACCGTCCAGGAACGTGGAGAACACGAACACCAGCGCCCCCGACGGGATCTGCGGGGGGCGCAGACGCCGCGGCGGGTCGCCCTCGGGGCGCAGCAGCGCCAGCTGGTGCACCACCCGGTCCAGCTGCCGACGGCCCGCCCCCGGTCGCAGCGCCCGGCGCCGCACACCCAGGTCCTCCACACCGACGCGGTCCCCCGCCGCCAGGTACCCCTCGGCGACGGTCACCGCCGCCTGCCTCGCCAGGTCCAAGGACGTCGCGTCGTCGGGCCGGATGGGACGCTGCCCGCTCCACGTCGACGGGTCGGGCCCCACGTCGTCGCGGGAGTCCACCACCAGGGTCACGACGGCCTCGGCCAGGGACACGGTGCGCCGGACGTACAACTCGTCCAGGTCCGGCGACCGTCGGGCCGTCACCCGCCAGTCCACCCGCCGCGGGCTGTCACCCGGGCTGAAGGGGTGCACGTCCCGCAGGCCCCCACCGTCGCCCGGGCGCCGGGACTCGTGCTGCCCCGTCAGCCCGCGCAACCGGCGCGGCAACGGCAGCCCCGGCATGGTGCGACCACGCGGCAGCACCAGCACCTGCTCAGGTTCGGTCCGGTCCACCGGACCGGTCAGGTGCGCACCCGCCCCGATGCCCTGGTGCTCGACGGTGAACGTCTCCTGCACACCGGTGCGCACCGACGCCGCCGCCAGGTCCAGCTCGCGCCGCAACGGCACGTGGACCACGGCCTCCACGTGCTCGTACCCGGGGCGCGAGACCCGGACCCGCACCCCGTCCCCCCCAGGTGGCGCGACCAGGCGCAGGACCGCGCGCAGCACCGGACGCCCACCCGCACCCCGCCCGCTGTCCCCGTCCCCGTCCGCACGGGAGGAGTCACCGGTGGCGCGGTCGACGTCCGCCCACACCGGGCCACGCGGACGGGACCACAACGGCAGCAACGACCCCAGCACCAGGGGGACCCCGATGACCGCGACGTCCGGGCGACCGGTCAGGGTCCCCAACGCCAGCAGCACCAGGCCCGCGGCCAGGCACCACACCAGCGACTCCCCCGCCACCCACGGCTCACCGGCCACCGGGGCGCCGTCCCGGTCGGGGTCGGGCCCGGGGTCGGGCCC
>NZ_AXCZ01000358.1 GCF_000767165.1 Cellulomonas bogoriensis 69B4 = DSM 16987
GGGGCCGCCCGGGAGCGGTGGGACTCCCTCCAGGCGCTGGTCGGCGTGGCCGACGACCTGCAGGCCAGGGGGGTGACGTCGCTGGCCGCGCTGGTCGAGGAGCTCACCGAGCGGGCCGCGGCCCAGCACGCCCCGGCGGTCGAGGGCGTGACGCTCGCGTCCCTGCACGCGGCCAAGGGACTGGAGTGGGACGCGGTGTTCCTCACCGGGTTGAGCGAGGGCCTGATGCCGATCTCGCTGGCCGACACCGAGGCCGGTGTCGCCGAGGAGCGGCGCCTGCTGTACGTGGGCATCACCCGGGCCCGTGAGCACCTCGAGCTCAGCCACGCACGGGCCCGCACCCCGGGCACCCGGGGCAACCGCAAACGCAGCCGGTTCCTGGACGGCCTGTGGCCCTCAGGTGAGCCGCTGCCCAGGCACGGGGGCGCCCGGGCCTCGGCAGCCGCCCGGGAGGTGGACGCCGAGCTCCTCGCTGCGCTCAAGGAGTGGCGGGCGTCGGTCGCCGTGGACGTGGACCGCCCCGCCTGGTCGGTCATCAGCGACGCGGCGTTGCAGGGGGTCGCGGCGAGCCGCCCGACGTCCACACCCGAGCTCGCACGGGTGCGGGGCATCGGGCCGGCCAAGCTCGAGCTGTACGGCGCAGCGCTGCTGGGGGTCGTCGCGGAGCACGTCTGACCGGGTCCTCGGGCACCGGCGCGCCCCCGGGAGCCGGTGCCGGTGCACCTGGTCAGAACTTGTTCGTTAATTACGTTGTGCCGCTCCGCACGTCGCCTCTAGGGTTCTTCTCGTCCTTGCAGGAGGTCGGGGCCGAGAGGCCTGGACCTGATCGGAGAGGAGGTGGGTGCACAGATGGAGACCATGGCAGTGGTGAATCTCGGTGGCGGCGTCACCGGGGCCGCGTCCCGCGCCGTGCGTGTCGCACCCACCGGCAACCCGGTCAAGGGGATCGGTGGGTTCGACGTCGCCCGCGATCGGCGACGCGCGTACAAGCCCGAGTGGCTCACCGCTCCCA
>NZ_AXCZ01000176.1 GCF_000767165.1 Cellulomonas bogoriensis 69B4 = DSM 16987
ACGCTCTCCGTCTGACACGACGAGCGCCCCAGGCCGCGGAGTCCACATCGGGACCCGCGGCCTTCCTGTTCTCCACCGTCGGTGGCTCCAGGTCGGCAGGTCCCGTACCGACCGACTGACCGAGACGGAGCACCAGGAGGACCTCGTGCGGCTCACGACGCTGCTCGACACGTTGAACCAGGACGACACCTCGTCCTGTCCCACGGCCACGGCCGTCACCCGCCAGGAGTTCGACCTCCTGGTCGCCACGCTCATCCCGTGCCGGGAGCACGACTCCGAGCTGTGGTTCGCCGAGTCCACCCGGGACGTGGAGCAGGCCAAGTCCCTGTGCCAGGCCTGCCCCGTCCGTCAGGAGTGCCTCGCCGGTGCCGTCGAGCGCGGCGAGCCCTGGGGTGTCTGGGGCGGCGAGGTGTTCGTCGACGGGGTGGTCGTGCCCCGCAAGCGTGGCCGGGGCCGGCCACGCAAGAGCGAGTCCACCGCGGCCTGAGGGGGTGGCCCTGCGCGAGCCGCGGGGCCACCCCCTCAGGGCAGGAGGGCCGCCTCCCTCGCGGTCGCGTGGACGGGTGCGGTGCATCCGCACCCGTCGTGGCGCTCCCACGAGAGCGTCCTGGGCACCACCTCCGGCAGGCGGACCTCCAGGGCCCCGTCGTGGACGTGCACCGGACGCCCGTCGATCTGGGCCAGCACCTGAGCCGCGGCGAGGGCCCCGCTGGAGCAGGCCAGCACGGACTCCTCGGGCAGGTCGGGCGCCGCGACGAGCTGGGCGGCCAGCAGCGGCCAGTGGTCGTCCATGTCGGTCCGGTGCAGGTCCACGCAGTGCAGGCAGGCGGTGCGCCCGGGCTCGACCATCGGGCCCACCAGCACCGACGCCTCCCGGACCACGACGGACAGGTGCGTCACGTCCTGAGCCATGAGCGACTGGTGCCGGACGGGGTCCGGTGCTCCGTGCTCGACCAGGACGACGACGTCGCACGTGCTCGCCGCCTCGCAGCCGCGGCCGGGCTCGTTCAGGGGCACGGCCCGCACCGTGGGGACGAGGCCGTGCAGGTGCCGGGCGGCCGTCAGGGCCCGCACCAGACCGATGTCCCCGACCGTGTACCCGGTGCCCACGTCCTCCCGGGTCACCGGGCGCCGGTCGTCCAGCTCGACGACCCCCACCCCGGCGCCTGCCAGGCCGGCCGCGACCTGCAGCCCCAGACGCCCCAGGCCCACCACCCTGACCCGGCGGAGTCGTCGCGCGCCGACGACGCGGTCCCCGGCGCCGTCGGCGGAGAGCAGGGACCACACGGCCTCGTCGGGCTGCTGCGCCCGGTCCGGTGCGCCGACCACCAGGTGCGCCGCCAGGAGGTGCTCGACGATCGTGTCGGCCTCGGCGGGATCGACGTGCTCCTGCTCCAGCAGTGCACGCAGCGCGGCGACCTCAGCTCCTCGTGGGAGCGACCGGAGCGCGCCGGCGGCGTCGGCGCTCAGGTCCGTCAGCCGTACCGCCCAGCGTTCGTCCGCACCGACCTGCACCGTCGTGGGTCCGCACCACAGGACCTGCACTCCTGGTCTGATGTGCATGCGGCCCCTCGGTCGTCGCGCCCGCCGTGGTCGTGGTGGGACCAGGGTCGTGCAGGTGGGGGGCGGGATGGGGTTGTCCACAGCTGCTGCTGCGGCCGCCGGGTACGACCAGAGGCGGCCTCCCCCGGGGGGAGACCGCCTCTGGTCGGGTGTGTCAGGCCTTGCCGAGGATCCGGTTCAGCTTGGTGGAGCAGACGGGGCAGACGCCCTTCGCCATGCGGCGGCCGTTGGCGACGACGACATCGCCCTCGGCCTCACGCTTCTCCTTGCACTTCACGCAGTAGAACTCGCCCTTGTAGGTCTCGGCCATTGAGGTATCTCCGTTCAGAAGGCTTGCGCACCGGACGTTCGACCCGGCCGGCTGCGATGACCCTCGTCCTGGGAGGTCGGGCGTCACCGTGCAGCCACAGCGTAATGGCCGCTGGTGGTGGCGTGCGCACCGGTGAGGCACGGCGCGTCGGTGCGGGCCGTGCGTGCGGTCCCGGGTCCGGACCACGCTACGGTGCTGGCGTGGCCGAGGAGCCGACCGGGGGACCGGAGGACCACAGCACCGGGCAGGACGGGCAGGACGCACCGGTGCCCCCCACCGGTGCCCTCTTCCCGCGGGACGTCGAGGTGCGCCGCAGCAGGCGCCGCGTGCGCACCGTCACCGCGTTCCGCGAGAACGGTCGCCTGGTGGTGGCGATCCCCGCGAGGTTCACCCGCGCGCAGGAGCGGGAGTGGGTCACGCTGATGGCGGCCCGGGTCGCGGCCCAGGAGCGGCGCCGCCGACCGTCGGACCTCGAGCTGCTCGAACGGGCCAGGTACCTCTCGGAGCGGTACCTGGGCGGGGATGCCGTCCCCACCAGCGTCACGTGGGCCACCAACCAGGGGCGTCGGTGGGGGTCGTGCACCACGACCGACGGGACCATCCGCATCTCGGCACGGGTGCGGGGCATGCCCAGGTGGGTCCTGGACTACGTGCTCCTGCACGAGCTCGCGCACCTGCTGCACGCCGGCCACGGCCCCGAGTTCTGGGCCCTGGTGGGCCGGTACCCCCGCACCGAGCGTGCCCGGGGGTTCCTCGAGGGCGTCGCGCACGCCACCGACAACCAACCTCCGGACGACTCCGAGGGCTGAGCCCGTCAGGGGGAGGTGGGCCCACCCGGTGCTGCCTCGCCGTCCCCGGGGCCCTCGCCGTCCTCGGCGAGGATCTCTGCCAGCGCCCGGTCCAGGTCGGCGTGCTCGTCCACGGCCTCGGCCCGGCGCCGTGCATACCCGGTGGGGTCGTCGAGGTCCTCCGCGGTGGGCATGAGGTCGGGGTGCTCCCACACCTCGTCACGGGCATCGGGGCCGCGCTCGTCGGCGATCAGCGCCCACAGCCGGGCGGCGTCCCGGGAGCGGCGGGGACGCAGCTCGAGGCCGACGAGCGTCGCGAAGGTCGCCTCAGCGGGTCCGCCGGCCGCACGTCGGCGCCGCATCATCTCCCGCAGCGCGGTCGTGTGGGGCAGGTGGGGCGCCGCGGCCGCGGCGGTGACCTCGTCGACCCAGCCCTCCACGAGTGCCAGCGCCGTCTCCAGGCGGGCGAGCGCCGCCTGCTGGTCCGGGGTCGTGCCCAGGGCGAACACCCCGCCGGACAGCGCCTCCTGCAGCGCGGTGGGGTCCGTGGGGTCCACCGACCCCAGGGCCTCCTCCAGGGAGTCCATGTCGATGGCGATGCCGCGTGCGTAGGCCTGCACCGCCCCCAGCAGGTGCGCACGCAACCAGCCCACGTGCGTGAACAGGCGACCGTGGGCGCCCTCGCGCAGCGCGAGGAAGATGCGGACCTCGTCCTCGGGCACGTCGAGCCCCGCGGCGAAGGCGGTGACGTTGCGGGGCACCAGCGCGGTGCCGGGGCCCTCCAGCAGCGGCAGGCCGATGTCCGTCGAGCCGAACACGTCGTGCGAGAGCGTTCCTGCGGCCTGGCCGACCTGCATGCCGAACACCGCGCCCCCGAGCTGCCGCATCATCTGTCCGGCTCCTGCGAGGTCCCCGGGGCCCGCGCCCAGGACGTCCGGCGCCTGCGAGGCCAGCAGGTCCGCCAGGGCGTCGGCGACCGAGCCGGCCACCGGCTCGGTCAGGTTCCGCCAGGTACCGCTGGTGCTCTCGACCCACTCCGAGCGGCTCCACGCCCGGACCGGCCCGCCGCCCGGGGGCAGACGGGTGGCGGTGTCGAGCCACAGCTCGGCGACGGAGAACGCCGAGGTGACCGCGCGACGTTGGGCGTCGGTGACGACGGGATCGCCCTCGGCGACGGCCGCCTGCCTGGCCAGGTCGTGGGCGAGGTCCCAGTTGACCGGGCCGTCGCCGGACGTGGCGAGCATCCGCTTGATCTGGTGCAGCACCTGGCCCAGTGCGGCGGGGTCCTTCGGCAGGCCCGCGGCCGCGACCAGCTGCTGCAGGTCCACGGGCGTGCCGTCGGGACCGGTGAGACCCAGGTCCCCGGACGTCATCTCCTCCAGGACACGGTCGGCGTCCGGGCCCAGCAGGGACCGGAGCATCTCCACGAACTCCGGGGGAAGGTCCGGGCGGTCCGGGTCGGGCGAGTGGCTCATCGTTGCTCCCAGGCTGCGTCGGGGAGCTCCACGGTAACCGGCCGCGTACCGCCGGGTGGCGGTCCTGGCCCGCCCGACGGGCCGTGGAGCGGGCAGGTTCGCTCTGGGCGCACAATGTCCCGGTGACCGATGCGCACGATCTCCCGCCTGCACCCCGGACGACCCCTCGCGCCGTGACCCTGGCGGTCACCACCCTGACCACCGCGCTCCTGGCGTCGGCGGCGTTCGTCATCCCGGTGCCCTACGCGGTGTCCTCGCCGGGCCCGACGCGCGACACCCTGGGTGAGCACGACGGAGCGCCCTTGATCACCATCGACGGGACCGACACCCACGACTCCTCCGGGCAGCTGCTGCTGACGACGGTGTCGGTGGCCGGTGGCCCCGGGTTCCCGGTGAGCGTCCCGATGATGGTGCGCTCCTGGTTCGACGCGGACCGGTCCGTGACACCGGTGGAGCTGGTGTTCGCACCGGACGAGACCCGGGAGCAGATCGACGAGCGCAACCAGGCGCTGATGATCTCGTCCCAGGAGCAGGCGTCGGTGGCCGCCCTGCAGGAGCTGGGCTACGAGGTGCCGGCGGCGCTGGTCGTCGTCGAGGCGATGCCCGGCACCGGCGCCGATCACGTCGTCAGGCCGGACGACGTGATCGTGGAGGTCGACGAGCAGGAGGTCGACAGCTTCACGGCGCTCGCGGCGGTGATGGAGGACGTGGAGCCCGGCACGACCGTCGTCCTGGGTGTGGTGCGCGACGAGGTCCGGTACGACCTGCGCGTGGAGACCGTCGAGGACGAGGACTCCGGGCGGGCCCTGCTCGGGGTCATGATCAACCCGGAGTTCGACCTGCCGGTCGACGTCGACATCGAGATCGACAACGTGGGGGGCCCCAGCGCCGGTTCGATGTTCGCCCTGGGCATCATCGACATGCTCACCGAGGAGGACGAGACCGGCGGCGAGGTGATCGCCGGGACCGGGACCGTCGACCTGCACGGCGACATCGGCCCCATCGGCGGGATCCGGCAGAAGCTCGCAGGCTCGCTGCGGGACGGGGCCTCGTGGTTCCTGGCCCCGGCCGACAACTGCGACGAGGTGGTCGGCAACGTGCCCGACGGTCTGGTCGTCGTGCGGGTCGAGACCCTCGCCGAGGCCCGCGCCGCGGTGCAGGCGATCGGTGAGGGCCAGGCCCAGGACCTGCCCGCCTGCACCTGAGGCCCGCCTGCACCTGAGGTCCGGCCGCGCCTACTCGAACGTGGCCCGGACCGCCTCGACCAGACCGGGCACGACGTCCGGGCCGCCGGCGACCGCGGCGTCGGCGTCGTG
>NZ_AXCZ01000158.1 GCF_000767165.1 Cellulomonas bogoriensis 69B4 = DSM 16987
CGGCGCCAGCCCCTGGGTGGCCGCCCCCCTGCTCGTGATCACCTCGGTCCTCACCGTCCTCGCCGAACGCCGCGCCGGGGCCCTCGACGGTGCCGCGTTGCGAACCTTCGGGGCCGTCGGCGGACGGGTCCGGGTCGCGATCCTGACCCTGGACCTGCGCGAGCTGGGCCGGGCGCTGACGAGCGCATCGGTGCGCGCACGCCGCAGGTCACGGGCACTGCACCCGGGCGGGCCCCGGCGCACCGTCGTCCTCGCCGACGCGCTCCTGGCCGCACGCACCCCACGCAGCCTCGCCCAGGCCGCCGCCGCCACCCTCCTGGCCATCGCCTCGACCGGGCTCCCGACCGTCAGCGAGGGTCTGCCCCGGTACGGGGTGCTGCTGGTCACCGGGTACTGGGCCGCGAACGCCGTCGCCGGGGGCGCCCGTCACGGCGACCTGGTCCCGGCACTCGGACGCCTGCTACCCCTGTCAGAACGGTCGGTGCGGTTCGCGCACGTGATCGTGCCGCTGACGGTCTCGGCACTCTGGGCGGTGGCGGTCATGGGCACCGCCGCCCTCCACGAGGGCGACCCCCGCTGGCTTGCTCCTCGCACCGTCATGGGCACTCGCGGTCGCGGTCGGGACGTTGCGCGGGGCGTACCGTCCGCCGCCCAGGTTCCGGGCCTCGCAGGTCAGCACACCGATGGGTGGGGTCCCCACCACGGGCGGGATGTTCCAGGGGTTCGACGTCGCGCTCCTCGCGACCGCGCCCACCGCGGTGCTGCTGTGGGCGGACGTCGGCGTCGCGGCAGTCGCGACCGTCCAGACCGTGCTGACCGTGGTTGTCGCGGCCGGGGTGCTGTGGGCTGTCGGCCGGCGCCGGGACTGATCGGCCGCCACGGCGTCATCCCAGCAACGGCACCTCGAGGTCGTAGGCCAGGACCACCGCCCGGGCCAGGTCGAGCTCCTGCTCGGCGCTCAGGTAGCCGACGGTGCGTCCGAGCACGCTCCTGGGAACCGTGACGACGTTGTCGAGTGCGATCACGCACTCGTGGTCCAGACCGTTCGCAGGCCCGACCCGGACCTCGCTCGACAGCCCCTTGATCGTGCTGGTGATGGGCGCGACGGTGACCTTCGTCATCGCCCCCCGGGCGGCCTCGCGGGTCAGCACCAGGGCTGGCCGCGTCTTGTCGAGACGGACCAGGCAGATCTCTCGCACCGGTCAGTCCTCGAGGTCCACCTGGGCTGCCGTCCACCGGACGACGTCGTCGAGGTCATCGGCAGCGCCGTGCCGACCGAGGATCTGGGCGTCGTGCTCGGCGAGCAAGCGGCGCATCTCGCGCTCCACCGCGGAGGCGACCACTGCGGCTCGGCTCGGTGCCCTGCCGTCAGCGACGGCGCGGTCGAGGAACGCGACCATCTGGTCAGGGAGTCGGATCGCGATCTGAGTGCTCACGACCCCACGATACCGCGGCGCATCCCGAAGCGGGATGCACCGGACGGCCAACTCGAGCGTCTCGCCCGACTGCACCCGAGCCGGAGCCGTCAACGGCCCCGGCTCGCCCGGCCCGGACTCCCCGGGGGACGATGCCCCTGCCGTGCACACGCAGACCACCCCCTGACACCTGCCGAGGACCCCATGCCGCTGGTGATCGAGACCCGCACCCCACCCGACATCAGCGCCGCCGACCTGTATGCGGTCCTGCGGTTGCGGGTCGACGTGTTCGTCGTGGAGCAGCGGTGCCCCTACCCGGACCTGGACGGCCGGGACCTCCTGGCGGACACGGTGCACGTGTGGGCGCGCGAGGACGACGTCCTCGCCGGGTGCCTGCGGGTACTCCGCCACGGCACCGGCACCCCGGCGATCGGGCGGGTCGTGACCGCGCCCGTCGCCCGGGGGCGCGGTGTCGCCGCGACGCTGATGGACCACGCGCTCACGATCTGCGGTCCGGACGCCACCATCGAGGTGGACGCCCAGGCGCACCTGGAGCACTGGTACGGCCGGTTCGGCTTCGAGCGCGCCGCCCCCGACCACGACGAGGACGGCATCCCCCACGTGCGGATGCTGCGCCGACCCACCGCCTGACCCCGGCCGAAGGGGCGCGCGCCCGCGCCGGGCTCCTGGTCCGACGCGGACCTCACCCCCGTCGAGCAGGCACGGTGACCGGCCACCGTGCACCGGCGTGGCGCGGGGGCGGGTCGTGCCAGACTCCTGCCGGGACGACGACCCGCCGTCGCTCCCGCCGGCACCGTCCGGCTCGAGACATGGGGGTCGTGTGGTGCGTGCAACGTCGCGAGGGCTCAGGGCCGCGGGCGTCGCGGTGCTCGTGGCAGTGGCCTTGACGGCGTGCACAGGTGAGCGCCCAGGCCCCGAGGGCGAAGCCGCGGACCTCGCACAGGCACTGTCCACCGGGGCGTTCGCGCAGGTCGCGTTCACCGACGCCACCCACGAGGCCCTCGCCACCGGGGCCCGCCAGGCCGTGTACGACGACGTCGACCCGTTCACCCCGCAGGTCACCGTCCAGGACGTCACCGTCCAGGAGGACGACGAGGACCAGGCCGTCGCCACCCTCCGCGCCACCTGGGACCTCGGCACCCCCGAACCCTGGACGTACACGGTGCAGGCCGACCTCGTGCGCGGCGGCGACCCGGAGGACCGCGACGCGTGGCAGGTGGTGTGGTCCCCCGGGCTGCTCGCCCCGGACCTCACCGACGGGGAGGTCCTGGAGACCCGACGCGTCCGTGCCGAGAGGGGCACCGTCCTGGGCGCGGACGACACCCCGATCGTCGTCGACCGGCCCGTCCACAGGGTCGGCATCGACAAGACCCTCGGCGACCCCGCCACCCACGCCACCGACGCCCGCGCACTCGCGACGGCCCTCGACATGGACGCCGACGCGTACGCGGACAGGGTCGCCGCCGCCGGTGAGCGGGCGTTCGTCGAGGCGATCGTCGTGCGCGACGAGGACCCCACCTACGACGTGGACGAGCTCACCACGGGCACCTCCGCCCGGGCCGTGCCCGACACCCTGCCGCTGGCCCCCACGCGGACGTTCGCCCGCCCCGTCCTGGGGACCGTCGGTGAGGCGACCGCCGAGATCATCGAGGCGTCCGACGGTGCCGTCGCCGCCGGCGACATGGCCGGGCTCAGCGGCCTGCAGGCCCGGTACGACGAGCTCCTGCGGGGCACCCCGGGACTGACGGTGCGCGCCACGTCCCCGGACTCCGACGAGCCCCGCACCTTGTACGAGGTCGCACCCGTGGACGGCGACGACCTGCGCACCACCCTGGACATCGACCTCCAGACCGAGGCCGAGACCGTGCTCGCGGACGTGGAGCCCGCGTCCGCGATCGTCGCGATCCGCCCGTCGACCGGTGACATCCTCGCCGTGGCCTCGGGCCCGGGCAGCGACGGCGCCAGCACCGCGACCGTCGGGCAGTACCCCCCGGGGTCGGTGTTCAAGGTCGTGTCCGGGCTGGCGTGGCTGCGGTCGGGCGCGACCCCCGACACCCTTGTCGCCTGCCCGTCGACCATCAGCGTCGACGGCCGCACGTTCCAGAACTTCCCCGGCTACCCCGTGTCCGCGCTCGGCCAGGTCCCGTTGAGCACGGCGATGGCACATTCGTGCAACACGGCGTTCATCGGCGCCCGTGACGACGTCCCCGCTGACGCACTCGCCGAGGCCGCCGCCGGTCTGGGGCTCACCGGCCAGGGTGACCTGGGGTTCTCGGCGTTCCTCGGCGAGGTGCCCGACGACGTGACGGGCACCTCGCACGCCGCCGCGATGATCGGCCAGGGGCAGGTCCTGACCTCGCCGCTGGGTATGGCGACGGTCGCCGCGTCCGTCGCGAACGGGTCACGGGTCACCCCCAGGCTGCTGGTCGACCACGCCCCCACGAACGGCACTCCCCCGCCCGTGGCCGCGCCCGTCACCGCGGCCGAGGCCGAGGACCTGCACGCCCTGATGCGCAGCGTCGTGACCGAGGGCGGCGCGACGTTCCTCGCCGACCTGCCTGGTGGGGACGTCGCCGCCAAGACCGGCACCGCCCAGTTCGGCGCCGAGGGCCAGCTGCAGAACCACACCTGGATGATCGCCACCCAGGGCGACCTGGCCGTGGCGGTCTTCGTCGAGGTCGGCGAGTACGGCTCCACGACCGCCGGCCCCCTCCTCGAGGCGTTCCTCCGCCCGCCCGACTAACCCCTGCCCCCCACCCCGCGCCCAGCCCACCAGCCCCCGCCGCCGCGCAGCACCAGCCCCACCCGCACCACCCCCCGGTCATCGAGATCGTGAGTTTCGGTCGAGAACGTGCCTTCGAACTCGCGTTCTCGAGCGAAACTCACGTTCTCGCGGGGGGCGCTGCCGAGTCAGCGGCGCTCGGCCGGGTCTGCGCGGGTCGGTGGGGTCATGCGTGGAGGTCGGGTGGGCAGGTGGCGAACGCCGCCGGGGGCAGGTGCCGAGCGAGGCGCCGTCGCAGACGGTCGGGGTGACGCAGGTCGTCGCCCACCAGCCGGAGCACCGTCCAGCCCGCTTCGGTGATCGCCTCCTGCCGACGCTTCTCGGCCAGGACGACGTCCAGCGCGGCGCCCCCGGTGGCGTACTTGGCGCGCCCGTCGTACTCCACGATCACCCGCCACTGCGGCCAGCCCATGTCTGCCCACCGGTCGCCGTCGTCGGTCTCGACGTGGACCTGCGTCACGGGCGCCGGCAGCCCGAGCCGCAGGAGCGCCAGGCGTGCGACCGACTCCCCAGGGGACTCGGCACCGGCGTCGGCGACCGCGAGCACCGCCCTGGCCCTGCGCACCCCCCGCACCGGCCCCAACCGCGCGAGCCTGTCGAGCAACCCACCCAGGTCGACGCCCCGCGCGAGCGCACCGTCGGCCACGACCAGACCCCCGGCCGGGTCGAGGGACAGGACGCAGTCCACCACGGTGCGCTCAGCGGACGTCGCCCGGAACCCCGCGACCTCCGTGACGTCGCCGGCGTCGAGGCGACCCATGTGCCGCACGACGTCCCTCGCCGCACCCCGGCTGCCGGCCCAGGGCGCGAACACGTGCACACGGTCCGGTGCCCGCAGCAGCGGCAGGCCCCACACCTGCGCCGCGGACGTGTGACTGAGCACCACCCCGGCCAGGACCCGGTAGGCCGCCACCGTCCTGGCGAACGCGTGGCGGTCAGCTGTGGCGTGGTCACCGAGGTCGGGCGCCGCGTCCGTGTACGCGCCGCGACGCACCCGCACCCACTCACCTCGGGCGGCCTTGGCCGACGCGGTCCCCGGCGGGTAGTCCCGGACGAGGTGCACCGGCGGGACGTCGGACACACCCACCAGGGGACGTCCCGGGCCGGGACGCGGACGACGAGGCATGCCCGCACCCTGCCTCCCACCCGCACCCTCCCGACTCCATCATCCACAACCCCCCGTCCCACCACCCGTCCCACCACCCCCAACCCTCGCCCCCCCAGCCCCGTAATCCGCACCCAGATCGTGAGTTTCGGTCGAGAACGTGCTTTCACACTCACGTTCTCGACCGAAACTCACGATCTCGACGGCGGATGACGAGCGGGCGGCGACACGGGGCGCTGGGGGCCGGGGGCGGGGTCGAGGGGGTGGACCGGTGGGCCCTGGGGTGCGCCGAGCGCGCGGGGACGTCGACGGTGAGGTGTGGACGGGGGTGCGGGACCGGCGGGGCAGGGGACGAGGTGGGCAGGGGACGAGGTGGGCACGGGCGGTGGAGAACGCATATTCCGGGAGGCGAACGAACCCGGACCAGAGGATTAACCGTTTCACATGCTTTGCGGACCCTTTACGGCGCAATTTTCGATCATCACACTCGACCGGTATCGGTCCGTGGTGCGGCCAGCGCCGCGCCACGACCGACAAGGGGGCCACACCGACGACGACAGTTGCGGCAGCACGGCCCCGTCCCGCAGAAGATTCCGCACAAGGGAGTGCAGATGTCTACTCATTCCACCCGGCCGCGCGCGTCCGCGCGCCGTCGAACCCTTCGCGCCCTGCTCGGCGCGGGCGCCGCAGGGGCGCTTGTCGCAGGAGTTCTCGCAACTCCCGCTGCCGCGCGTGTCACGGAGAACCAGCAGGGCAACCACGACGGGTACTTCTTCTCGTTCTGGACCGACGCCCCCGGCACGGTCTCGATGCAGCAGGGCCCGGGCGGCAACTACAGCACCGAGTGGCGCAACACCGGCAACTTCGTCATCGGCAAGGGCTGGGCCACCGGTAGCCGCCGCTCGGTCAGCTACTCGGGCCAGTTCAACCCCTCCGGCAACGCCTACCTCACCCTCTACGGGTGGACCACCAGCCCGCTGGTCGAGTACTACATCG
>NZ_AXCZ01000156.1 GCF_000767165.1 Cellulomonas bogoriensis 69B4 = DSM 16987
CCACGCTCAACTCCGAAGAGCCACGTTCCGGGACGGATCGCGGCCGCGGCAAGGGGCCTGCTTGCCGGGTTCGAGATGACCACCACCACCACCGAAAGGCACCCGGGGCGACGGGACCGATGCCCCCCTCCCCCACCGCGAGCCTGGTGTACGCCTCATACCGGCGCCAGCGCCAGTAGGACGCCCGCTGCCCCGGTAGCCGGTTCGCCACCGGCGGATGCTCCTGCACACCGGCGCCGACCTACTCACTGACCATCGACGCGCGCGGATCCACTCGCTGCTGCTCACGAACCTCGACCACATCGCCGTCGGGGTCACCTTGGGCGCCCGTCCGGGCGTGATCGCCCCCGGTCCAGCACCCCGGCCGTCCCACCGGCGAGGCGATGACCGAGGTGATCTTCTGCCTAAGCCGAAGCCTTCTGGCCGTCCTGAACCAACGCACCACTCTTCGCCGGACGCTACGAGCAAGAGCACCGAGGATGCATGCCTAGTTCGACCGCCCCGGACCTACAACGGCACCACCACCGCCCTCTCGGCAGGATTGAACTCCTGCGGGCCACCGGCCTCGGGTCCGCAACCTGGTACGCCACATCACAAACTGCCTGCTGGCGACCGGCGGCTTGCGACGCTCATTACACCGTCGATCGTGATGAGCAGTAGGTGAGCACTCTACCCGGCAGGTCTTGCACTGCTAGCTACTCCGAGGATGGTGTCGCCGGCTCGACGCGCCCCCGATGAGGCTCGGCAACCCGGGTCGGGAGCACACCTACCCCCCCGACCGGCAGCCCAGCGTACGCCTTGCTCTAGTTCAGAAGCCGAATGCACTGCGAATGCAAAACCCGCTTGCTGCGCACGACCAGCCCGGCGGTCTTGGTCGTCCGTTACGGTCGAAGGGTTCGGCACCACTACACTCGGCAGGCCTAGAACTGCAGCTTCATGGATCGAGTTGTACCCACCCGCGAGAATCGCGAAATCGAATGCGGGCATTAGAGGCGCGACAGGGTAGGCCGACCTTACGATGGCTCCTGGTACTGGTTCGCGCGTCCGTGCAATGGGAGATCTCACGACGACTGGGGTCGAATCGGAGCAGGAACGGACAAGATCCACCGCCGCCTGCTGAACATCACTGATGGAGTTGATCTGGCCAGCGCCCAGTTGAACCAGTGCATAGGAAGATTCTCGGTCGAGACGCAGCCGGGCCTTTGAGGCTTCCGGTGACAGTGGCGATGTGCTCTCGAGTATTGTGACCGGACCAACGGTAGTCTCCGTGCCACCGGGTTCTTCCTCCAGGCCACCCAGTTCTCCGGGCACCAGCACAGAGTCGCAGAAGAGAGTCGCATTGTCGAACTGTTCGCGCGGTGCAGATTCCTTCCAGTTCCCTCGCCGAAGCCACACAAGAGGCACTCCTGACCTGCTGCACAACTCGGTGAGGCCGCGGTAGATCCATGCCCCGTCATAGACAACCACGTCCGGCGCGGCGGTCAGGTGACCAAAGAGGCGCCGCCCAAAAGAACGATGCCAGGCAGGCCAATCGAGACCGGAGGCTTCTTTGCTGGGGTGGTGATCGACGTCGTAGTCCATGTCGCGGACGAGCTCGACGGCGGATGAGAGCGTGAAGAAAGCCGGTCGCATTCGATCGCGGTTCGCTTCGGCAATTGCGAGGCACCGCGTGAGGTGACCCAGGCCTGCACCATTACTTGTAACGAACAGAACACGGGGTCCACTTCGATCCGGTCGGTATCTGAGAACCGGTGCGAACGCGGGCATCTTAGCCCAGTGCGCAAACTCCGTGTCCGCACGCACCGCGGCCAGCTCATCCCCGAGTTTTGAGAGCGCCAAAGCATGCCTGTACTCATGCCGCGATTGCTTCTCGCGGCTGTCACGAACGAGGTCGGCAATATCGTCCAGCTGTCGCCTGGTTGTCTCTTGCTGAAGCTTCAAGCTTCTTTGAGTCTTGACGACCTCCTGTCGCTGTACACGATAGACCGCGCCGAACTGGACAGTGACTACCGCGAGTGCGAGTGCTCCAGCAAGTGCGGCGGCGCCCCCCCAAGCGGCGTATGCGACGGCTACGGCGACTGCGCTGAGGAGCACCACGAGTGTGGTTAGCACACGAAGAACGCCGATTCGCCGAATCTGGCGCCTCATGCGCCTGACCCTTGCAGCGGCTGCCGTTGGCCTGATCCGTTCAGCAAAACGTGGTCGAGCGCTATTCCAAATCCTGTCACTGTTGCACCGGCAAGAACCTCATGTGCCGGAATCTTCCAGGTGTGATCCTGCGCCCTGCGTCGCACTTGCAGGTAGTTGTACCTGTCGCTGCTGAAGATGCTCGCGCCCCGGTCGCTAGCCTGACGCAGAAAGCCCGTGTCCTCGCCGCGCCCTACACAAGGGAAGGGAACTTCCCGCGCCACCAAGCGCGACGTGAGAAGAGTGGGCCCAACAACGAAGTCCGTTACTCGCTTCTCGCGCTCGCCGAACCGGAGGACCGTTGCGTTGAGACTCTCCGCGTATACGTAGTGCGCTTGCTTTCCGACAATATCGGAGCCACTGTATGCCAGTGCGTCCAACTGGTCGCTCAGATATAGGTCGCCGTAGATGTCGTCGTCATCCATCTTCGCAACCACGTCCCCGGATGCCGCATCGACAAGCCGGTTGAGGCATTCACCTAGCGTCACATCGGCCTCGGCGTCGAGATGGACCACACTCTTCACGCCCATTTCAGCAGCCTTGGCCCTCAACTTACGGTCCGGGACGCGCCATCCGTGCGTCAGGATGCAGAGTTCGACGTCGAGTCCGGACTGGCTTCCCACGGTGCGCAGCACGTGATCGAGCTGGTGGGGCCGGTTGGTCGAGACGAGGGCCGACACCGTCGGGCGCGTTCCGGCGCGGGGCGCGTCGACGCCCACCGAGTCGAGCACCTGGTCGACCCTGTGGCCGTAGGTGTGTGCGGCCCAGATCGTCCGCTGCGCCAGGTGCATCATCCGGTCGCGCAGCTCTGGGCTGTTCACCAGCGCCCGGAGCATGTGCTCGGCCTCCTGCTGGTCACCCACCTGGGGCACCTGGAAGCTGTCGAAGACGTTGCTGATCGCCTCGCTCGGGGTACTGACCACCGGGGTACCACTGGCGGTGATCTCGAAGATCCTGCGGGCGCACATGCTCGGGGAGTCCGTCACGGTGTTGACGTTGAGGAACACCTTGTACGCCCGGTACGCGGCCAACATCTGCTGGTAGTCGAGGGACCCCACCACGTGGGCGTCGAACGGGGCCGGGAACTGGTACCGCTCGTCACCGCCCAGTTGCCGGGAGAAGATCTCCAACCCGTGCTCCATGCGCGGGCTGACCGCCACAGCCGCACCCAGCAGCAGGTCCATCTGCTCCCTGCGCTCGGGGTGGCGGTGCGCGAAGTACATGCCACCGAACGCCACGTCCCGCAGCTGGTGCCCCTGACCGGATCGGATGGGGTTGTGGATCGCCGGTTGGGCGGCGAAGGGCAGCACACCCACACGGTCGTGGCCCAACGCCTCCACGTAGGCCGGTACCCGGTTCGCGTCCGTGGTGAACACGTGGTCGACCAGGCGTGCGACGTCCAGGAAGTCGTCGAAGTGGGCCGGATCCTCCTTGTTCCACAGAACCGTCGGGATCCCCTGGGCCCGGCACCACTCCACTAGCTCGACGAACGCCGGACGAGGAGCCGACGGGCCCGTGAGGTGGTAGCGCCAACCGCCCCCGTTGCCTGCCCATGCGGACTCCACGAACAGCAGGTCCACGGGGTTGGTCTCGAGGGTCTGGCGCCACGTCGACGGCTGGATCTCGACCTGGTCCCACTCGAAGCGGAACGCCAACCGGGAGAAGTCGTCCAGGATCACCGCCACCCGCAGGTCAGGTCGCGTCGGGTCCCGGTCAGGGATCGGCCACGGCGCGAACGTCAGGTGCCCGTCCCCGTCCCGGTAGCCCGCGACGCTCGGTTGCTGCGTCACCCCCTGCCGCCTCGCCCAGGTGCGGAGCTGACCGACACCCCCCTTGCGCAGATGCCACAAGGCCCGACGGGCGTCGGTCATCGACAACCGCCGGGCAGCCGCGGGGGGGCGCGACGTCACGGCGCCACCGGCGGCAGGATGTCCACGTCGTCCGGGTGCTCCTGCAGGTACTCCCCCACCGCGTCCTCACGGACGGCTGCCATCAACCTGTCGAACGGCTCCTCGTCCAGCACCACGATGCTCTGGCCGTCCGCGCTGCGGCCCGTCCCCTGGATCGGCACGGTGAAGAACGAGATGTCCACCGAACCCAAGTTCCTCGCGCGGTCCACCAGGTCGTTCATCACGTCCCGGTCGAAGGCCTCGTCGAACGCCACCGAGCGGGTCACCGAGTCCAGGAAGGGGTAGGACTTGGTCGGGTTCTGCAACGTCTGCTCGTTGCGCATCCGTGCGAAGATCGCCCGGAACCACGCCTGCTGGCGCTGCACACGGTCGAAGTCACCCCGCGCCAGGTTCATGCGCTGCCGCACGTACGTCAGCGCCTCCTCGCCGTTCATCAGGTGCTGCTCACCCGCCGCCAACGTCCTGTCGCCCACCCGCAGGTCCTGGCGCAACGTGATCAGCACGCCACCCAGCTCGTCCGTGACCTCGGTGAACGACTCGAAGTCCGTCATCGCGAAGTGGTCCACCCGCACACCGGTCAGCTGCTCGATCGTCTGCACCGTCAGCGCAGGCCCCCCGAGGGAGAACGCAGCGTTGATCTTGTGGGTGCCGTGCCCGGGGATCTCGACCCACGAGTCACGCGGGATCGACATCACGTACGCGGCGTCCCGCTCAGCCGGCAGGTGGATCAGCATGATCGTGTCCGTGCGCTGCCCACCGGCCTCCCACTGCGACGGGTCGCCGGCCGAGATCCGGCTGTCCGACCCCAGCACCAGCAACGTCATCGGCTGGTCCTCACGCTCGTCCCGCTCCGTGGCAGGTGGCCTCGACGGCAGCCCGTCGAACGGGTCGGCGATGCGCTCCACGTTCGAGTCCAACCGGGACTGCAGGATCAGCACCGTCGCCAGGCCGCCGACGGCGAGCACACCGATCAACGACAATGCGGTGATCAGCACCCACCGGTTGCGGCGACGCTCCCGGGCATCAGGGGAATGGGGGTCGTGGCCCGCACGCCGGCTACGGCGAGAGGCCCCCTCGGTCTCAGGCACCGGGAAAGGATAGCGGCACAGCAGCAACCAACCGCCACAATGACCGGAATGCCCGATTACGCCCCATGCTCATGGCGCGTAGTCCGTCCCGAACTCCTCGACGTACGCGTCCATCTCGCCCGACACCAACGCGCGTCCCAGTGCCGCGGTCTGCGCCTCGTCCACCAGGTTCACCGACTGCCCCGCACGGGTCCCGAACCCCGTGATCGGCACCATGAGGCCCACCACGTCCTCACGTTCCAGGTTCGCCACGAGCGGCCCCAGGGCGATCGCGTCCTCCACCGACAGGTCACCGGTGACCTTCACGTTGCGGTAGAGCATCGCCACGAGCTCGGCGAACGCCAGAGGGTCCTCCTTGGCCCGCCCCACCTTCTCCATCATCCCGACGAGTGCCGCACGCTGCCGCTCGGTGCGGTCCAGGTCACCCAGCGGCAGGCGCATGCGCTCACGGACGTAGATCAGGCCGTCGGTGTTCTCCAGGGTGATGCGCCCCTGCGGGAAGTCCACCACGCGCCCCGTGCTGATGACCGTCACCGTGCTGTGGTGCTGGTTGTCGACCTCGAACCCACCCATCGCCCTGGTCAGCGCGATGAACCCGGCGAAGTTCGACTGGATGACGTAGTCGATGCCCACCCCGCCCAGCAGATCTGACACCGCGTCCCGCATGGTCTCCGTGCCCCCGCGGCTGAAGGCCGAGTTGATCTTCCCCTCCCCCAGGCCCGGGATCGGCACCCACATGTCCCGGGTCACCGAGACCAGGTACACCGACTCCCTGTCCGCAGGGACGTGCACCAGCAGGATCGTGTCCGCGTTGCCCGTCATGTCCTCCGCACCCCGGGCGTCCGTGCCCAGCAGCAGGATGTTGACCGCCCCCTCGCCCAGCGGGTCCTGGGGGACGTCAGGCTCGGGCGCCGCGGTCCGGGACTCCACGGGCGCCGGGGTCACCGTGACCCGCTCCTGAGGGGGCGGCAACGGGGCCGCGCACGAGGAGACCACCACAAATACCGCGATAAACGCACCGAGTGCACCAACACGACGACCCACCATGAACGACATGCTGCTCCCTGCGACGTCGAATTCCTACCCAGAAGCATGCCCGCAAACGGCCACACCCCGAAGTCACCGCTCCTGTAGCATCGCGCAGCGGCGACCGTTGACTGGGCCGCCACGGGCCCTTCGCCCACCACGACGAGCACACCACCACCGTGAGGACGTCCGGAATGTCTGTTGATCTTGCCATCGT
>NZ_AXCZ01000235.1 GCF_000767165.1 Cellulomonas bogoriensis 69B4 = DSM 16987
ACGTCGTGCATCTCCCGTGCGATCCGGCCGCGCTCCTCGGCGCGTGCCAGGCGCGCCTGCTGGTCCCGCTCGGCCTCCAGGCGCGCGGCCCGCTCCACGAGGTCGGCCACGTGCAGGCGCCGTTGGCGGACGCTCACCCCGATCGCCATCGCGACCAGGGAGATGACCGTCAGGCCGGTGAGCGTCGCGATCCTGACCGTGGTGTCCGACGGCGGCCCGGACCCGTCGAACGTCAGGGTGCCGTTGGACCCCGGTCGCTCCCACAGCCACGCTGCCCACGCGACGGCCGCCACGAGGGTCGCGGTGGTGAGCCACGCGACCCGTGGCGGCCGCGCGGCTGCGACCGCGTACACGGCGAACCCGACGGCCAGGTCGTACCCGTTGAGCGACCCCGTCCAGGCCAGGCCCACCACCGCGAGCAGGCCGATCGCGCCGGCCACGGGAACGGGGCGGTGGCGGCGGGCCATGAGGACCACGGCTCCGAGCCCCACGAGCAGCAGGCTCACCGGGCGGGACGCGCCCACGAACGGCGCGATCAGCTCGGGCAGCACGAAGCACGCGACGACCAGCACGTCCGCGGCGACCGGGTTCAGGGCGAAGTACCGGCGCACCGTTCCCAGGGACCGGGCGTCGAGGTCGGTCAGGGCGGCCACGGGACAACCCTGCCAGGGTCAGGCGTCGCGCGTGCGCAGCAGCACCGCCGCCGCGGCCAGCAGCGCCAGCACCCATGCCACGCCGACCGCGAACCCCTGCCAGGGGCCCAGGACGGGAGCGTCGCCGACGGCCGTCATCACCAGCATCTCCTCGCTCATCGCCAGCCGCGCCGCGGCCGTGGTCGGCAGGAACGGCGAGACGGTGGTGAAGAACGTGAACGGCAGGGAGGCGAACACCGACTCCACGATCAGCACCAGGCCCAGGACCCCGGCGATCGCGCCTGCGGAGCTGCGCAGGAGCGCACCGGCACCCATGCCGAGCAGCGCGACGACGACCAGGTACAGCGGGACGCCCGCCAGCATCCGCAGCGACTCCGGCTCGGTCAGCCCGACGGCCGGGTCGAGCGTCGCGGCGAACGGCATCGCCACCAGCAGGGACAGGGCCGCGGCGACGGCGCCGACCACCAGCACGGTCAGGGTGAGGACGACGGCCTTGGCGAGCAGGGCGGGGGTGCGGCGGGGCACCGCGGCGAGCGTGGAGCGGATCATGCCGGTGGTGTACTCGCCGGTCACGAGCAGCACCCCGAGGACGGCGACGGGGATCTGCGCGACGAACACCCCGCTGGTGACCACCGAGGCGAGGGGGCCGGGTCGGGGGCCCTCGCCGCCACCGAGGGTGGCCTCGCCCCATGCCATCAGCAGGCTCAGCCCGACCATGAGGACCACGGCGCTGACGAGCGTCCACACGGTCGACCGGAGGCTGCGGACCTTGACCCACTCCGATGCCACGACCCGCGGGGTCGTGACGGCGGTAGGCGCGACGGTGGCGGTCATCGGGTGGCTCCTTCGTGCTGCGTGGTGCTGGGCGCGGTGGTTCCGGGCTGGGTGGTGTACTCGACCTCGTCGGCGGTGAGCTGCATGTACGCCTCCTCGAGGGAGCCCTGGGCCGGAACGAGCTCGTGCAGGGCGATCCCCGCACCGGCAGCCAGGTCACCGACCTGCGGCGCCTGGAGCCCCGTGACCTCGGCGAGCCCGGGGCCGAGCGCGGTGACCGTGACGCCGGGTCCGGTCAGCAGGGGCTCCAGCTCGCCCATCCGGGGGCTGCGGACCCGGACCCGGTCCTCGCGTGCCCGGTCCACGATCTCGCTCATCGGGGCGTCGGCGATCACCCTGCCGCGCCCCACGACCACCACGTGGTCGGCGGTCACCGCCATCTCGCTCATGAGGTGGGAGGACAGGAACACCGTGCGGCCCTCGTGCGCCAGGTGCCGGACCAGCCCCCGCACCCACATGACGCCCTCGGGGTCCAGCCCGTTGACGGGCTCGTCGAGGATGAGCGTGCGCGGGTCGCCGAGCAGGGCGGCCGCGATGCCCAGGCGCTGGCCCATCCCCAGGGAGAACCCGCCGACCCGCTTGCGGGCGACGCTCTCCAGCCCCGTCATGGCGATCACCTCGTCCACCCGCGCGCGGCCGATGCCGTGGGTGGTGGCCATGGCGAGCAGGTGGTTGTAGGCCGACCGCCCGGTGTGGACGGCCTTGGCGTCCAGGAGGGTGCCGACCTCGCGCAGCGGTGCCCGGTGCTCGGCGTAGGGCCGCCCGTTCACGGTGACGGTGCCCGCGGTGGGCCGGTCCAGGCCGACGATCATGCGCATGGTGGTGGACTTCCCGGCACCGTTGGGTCCCAGGAACCCGGTGACCTTCCCGGGGTGCACGGTGAACGTCGCCTGGTCCACCGCCCGCTTGCTGCCGTAGACCTTCGTCAGGCCCTGTGCCTCGATCATGGTCTCTCCTCGTCGTGGGTGACCGGACCAGCCTGACGGGTGCGCGGCGCGCCCGTGCAGGGCCCAGGGGCGGATCTTTCAGGCTCGCGGGCGTACGCCTCAGGTATGACGTGTCATGCCGTGGAGGGCATCGGGCACGCCACTCCGGTGGAGTGCACGGGGCAGTAGCCGTGGGGGACCTTGTGCAGGTACTGCTGGTGGTAGTGCTCGGCCGGGTAGAAGGGGCCGGCGTCGTGGACGGTGCGGATCTCGGTGGTGAGGTCCCCGTACCCGTGGGCGGAGAGCTCGGGCGCGTAGGCCTGGGCGGTGGCGTGCGCGGCCTCGGTCTGCTCGTCGGTCGTGGTGAACACCGCCGAGCGGTACTGGGTGCCCACGTCGTTGCCCTGCCGGTAGCCCTGCGTGGGGTCGTGCAGGGTCCAGAACCGGCGCAGGAGCTCCACGTGCGGAAGGACCTCAGGGTCGTAGGCCACCAGGACGGTCTCGGTGTGGCCGGTGCGACCGCTGCACACCTCCTCGTAGGTGGGGTGCGGGGTAAAGCCGCCCTGGTACCCGACGGCGGTCCCGACGACTCCCGGGAGCTGCCACATCTCCTTCTCCGCACCCCAGAAGCACCCGAGCGCCAGGTGGATCACGGCGGTCCCCCCGGGCCACGGGCCCAGCAGCGCTGCGTCCAGGACGGCGTGCCGGTCCGGGACCGGGTAGAGCGGGT
>NZ_AXCZ01000230.1 GCF_000767165.1 Cellulomonas bogoriensis 69B4 = DSM 16987
AGCGCCTGCTCCCGGGTCACCATGGTGGGTGTGGTGCCGAACACGGTCGCTCCTTCGGTCGGTGCCTGTTCTTCTCACAACGTCGGCGCCGTCGTCACATGTTCCGCACGCGAGGGCTCTAGCCTGGTGCGGTGACCACTGACGCGACCTCTCACGACTGGGCCGGGACGGGCTTCTCCACGCGTGCGATCCACGCCGGGCAGGACCCCGACGCCGCGACCGGTGCCGTCGTCCCCCCGATCCACCAGGTGTCGACCTTCAAGCAGGACGGCGTGGGTGGGCTGCGCGGCGGTTACGAGTACTCCCGCTCGGCCAACCCCACGCGCACCGCCCTGGAAGAGGCGCTGGCTGCGGTCGAGGGCGGGTCGAGGGCGTACACGTTCGCCTCGGGCCTCGCCGCCGAGGACACCCTCCTGCGCGCCGTGCTGCGCCCCGGCGACCACATGGTGGTGCCGGACGACGCCTACGGCGGCACCTACCGGTTGATCGCCCGCGTCCTGGGGCCCTGGGGTGTGGAGCACACGCCGGTGGACCTGTCGGACCTGGACGCGGTGGCCGCCGCCGTGGAGCACGGCCGCACCAAGGTCGTGTGGGTCGAGACGCCCACCAACCCGCTCCTGGGTGTGGCCGACGTCGCGGGTGTCGCTGCGATCGCGCGCGCCGCGGGTGCGGTCCTGGTGGTGGACAACACGTTCGCGACCCCGTACCTGCAGCAGCCCCTGGCGCTCGGTGCGGACGTGGTGGTGCACTCGACCACCAAGTACGTGGGTGGGCACAGCGACGTGGTGGGCGGGGCCCTGGTCGTGGGTGACGGTGCGCAGCTGCCCGTCGGGCTGGAGGGGCCCACGGGCACGACGTCCCTGGCGGACGCCGTGGCCTTCCACCAGAACGCCTCGGGTGCGGTGGCCGGCCCGTTCGACGCGTGGTTGACGTTGCGGGGCCTGAAGACCCTCGCCGTGCGCATGGACCGGCACTGCCAGAACGCCGCAGCCGTCGCCGACTACCTGGCCGGGCACTCGGCCGTCACCCAGGTCCTGTACCCGGGCCGCGCCGACCACCCGCACCACGAGGTCGCGGCCCGGCAGATGAGCGGGTTCGGGGGCATGGTCGCGTTCCGGGTGGGGTCACGGGAGAAGGCCCTGGAGGTGTGCGAGCGCACCAGGGTGTTCACCCTCGCCGAGTCCCTGGGCGGGGTGGAGTCGCTCATCGAGCACCCCGGCATGATGACCCACGCGTCGGTCGCGGGTTCTGCGCTGGAGGTCCCCGACGACCTCGTCCGGCTCTCCGTCGGTATCGAGGACGTGGCCGACCTCGTGGCCGACCTCGGGCAGGCCCTGGCATGAACGGTGAGGGGCGTCGGCGGCCCCGCCGTCGCCGACCTGATCTGACGGCGCCGTCCGGTCCGCCCCCGGGTGCGCAGCCCGTTGCACCGGTCCTCGAGGTGCCTGTGGCGGCGCGCGAGGCGGTCCCGTTGTCGGTGCGGGTGGCCGCGGCCTGGTCGTGGCGTCTGATCCTCATCGGCGTGGTGGTCGGTGCGCTCGTGTTCGCGATGGCCACGGCGAAGGTCATCTGGGTGCCGGTGGTCGTGGCGCTGCTCCTGACCGTCCTGCTCACCCCGGTGGTGGAGTTCCTCACCGGGACCTTGCGCTTTCCCCGGGGCCTGGCCGCCACCACCACCGTCGTGGGCCTCGTCGCCGTCGTCGGCGGGCTCCTCACCCTGGCCGGGCAGCAGATCGCCCAGGGCTTCGCAGCCCTGTGGGACCAGGCGCTGGACGGCTTCCAGGAGCTGCTCCTGACCTTGGAGGACACCCCGCTCGGCATCGACAGCGAACAGCTGTCCCTCTATCTGGACCAGCTCGTGGCCCAGATCGGTGACAACAGCAACATGCTGGTCAGCGGCGCGCTCTCGGTCACCACGACGATCGGTCAGGTGCTGATCGGCGTGGTCATCGCCCTGTTCTGCCTGCTGTTCTTCCTCAAGGACGGGAAGATCATCTGGGCGTGGCTGCTGAGGCTGCTGCCCGCCGGGGGTCGGCACCGCGCCTACGAGGCGTCCCGGCGTGGAGTGGTCACCCTCGGTTCCTACGTGCGTGCGCAGATCCTCGTCGCGCTCGTGGACGCGGTCGGCATCGGCATCGGTGCCGCGATCCTCGGCCTCCCGCTCGTCATCCCCCTCATGGTGCTGATCTTCCTGGCGAGCTTCATCCCGTTCGTCGGTGCGATCGCGACGGGTGCGATCGCCGTCCTGGTCGCGCTCGTGGACCAGGGCCTCGGGACGGCGCTGATCATGCTCCTGATCGTCATCGGGGTGCAGCAGCTGGAGAGCAACGTCCTGCAGCCGCTCCTGCTGGGGCACGCGGTGTCCCTGCACCCGGTGGCGGTGCTGCTGGCGGTGACCCTCGGGTCGATCAGCGCGGGCATCGTCGGTGCCCTGCTCGCCGTCCCGATCACCGCGACGCTCAACACCGTCGTCCTCTACCTGCACGGCCGGGACAAGTTCCCCTACCTCGGGCTCGATCCAGGAGGGCTCGACGGGCAGCTGGCTCGCCTCGACGGACCGGGTGCGCGCGTACGAGCCCGGCAGGCCGGGTGAGTGGCCACGTGATCGACGTCGACAAGACCGACCGGGGCACGGCCGGCGCCGTGCCGGCCGTGGGGCCCGAGGACGTCGCCGGCGCCGCGGCGCTGCTCGAGGGTGTGGCGACCAGGACTCCTGTGGACGGCAGTCGCGCCCTGGAGGAGATCGCGGGTGGGCCCGTGCACCTCAAGTGCGAGAACCTGCAACGCTCAGGGTCGTTCAAGATCCGGGGTGCGTACGTGCGCATGGCGCGCATGTCCGGGCCCGAACGCGCCCGGGGGGTGGTCGCGGCCAGTGCCGGGAACCACGCCCAGGGCGTGGCCCTGGCGGCCCGGATGCTGGGCATGTCGGCGACGGTGTACATGCCGCAGGGCGCGGCGCTGCCGAAGGTCGCCGCGACCGAGCAGTACGGCGCACGGGTGGTCCTGGGCGGTGACACGGTCGACGACGCACTGGTCCGTGCCCGTGAGCACGCCGCGTCCACCGGCGCGGAGATGATCCACCCGTTCGACCACCGTGACGTCGTCGCAGGTCAGGGGACGGTGGTGCGTGAGGTCCTGGAGCAGGTCCCGGACGTGCGGACGATCCTGGTGCCGGTGGGTGGGGGTGGGCTCGCCGCGGGTGCGGTCGCGGCCCTGGGCGCCGACCACCCGGACGTGGAGGTCGTGGGGGTGCAGGCCGGCGGCGCGGCGGCATGGCCCG
>NZ_AXCZ01000160.1 GCF_000767165.1 Cellulomonas bogoriensis 69B4 = DSM 16987
CTGCGACCACGTCTGCCATGTCGCGACGCCCGCGGTCCTTCCACCCGGGGACCACCGAGCGGGCCGCCCCTGCGTACCGCCACGCCGCCCACACCGGCATCGCGGGGATCCCGTCGCACCGGTCCAGCCGGGGCGCGCCCTGCTCGCACCGCCCGACCACCCCACCCAACGCGTCCGTGCAGGTGCGGCACAGGCGCACGTCCACCAGCCCGCACCCCGCGCACTCCACCGGCAGGACCAGGGCCGTCAACGCGGATCCGGCACGACGCAGCACACCGGAAGGCTGCCACGGACCCCACGGACCGGTCGGCCCGATCCACAGGGCGCGGACGGGCTCACCCCGGGAAGGCGGGATCCCTCACGTCCCCGACCACCCTCGTCCAGCTCACGTTCTGCCGGGCGTACAGGGTGCCGTCCTGGACCGCGACGTACACCGAGCGGTCCCCTCTCCCGGCAGCGACACCCACGACGCCGTCCAACGTCGACAGGGCCGTCGACGCCGCACCCAACGGGACCGTGTGCACCGTCGGCTCGGCCCCCGCCTCGGTCGAACCCAGCGCCGCGAGCGTGCTCTCGTCACTCCAGCTGACCTCGAGCACCTCGGCCATGCTCGCCCCGACGCGCCGCGGCTCGGAGAGCATCTGGGGCGTGCCGTCGCCGTCCCGGATCACCCCGCTCAGGTCGATCGCCGCTCCCAGGTCACCCACCGAGACGACCGCGGCCCGGGTCCCGTCACGCGAGACCCGCACGGACCTGATCGTCCTGCCCTCCAACCAGGACGCCTGCACCGTCGTCGTCGCCACGTCCACCGCCACGTCAGCCGCCACGTCAGCCGCCACGTCAGCCGCCTCGGTCCCGTCCCCGGGCTGGTCGTCCTGGTCCGTGCCGCCCGGCACCAGCGGGGCGAGCGCGACCAGCGACCCGTCCGAGGACACCTCACCCGTCCAGGCCCAGCCGAACCTGTCCACCGACGGGGGCACCAGACGACGTCCGCGCCACACCTCGACCGGTTCGCCCCCGTCGGTGGGCAGGTGCATGAGTCGACGGTCGCCGTCCAGGACCACCCGGACCGCGTCGTCGGGGCTCACCGCCGGGCGCCGGGCGTCCAGTCCGGCCAGGGACGCGGCGTCCTGCAGCGGCTGGACCTCACCGCCCTCGACCACCGCGAGCCGGTCCCCGCTCAGGACGTACGGGCCACGGCCGGGTGCCGCGTCCCGGGTCGGGTGGGTCACGACCCCGGCCTCCCACGGCAGTCCCCCGACAGTCACCTCGACCGCTGTGACCAACGTGCCCGGCACACGACTCAGGGTGGCCTCCAGCTGTGCCTGGAGCAGCCCGCGGTCGGCCTCGTCGGTCCGTGTACCCGACGCCAGGTCCACCGTGGCGACGCCATCCTCGACCGTCACCGCGGCGGTGCTCAGGCGCGCACCGTCGGGCGCACCCGAGACGACCGCGTCCTGGAGCCACGGCGAGGGCCCGGCCAGGACCTCGGACACCGCGTGGGTCACCACCGAACGGGTGGGGAACCACCGCGTCTCCGGGACCAGGAACCGCCCGTCCGGGGACGCGAAGTACACCGAGACCTGCCGGTGCAGGGACGAGAAGTTGGTCCGCAGCATCGCCACGCCGTCGTCGAGCTGGGAGATCCGCCACTGGCCCCGCGGCTCGCGCACCAGCTCCAGGACCAGCTCCTCCCGTGAGCCCGGTGGCGCCTCCGCGTACCGACCGGCCTCGTCCAGGACCGCGATCACCTCGACGGTCACCCGGGCCGAGCCGTCGTCCCGCATCTCGATCTCCGGCGGGACGTCACCGAACACCAGGACCCGGGCGCGCGGGTCCCACGCCGCCGCCGCGCTCCCGGTCAGGAAGGCCCGCGCCGCGGCGTAGTCGTCGTACGGCCCGGCGCCGGCCGCCTGCAGGAACCCCTCGGCGATCTGCTCCGGACCGGCGTTCGGCTGCGGGTACTCCGCGAGCGGGATGGCCGCGCCCGGCTCGGCGACCTCGATGTCACCCTCACCGATCGGGCCCGAGGTCGGGATGCTCGCGCAGCCTGCGAGCGCCACGAGCGCGACCGCCGCCAGGACGCCGGTGGTGCGATGCAGGACGGTAGGCATCACGCCTCCAGGCGGTCGAGGTCGGGGACTGCGGCGGGGTCGGTCCCCGGGCTGGCGGGGTCCCGTCCGGGAGCCACGGGGCCCGTCGCGTCCTCAGGTTCCAGGGGAAGGGGTGAGGACTCCAGGGTGATGCCGGCCCGGCGCGGGAGAGTCAGACGGAAGCACGCGCCCTGACCGGGACGGCCCCACGCCTCGAGCCAACCCCCGTGGAGGTGGGCGTCCTCGATCGAGATCGCCAGGCCCAGGCCCGTGCCCCCGGTGGTACGGGCCCGCGCCGGGTCCGCGCGCCAGAAGCGGTCGAACACGTGCGCCGCCTCCTCCGCGGTCATGCCCACACCGTGGTCGCGCACGGTCACCGCGACCGACTGGGGCGCACCGGCCAGGCGGATCTCGACCGGCCGGCCCTCCGCGTGCTCGATGGCGTTGACGACGAGGTTGCGCAGGACCCGCTCCACGCGACGGGGGTCGACGTCGGCCATGACCGGCCGCTCGGGCGTGTCGACGGCGAGCCAGACCCCGCGCCTGGCCGCCAGGGCCACGGCCTGCTCCAGCACACCCGTGACGACGTCGCGCAGGTCGCGGGACTCCGCGTCGAGCATCGCGGCGCCCGCGTCGAACCGGCTGATCTCGAGCAGGTCGGCCAGGAGCGCCTCGAACCGGTCGAGCTGGGTGGTGAGCAGCTCGGCGGAGCGGCGCGCCGAGGGGTCGAGGCCGTCCCGGCCGTCGTTGATGACCTCAGCGGCCATTCGGATCGTGGTGAGCGGGGTGCGCAGCTCGTGGGAGACGTCCGAGACGAAGCGGCGCTGCAGGTGCGACAGCGTCTCCATGCGGTTGATCTGGTCGTGCAGGCTCTCGGCCATCTCGTTGAACGAGCGGGCCAGGGTCGCCATCTCGTCGACCCCGTGGACGGTCATGCGCTCCTCGAGGTTCCCCTCGGCGAGTCGCTCGGCGACGTCCGCCGCGGCCCGCACGGGGCGCACCGTCTGGCGGGCGACCATCCAGGTCATGGCACCAAGCAGACCCAGGAGCACCAGCCCCGCGACCGCGAGCGTCCTCTGGACGAACTCGAGTGTCGCCTGCTGGGGCGCCAGGTCGTACAGGGTGTACAGCTCGTAGGTGCCCGCGGCGGGCACGCTCACGAGCGACCCGACGAGCACCCCGGGCGACCAGGCCCCCGCATCCTGCTGCGGGACCGCGACGGGGGTCCACCGGTGGACGTCCGAACCGCGGACGGCCTCACGCATCTCGGTGCTGATGATGCCGTCGAGCTCGGGTCGGGTCGACACGTCGGAGACCCCGGCCAGACCCGGGGTGCCCGTGGACCGTCTGAGGAACACCTCGGGCCGGCTCGTCCCCGCCCCGTGGAGCATCGGGACCAGCGTCCCGAACAGTTCCTGGACCGCGGGGCCGGTGACCGCGGAGGAGGCGTCGAACTGGCTCTGGGCCAGGCTGGTGAGCTGGCCGCTCTCCTCCAGGACCTGGCCGAGGCGTTCGTCGAAGAGTCCGTCACGGACACGGTCCGAGACGTAGCCGCCGAGCGCGCCCACGGTGACGATGCCGACCACGAGGGTCGAGGTGACGACCTTGACCTGGAGCGAGGCGCGCCACCGGTACCACCCCCGACGGGCCAGGTGGCGGGCCCGGAGCGCGAGCCGCAGCATGATCCGGCGGGAGCCACGGTCCGCCGTCATGGGCGTGTCACCCGGTGGCCGGGCCGGTGCCGGCCTTGTACCCCACGCCCCGGACCGTCACCACGATCTCCGGACGCTCGGGATCGTGCTCGATCTTGGACCGCAGCCGCTGGACGTGCACGTTGACCAGGCGGGGGTCGGCGGCGTGCCGGTAACCCCACACCCGCTCGAGCAGGACCTCACGGGTGAACACCTGCCAGGGCTTGCGGGCCAGCGCCACCAGGAGGTCGAACTCCAGGGGGGTCAGGGAGATGTCGTTCCCGTCGCGGGTGACGCGGTGCCCGGTCACGTCGATGGCGAGGTCACCGATGGTCAGCTGTTCGGGGGCCGGCTCGTCCGACCGGCGCAACCGCGCCCGGACACGGGCGATCAGCTCCTTGGGCTTGAAGGGCTTGGAGATGTAGTCGTCCGCGCCGGACTCCAGACCCAGCACGACGTCGACGGTGTCGCTCTTGGCCGTGAGCATCACCACCGGTGTGCCCGACTCGGAACGGATCTCACGGCAGATCTCGGTGCCGTCCTTGCCGGGAAGCATCAGATCCAGCAGCACCAGGTCGGGCTGCCCCTCCCGGGACGCGGTCAACGCCTCGTCGCCGTGCGCGCAGAACAGTGGCTCGAAGCCCTCCGAGCGCAGCACGATCCCGATCATCTCGGCCAGCGCGACGTCGTCGTCCACCACCAGGATTCGACCCTTCATGGACCCATGGTGTCATCCCCGCGCCGCACAGGTGGAGGACTCGCGGACCGCAGGCCCCCGGACGTGGCACGATGGGCCCGCCGGCGCCGAGAACGCCCGGCCCAGTGACCGTGGACGACAGACGGTGGGGATCTCGACCGTGACCGACCCGAACGTGCCCGAGAGCAGGGGCTCGGAGAACCAGCCACCTCCCGCGTGGGGGCCCGGCTACACCGACCCTTCGGCAGGCTTCCCGCCTCCACCGGCAGGCCCTCCGGGGCCGGGACCCGCGCAGGGGGCCCCCGGGTACGGCCAGCCCCAGCACGGCGCCCCCGGGTACGGGCAGCCCCAGTACGGGCAGCCCCAGTACGGCCAGCCCCAGTACGGCCAGCCCCAGTACGGCCAGCCAGGTGGGGCGCCGGGGTACCGGCCCCCTCCCGTCCAGCGCGGGATCGTGCCGCTGCGTCCGCTCGGTCTGGGCGAGGTGCTCGACGGGGCCTTTCGGGCGATCCGCGCGAACCCCGCGGTCATGTTCGGCATCAGCGCCGTTGTCATCACCCTGACGGTGCTCCTCGACTCCCTGGTCCAGTGGTACCTGTTCTCCGACCTGGGCCAGCTGATGATGCTGGAGGTCGAGCCCGACGCCGAGGTCGTCCTGGGTGAGCTCGTCGGCCTCGCAGGTGGGTCGACGCTGTCCATGCTGGTGAGCATCATCGCCACGACGCTGCTCACCGGGATCCTCATCCTGTCGGTGAGCCGCTCGGTGATCGGACAGCGCATCTCGGTCGCAGCCGCGTGGCAGCGCACCCTGCCGCGGATCCTTCCGCTGCTCGGCCTGACCCTCCTGGTGATCCTGCTGCTGTTCCTCGTCCCCGCCGTGGTGATCGTGGGCGCCGTGCTCCTGTTCGCGGCCGAGGCGTGGGCCGCGGCGTTCGGGCTGATGGTCCTGGGATCGATCGCCTCGATCGTCTGGATGGCCTGGATCGCCGTCCGGACCCTGCTGTCGACCGCGGCGCTCATGCTCGAGGAGCAGGGCGTCCTCGGCGGCTTCCGGCGCGGGTGGGAGCTGTCCCGCGGGTCCTTCTGGCGGCTGCTGGGGTACTACCTGCTCGTCTCGATGGTCGTCGGGGTCGTCGCGTCGATCATCGTGTTCCCTGCCGCCATGATCCCCGCGATGCTCCAGCTCGACCCCCTCGGCGACCCGGTCGCCATCGCGTCGAGCGCGGTCGCGACGATCATCGCCTCGGTCCTCACGACCCCGTTCAGCGCCGCGGTCTTCGCCCTGCTCTACATCGACCTGCGGATCCGCCGCGAGGGTCTCGACGTCGAGCTGGCCCGCGCCGCCGAGAACGCCGCCACCGACGCGTCTGGGACGACCCGCACGTGACAGCAGCAGGCCCGGCGGCAGTGCTCGCGCTCGGTGCCGCGCGTGAGGTCCCGGTCGTCCCCGACGCACCGACCGCGCGGCGCTGGGCCGTCAGCGAGCTGTCGGACCCCGTCTACCACCAGCAGGAGAGCCTGCTCGACATGTTCCTGAGATGGCTCATGGAGCAGCTCTCCCAGATCGAGCTCGCCGCCTCCGGGATGGACCCCCTGGTCGCCGCGCTGGTGGTCCTCGGCGTCGTGGTCGTCGTGGTCGCCGTCGCCCTCGTCGTCGCCGGCCCGGTGCGACGCGCACGCAGCGCGCCCCGACCCGGCGCGGTGTTCGTCGACGACACCCGTACCGCGGACGAGCTGCGGGCCTCTGCCACCGCCCTCGCCGCGCAGGGCCGC
>NZ_AXCZ01000163.1 GCF_000767165.1 Cellulomonas bogoriensis 69B4 = DSM 16987
CGGAGGGATCGGGCGCGCGGGCTGCCCACCGCCGACCCGGACCGGAGGCTGTCCGTCGGGTGCGGGCCGGCGGCGGCGCGGTGGCTCGAAGCTCGGGGGCCCGGCCATCAGCCGCAGACCGTGGTCTTGTCGTCGGCGGTGAAGGCGTCCACCCCGGGACGGACCTGCTCGCGTTCGTCAGTCGTGGACGAGTCCTCGTCCGGCGCCTCGGGCGCGTCGTCACCCTCCCCTGCGGGAGCCTGCGTCTGCGGTTCGGGCTCCGGCTCGATGATGGGACGGTCGTTGGCGACCCGGTCCCACAGGTCTGCGGCCTCGTGGGTCCACACCACCCGGTTGGGGTCCACGGGGTCCGCTCCGAAGGGCACTGTCATGAAGGCGATGTTGCCACTCGGGACGTTGCGCAGGCTGAACGCCAGGCCGGACATGTCGGTGAGTCGCGACAGGTCCGAGCTGACGGTCAGGGAGCGGGTGGCCGCGTCCAGGAACCGCAGGAGCTCAGGGACGTCGGTCAGCAGGTTCGCGCTCAGGACCTCGCGGGCGGTCGCGGCCAGCAGCTCCTGCTGCCGGCCGATGCGCCCGGTGTCCGAGCCGTCGCCCAGCCCCTGGCCGGTGCGGGCGCGGGCGAAGGCGAGCGCGGTCTCGCCGTCGAACACCTGCTTGCCGGCCTGGATGTCCAGTCGCGCCTTGCGCGAGTACATGTCCTGCTCGATGCACATGGGGATGCCGCCGAGGGCGTCGACCATCTCGATGAAGCCCGACATGTCGACCACGACGAAGTGGTGGACGTACACCCCGGTGAGCTGCTCGACGGTCTTCTGCGTGCACGCAGCCGCGTCGGTGGTGCTGCCGTTGCGCCCACCCGCGGCGAAGGACTCGTTGAACATGGTGCGGGACCGGGCGGGTGCCACGGTGCCGTCCGAACGCTCGCACTCGGGCACCGCGACCATCGAGTCCCGGGGTATGGAGATCAGCTCGATGCGCTCCCGGTCCGCTGAGATGTGGACCAGGATGGTGGTGTCCGACCGCTCCCCGTCGATCTCGTCGGCCGCGATGCTGCGGTTGCCCTCTCGGGAGTCGGTACCCATCACCAGGATGTTGACGGGCCGACCGGAGCTCGGGTCGTTCGGGTCCGGGTCCACCTCCGCCGGACGCTCGCCCAGGAGGTGGTCGGTCTGAGCGGTGTTGATGTTGCCCTGCAGGCGCGTGAACGCGGCCGCGCCCCCGGCCACCGAGAAGGACAGGACGGCCACGACCCCGAGCGCGACGCTCCGCAGCAGCGGGTGCCGGCGCAGACCCCGCGCGTGGCGCACGCTCATCAGCGAGGGGTAGCTGGCATGGCGGGGGCTCACGGTGATTCAGCATAGGTCGCCACGGTGTCCCGCCGGGGGAGCCGACGCACCGGTGCCGTGGAGGACTTGTGGAGGAGGGCACCCGGTCGTCCCCACCACCACCCGTACGGACGTGCGGGTGGCCCTGGTCGGCTAGCCTTCACGACGATGAACGCCCTGGGTGCCTCGATCGGTCCCGACGGCCCCTGGCCGCCGGTCAGCGTGGTCATGCCCGTCCTCAACGAGGAGAACCACCTGCGGGAGTCGGTGGAGCGGATCCTCGCCAACGGCTACCCGGGTGAGGTCGAGATCGCGCTCGCGGTGGGACCCTCGCACGACCGCACCGAGGAGATCGCCGCCGAGCTCGAGGCCCGGCACGCCGAGGTGCTGGTGGTGCACAACCCGACCGGGCGCACCCCGGCCGCCCTCAACGCCGCGATCCGGGCGACCACGCACCCCGTGGTGGTCCGGGTGGACGGTCACGGGATGCTCCCGCCGGGGTACATCCGGACCGCGGTGCGCGAGCTCGTGCGCACCGGTGCCGCGAACGTCGGTGGCCAGATGGTGCCGCAGGGCGTGACACCGCTGGAGCAGGCCGTCGCCCGTGCGATGAGCAGCTACCTGGGGATCGGGGGGGCCGAGTTCCACGTCGGAGGGGTCGCCGGGCCGGTGCCGAGCGTGTACCTGGGGGTGTTCCGCAGGGACGTCCTGGAGCGGCTGGGCGGGTTCGACGAGGAGTTCCACCGTGCGCAGGACTGGGAGCTCAACTACCGGATCCGTCAGGCGGGGGAGCAGGTCTGGTTCGTCCCGGAGCTGCGGGTCACCTACCGACCCAGGTCCACGTTCCGGGCCCTGGCGCGTCAGTTCCACGGGAGTGGCCAGTGGCGCCGCGAGGTCATGACCCGGTACCGGGAGACGGCCTCGGTCCGATACCTGGCACCGCCGGCCGCCCTGGTCGGGGTGGTGGGCGGTGCGCTCGTCGCCGGAGCCGGGCTGGCCACGGGTACCGCGTGGGCCCGTGCCGCCGCGGTGCTTCCCGCGGGCTACGCCGGGGTGGTCCTGCTCGGCTCGCTGGTCGAGGGCAGGGGGCTCCCGCTGCGGGCACGGCTGCGGTTCCCGGCGGTCATCGCCTGCATGCACATGAGCTGGGCGTGGGGGTTCCTGCGCCCGGGCGGCCGCCGCTGACGGCCTAGAACCTCCACAGGTGGTCGTGCGGTTCGGGGCCGTACCCGGTGGTGCGCGCCCCGGCGGTGATCGCTTCGCGCTCGAGCCGGGCCTGGGCGTCCTCCCACAGCTCGCCGAAGCTCGCGTCCAGCTCGGGGCGCAGGACCTGGACGCCGCCGGGCGCGGGCGTGATCTCGCCGAAGACCACGCCCTCGTCGCGCTCGTAGAGGTCCACGCGCACGAACGGTGACCGGATCGCCCCGGACAGCAGGCGCCCGGTGCTGGTCAGGGCCTCCAGGTGCCGAGGCGCGGGCAGGCTCTGGTCGAGGGCCAACCCGGGCCGGGCGTTGCCCATGTCGGCGCCGTCGGCGTCGAAGTAGCGGAACGCCCTCCCGTCGGCCGCGCGGCTGCGCCGACCCGCCACCATGATCATCCCGATGGTGCCGTAGAAGCAGTACAGCTTGTAGTCCGGGACCACCTCGAGCCCGGTCCCCTGCGGGGCTGTCATGAGCTCCTCGATGAACAGCTCCTCGCTGACCGAGCCCTTGTCGACCAGGCGGGTGAGTCGGGCCTGGATGTCCTCGACGCCCAGGTGTCGGCTGCTGAGCAGGTCACGGAACCGGTCGCCGTCGCGGCGCACGGGCATCACGCCGTGGGAGGCCGTGCCGTGGAACGTCTTGACCACGAAGGCGTCGGGCAGCTCGTCCCAGGGGACGTCGGCGGGGCGGGCGTATGCGCCGATCACCGGTGGGATCGCCACACCGTGGCTGACGGCGAACCGGTAGCCACGGTGCTTGCGGTTGAGCTCCCACATCGGCAACGGGCCGCCGAGGCGCTTGAGGTGGCCGTGGATGCGGCCGGCCTCACGGAGCTTGTACAGGAACGAGGGGCTCTGCATCGCCGTCGCCGGCTGCTCGGTGCGCGTCCCCTCGGTGCGCGTCCCCTCGGTGCGTGTCCCCTCGGTGCGTGTCCTCTCGGTGGGGGGCGCGTCGAGCTCGGCGCGGCGCAGCCGGCGACGCAGCTCCTTGATGGTCGCGTCGCGCCGGGCGACAGGGGGCAGGCGTCGGACGAGGCTGGTGAGCACGCGGTCTCCTGGGCGTTGCGGGGCGACGGCGAATGCTACCTGCGGCGCACCCCGAGGGTGTTCTTTCCGTCCCCGTTCCAGTCACCGGTGAGGGACACGTCGTCGAGGCGTCCGTAGATGACGCGCACGTCGGCCTCGCCACCTTCGATGGAGTTCTTGATGTGGTACTCGCGGCCACGTCGGATCGCCAGGGTGTCCTTGCCGTCCCCGTTCCAGTCACCGACCAGCACGAGGTCGTCGGCGCGCCCGTACTGGACGGTGTACTCGGCCTCGCCGGTCTGCAGGGTGTTGGTGAAGAAGAACCGGTTGCCGCGTCGCACGGCCAGGGTGTCGCGACCGTCCCCGTTCCAGTCACCGGTGACGACCTCGTCGTTGGCCTGCCCGAACTTCACGACGAGGTCGGCCGTCCCGTCGGTCAACGAGTTGCGGATGTGGAAGTGGTTGCCCCGTCGGACGGCCAGGGTGGCGGAGCCGTCTCCGTTCCAGTCACCGATGACGACCTCGTCGTCGGGACGCCCGTAACGGAACAGGTGGTCCGCCTGGCCGCCCTGCAGGTGGCGCTGCACGTGGTACTCGCGGCCCCGTCGCACCGTGAAGGTGTCGCGTCCCTGGCCGTACCAGTCACCGACGAGCACGTCGTCGTCGGCGCGACCGTACCGGAAGTCGATGTGCGCACTGCCGTCGCGCAGGTCGTTGCGCAGCAGGTAGCGGTTGCCCTGGTGGCTGAGGCGGTCGACGACGGCGCCGACGGAGGTGCGCATCGTGGGGAGCCGGTTGTAGATGTTCTGACCGGGGCAGATCGTGCTGCCGACGTCGCGGTGGGCGAAGATCCGGGGCAGGCCGGTGCGGTTGGGCATCCTGCTGGCGGTGGTGACGTCGATGCCGGCGCGGGCGAAGTGCCACCCGATCACCTCGCTCATGCGGTCCAGGATCACCTGGGGCGCGTAGGTGGAGGTGTAGTTGCCGATCGCGGAGATCCCGAGAGAGTGCTGGTTGTAGCTGCGCGCGTGCGCGCCCGTCACGATCACCCCGTCGTTGGAGGCGAGGGTGCCTCGACGGCCTTCGAACACCTGGCCGTACTTGTCGACGAGGTAGTTGTAGCCGATGTCGTTCCAGCCGAGCGTGACCGCGTGGTAGTTGTGGATCCCGCGGACGATCGAGGCCGACTGGGCGCGCGTGTAGTTGTTGTTCCCGGCGGTGTGGTGCACCACCGCGGCGCGGAGCTGGTGGTAGCTGGGACGCCAGGTGCTGCGGGCCTCGTTCGCGCCCCAGGCGCTGCGGGAGATGATCCCCCCTGCGACCTGGTCCGACGTCGGCATCGCGGCGTTGGCCGGTACGGCGGCGGAGGCCTGGACCGGCGCCGCGGCCGCGACCGACGTGGTCCCGGGTGCTGCGGGGGCCGAGGCGGGTGTGAACAGTGCAGGTGCGGCGGTCGTCGCCGGGGTGCCGCTCCGGGCGGCCGTGCTCGCGGTCGAGCGGTCCTCGTCGGGCTCGGGCAGGGTCGAGACCTCGGCGTCGGGCTCCTGCACCTCCTTGACGTCGGTGCTCGGGTTGGCGGGCATCAGCACCACAGCGAGGTCGGCCGGGAGCTGCGCGCCCCGCACCTTGACCTGCACCCCGGAGGCCACCCCGGTGACGTACGGCTCGGTGCCGACGACCGTCGCGTCGTCGTGCAGGGGGTCGGTGTCGAGCTCGTCCCACTCCGTCCAGCCGTCCGCGGCCAGGACGCGGATGAAGACGTACGGTGGCTCGTCGGTCCCCGCGGGGTCCCAGGTCACACCTGCGACGTAGAAGTCGGCGGTCGACAGCGCAGGGGTGATGATCGCCTGGTCGAGGTCGTCTGCAGCGACCCGGGGGGCGCTGCTGAGCGTGGTCTGCTCGACCTCGACGGACGTCACGTCCTCGAGGTTCTCGCCGGTCCCGTCCTGGGTCTGGCTCCGGTCCGGGTCCTCGGTGGGGTCCTCGGTGGTGGGGTCCTCGGCCTCGGGGAGGTCCGGTGCGTCCGGGACGTCGAGCGGCTCGGGGTCGGGCTCGGCGAGGGTGGTCGTCTCGGCGCTGGTGTCGGTCAGCTTGATGCGGGTGACGGGTTCGGGGTCCGGGATCACGGTCTCGGGCGCGTCCTGCTCGTCGACGACCGGGACGGCACGCACCTCATCAGAGCCGCCCAAATCGGACGAAATGGCATGAGGGGTGCCAATCAGGGCAAGAGCGGAAATGATGGCGGGAATTGCTGTGGTGCGGTAGCTCATCGATTCTCGTCCCGTGTTGTGTCGCGCGTCGACCTGCTCAATGACCTTCGGCATAAAGGCGATTCACCATAACCCGCCCGATCGATATTCCTGGGCAGCGCCTGCCGTGTGGTTCCCCAGGCGGCGTGCGACGCCCGGTTGCGGCGGGTGGCGGTCGGGTAGCATCCGACGCGGATCCCACCCGGGACCGGCCGGCCCGCCGGCACCGTCGACCGACCCCCAGGACTGAACCTCATGTCTGTTGATCTTGCTGTCGT
>NZ_AXCZ01000164.1 GCF_000767165.1 Cellulomonas bogoriensis 69B4 = DSM 16987
AGATCGCCGGGCACTACCGGCGCTGGTACGGGGTGGAGGTCGATCCTCGTCAGGTGGCGGTCACCACGGGCTCCTCCGGTGGGTTCATGCTGGCTTTCCTCGCGGCGTTCGACGTCGGTGACCGGGTGGCGTTGGCCCGCCCCGGCTACCCGGCGTACAAGAACATCCTCACCGCCCTGGGGTGCGAGGTGGTCGAGGTCGACTGCGGGCCGGCGACCGGCCACCAGCCCACCGTCGAGCTGCTGGACGCGGCGCACGCCGCGGGGCCGCTCAGCGGGTTGGTGCTCGCCTCCCCGGCGAACCCCACCGGCACGATGATCGGCGCCGACGGGCTGCGGGACCTCTCCCGCTGGTGCGCCGAGCACGACGTGCGGCTCATCAGCGACGAGATCTACCACGGCATCACGTACACCGATGCCCGCAGCACCCAGGCCACCGCGGCCACGCACCTGCCGGACGGGGCGGTGGTCGTGTCGTCGTTCTCCAAGTACTGGGGGATGACGGGGTGGCGGCTGGGCTGGTTGGTGCTCCCCGACGAGCTCGTCGCCCCCGTGGACGCCCTGGCCGGGAACGTGGCGCTGTGCCCGCCGGCCCTGGGCCAGCACGCCGCCGTCGCGGCCTTCACCCCTGCCGGGTACGCGGCGGCCGAGGCCGAGGTCGCCCGGTACGCGGAGTCCCGACGGCTGGTCCTGGACCGCCTCGACGACCTGGGGTGGCGGCGCACCGCACCCCCGGACGGGGCGTTCTACCTGTACGGCGACGTGTCCGCCACGGGCCTGGACTCGGTGACGTGGTGCGCGCGTCTCCTCGCCGAGGCGGACGTGGCCCTCACTCCCGGCACGGACTTCGACGCCGTCGACGGGCACTCGTGGGTGCGGTTGTCGTTCGCCGCCCCCACCCCGGTCGTGGCCGAGGCCACAGACCGGATCGTCGCCTGGCAGCGCACCCTGTGACCGGCGCGCACGCCGCCCCCGTCCGACACACCGTCGCAAACCGCCCCGGCACCGCCCCGGACGTCGGACACTGAGGCGATGGTCACCCAGGTCACCGACAAGGAGACGCCGCAGCCCACGCGCCGCGGCGTCCTCGGTGCATGGGACTCACCCCTGACCAGCTACTACCTGGTGCTCGGCTCGACCCTGCTGCTCACCATGATCGGGCTGATCATGGTGTTGGCGAGCTCGTCGGTCGTGTCGTTGTCCGCGGGCGGGTCGGCGTACTCGGTGTTCGCGGCCCAGGCGCGCATCGGTGCCGCCGCCCTGGTGCTCATGTGGATCGCGAGCCGGGTGCCGCCGGCGTTCTTCCAACGGATCGCCTGGCCACTGCTCGGCGTCGGGATCGTCGGCCAGCTGCTCGTCTACACGCCGTTGGGCGTCGCGGGCGGGGGGTCCCTGAACTGGATCCGCATCGGAGGCCAGATCGTCCAACCGTCCGAGGGCGTCAAGGTCGCCCTGGCCCTGTGGGTCGGTGCCGTCCTGGCCCGTAAACGCCCCCTGCTGGGGGACTGGAAGCACGCCCTGATCCCCGTCGTGCCGGGCACCCTCGTGGTCGTGGGGACGGTGCTGGGGGGCGGTGACCTCGGCACCTCCGTCGTCATGATGGGGCTGGTCGGCGGTGCGATGTTCGTGGCCGGGGTGCCGATGCGCATCTTCGGATTCGCAGGTGTCGCCGCCGCCGCAGGGGCGGTGGCCCTGGCACTCACCAGCGGCAACCGCATGCGTCGGATCACGTCGTGGCTGAGCGCAGACTGCGACCCCCAAGACGGGTGCTACCAGTCCATCCAAGGGGTGCGGGCCCTGGCGACCGGAGGCCTGTGGGGCATCGGGCTGGGCGAGAGCCGCTCCAAGTGGAACTACCTGCCCGAGGTCGAGACCGACTTCATCTTCGCCGTGATCGGTGAGGAGCTGGGCCTGCTGGGCACCCTGGTGGTCCTGGGCCTGTACGCGGCGCTCGCCGTCGGCATGAGCCGCATCATCGTGCGACACACCAGCCCGTTCGCGAAGATCACCACGGCGGCGGTCGCGACCTGGATCATCGGGCAGTCGGTGACGAACATCGCTGTCGTCACCGGCCTGCTGCCGGTGCTCGGGGTGCCGCTGCCGCTGGTGTCGGTCGGTGGTTCGGCCCTGGTGGGCAGCCTCGCCGCCCTGGGGGTGGTGCTCGCGTTCGCGCGCACCGAACCGGGCGCCCCCGAGGCCCTCGCGGCCCGCGGACGGACCGCACGCCGGGTGATGGGCGTGGTGGGTCGGGTGCGGCGTTGAGCGCCTATGATCGCCACGACAACTGAACGTGCTGCTCGAACCGCGACGGGAGAGCCCTCCTGCCGGAGGCGCCGAAGGAGCAACCCTCCCCGGGAAACTCTCAGGCCCCTGTACCGCCGTGGTGAGGCAACTCTGGAAAGCGGTCGCGTGAGCGACCCACCGACGGTGCAAGCCGCCCCACCCGTGTGACGACGTCCCGTCGGTCACGTGGGGCCGGCCAAACTCTCAGGTCGCGGCCCGTCCGCGGATGACAGAGCGGGGAGAACCCACCGTCCGGCCCCGCCGGCACGTCCACCGGGAGACCCGTGACCCAGCCAGCACCCGTTCCTGCCCCTGCCGCCGACGGCTTCGTCGACCGTCACGTGGGCCCGCGCGGCCTCGAGCTCGACCACATGCTCGCCACCGTCGGCGCCCCCACCCTCGAGGCCCTCATGGACCAGGCGGTGCCCGCCGGGATCCGCACCCCCCGCGCCCTGGCCCTGCCGGCGGCGCGCAGCGAGGCCGAGGTCCAGGCGCACCTGCGGGGGCTCGCGGGCCGCAACGAGGTCCTCACCACCATGATCGGCCTGGGGTACCACGGGACCGTCACCCCGCCGGTGGTCCGCCGCAACGTGCTGGAGAACCCGGCCTGGTACACCGCGTACACCCCCTACCAGCCGGAGATCAGCCAGGGCCGCCTGGAGGCGTTGCTGAACTTCCAGACGGTCGTCGCCGACCTCACCGGTCTGCCGGTGGCGGGCGCGTCCCTGCTGGACGAGGCGACCGCCGTGACCGAGGCGGTGCTCCTCATGCGGCGGGCGGTCAAGGGCCGGCCCGACGGGGTGGTGGTCGTGGACTCCCAGTGCCTGCCCCAGACCCTCACGGTGCTGCGGGGCCGGGCCGAGGCGATCGGGCTGCCCCTGGACGTGGTCGACCTCACCGACGGCCTGCCCGACGACGGCCGGGACGTCATCGGGGTGGTGCTGCAGCAGCTCGCCACCAGCGGTCAGGTCCGTGACCTGCGGCCGGTGATCGCTGCCGCCCACGCCCGGGACGCGATGGTCACCGTCGCCGCCGACCTGCTGTCCCTGACGCTCCTGACGCCCCCTGGTGAGCTGGGGGCCGACGTCGCGGTGGGCTCGGCCCAGAGGTTCGGGGTGCCCCTGTTCTACGGGGGCCCGCACGCGGCGTTCATGTCGGTGCGCCAGGGCCTGGAGCGGATGCTCCCCGGACGGCTGGTGGGGGTGAGCCGCGACCTGGACGGGGCCCCCGCGTACCGGCTCGCGCTGCAGACCCGTGAGCAGCACATCCGCCGTGAGAAGGCCACCAGCAACATCTGCACCGCCCAGGCGCTCCTGGCGGTGGCTGCCTCGTTCTACGCCGTGCACCACGGGCCGGACGGGTTGCGGCGCATCGCCCAGCAGGTCCACGACCACGCCCGCACGCTGGCCGACGGGGTCCGCGCCGACGGCGGGCACGTGGTCCACGACCACCTGTTCGACACCGTGCTGGTGCGTGTGCCGGGCGCTGCCGAGCAGGTCGTGGCGCGGGCCCGCGAGGCCGGCATCAACCTGCGGCGCGTCGACGACGACCACGTCGCCGCGACCCTGGACGAGGTCACCACCGCCGCCCACGTCGCCACCGTCCGCGAGCTGCTGCGCGCCACCCACCCGGCTGAGGCGGGCGGGGTGCCGGGGTCCGGTGCCCCGGTGTCCCTGGTGCCGGACGGGGCCCTGGCACGCACCAGCACCTACCTGGAGCACCCCACGTTCCACCGGTACCGGTCCGAGACCGCGCTCGTGCGGTACATGCGGCGGCTCGCCGACAAGGACCTCGCCTTGGACCGCACCATGATCCCGTTGGGCTCGTGCACCATGAAGCTCAACGCGGCGGTCGAGATGGAGCCGATCTCGTGGCCCGGGTTCGCCGACCTGCACCCGTTCGTGCCGGCCGACCAGGCCCGCGGGTACGCCGAGCTGGTGGGTGAGCTCGAGGGCTGGTTGGCGGACGTCACCGGGTACGCGGAGGTCAGCGTCCAGCCCAACGCCGGGTCCCAGGGTGAGCTCGCGGGCCTGCTGGCGATCCGCGAGTACCACCGCGACCGCGGGCAGGGGCAGCGGGACGTGTGCCTGATCCCCGCGTCCGCGCACGGCACGAACGCCGCGTCCGCGGTGCTGGCGGGCATGCGGGTGGTGGTGGTGCGCACGGCACCCGACGGGGAGGTCGACCTGGACCACCTGCGTACCGAGCTCGACGTCCACGCCGACGACGTGGCCGCCATCATGATCACCTACCCGTCGACGCACGGGGTGTACGAGGAGCACGTGCGTGAGGTGTGCGACCTGGTGCACGGTGCCGGGGGCCAGGTGTACATCGACGGGGCGAACCTCAACGCCCTGGTCGGGTACGCCCAGCCGGGCGAGCTCGGCGGGGACGTGTCGCACCTGAACCTGCACAAGACGTTCTGCATCCCCCACGGTGGTGGCGGGCCCGGTGTGGGCCCGGTGGCGGTGGCCGAGCACCTGGCGCCCTACCTGCCGGGCCGCGGTGCCCCGCAGGTGTCGGCCGCCCCGTACGGGTCGGCTGGCATCCTGCCGATCTCGTGGGCGTACGTGGCCCTCATGGGCGCGGACGGGCTGCGACGGGCGACGGCCACGGCGGTGCTCGCCGCGAACTACGTGGCCACGCGCCTGGCAGGCCACTACCCCGTGCTGTTCACCGGCCCCGGGGGGCGGGTGGCGCACGAGTGCATCCTGGACCTGCGCCCCCTCACCAAGGCCACGGGCGTGACCGCCGAGGACGTCGCCAAGCGCCTCATCGACTACGGGTTCCACGCACCGACGTTGTCGTTCCCCGTCGCCGGGACCCTCATGGTCGAGCCCACCGAGAGCGAGGACCTCGCCGAGCTCGACAGGTTCTGCGAGGCGATGGTCGCGATCCGCCACGAGATCGCCCAGGTCCAGGACGGCACCTGGCCCCTGGCCGCGTCCCCGCTGCGGGGTGCACCCCACACGGCCGCGGCGGTGACCGACGAGGAGTGGACCGCCCCGTACTCCCGGCAGACGGCCGTGTTCCCCGTCCCGGGCCTGCGGCACGACAAGTACTGGCCCCCGGTGCGCCGCATCGACCAGGCTGCCGGTGACCGCAACCTGGTGTGCGCCTGCCCCCCGATCGAGGAGTACGCATGAGCCCCCGCCCCACGCCCCTGGCCGACGAGCACCGGGCGCTCGGTGCCACCATGACCGGTTTCGCCGGGTGGGACATGCCGTTGCGGTACGCCTCGGACGTCGCCGAGCACCACGCCGTCCGCCGGGCCGCAGGGCTGTTCGACCTGTCCCACATGGGCCAGGTCACCGTCACCGGCCCGGACGCGGGCCGCGCCCTGGACGGTGCACTGGTCGGGTGGGTCTCGACCCTCGAGGTGGGCCGCGCCCGGTACACGATGCTGTGCGACGCCGACGGCGGCGTCCTGGACGACGTGATCGTCTACCGCACCGCCCCCGAGGAGCTCCTCGTCGTGGCGAACGCCGCGAACACGGACACGGTCGTGGGCGAGCTGCACGAGCGGTGCGCGGGGCCCGGCGCCCGGGTCGAGGACCGCACCGGCACCACCGCCCTGATCGCCGTGCAGGGGCCCCGCGCACTGGACGTCCTCACCGCCCTGGTCCCCGGGGCCGGCGACCGGGAGACCCTCAGCGGCATGCGCTACTACGCCGCGGCCGGGGCGACGGTGCGCACCGCGGACGGTGACGTCCAGGTGCTGGCCGCGCGCACCGGGTACACCGGGGAGGACGGGTTCGAGCTCTTCGC
>NZ_AXCZ01000165.1 GCF_000767165.1 Cellulomonas bogoriensis 69B4 = DSM 16987
CGGCGGCCTCGGGGGGCCGCGGGCGCGTGCGACGTCCAGCCCCACGGCCCTCGGCCGGGCCGGGGCCCGAGGCTCCTGAGCGTCCGGCCAGGCCGGCCCGTCTGGCGCGGTTGGTGTCGGTCCGTGGCCTGGTGTTCACGGTCGTGGTCCTGGTGGGGTTCACGTTGCTGTTCCCCACGGTGCGCGCGTACCTGTCGCAGCGGGCCGAGCTGGAGGGCCTGGCTGCCGAGGTCGAGGCCGCCGAGGCGCGGGAGCGGGACCTGGAGGCCGAGCTGCGACGGTGGGACGACCCCGCGTTCGTGCAGGCCCAGGCGCGGTCCCGGCTGTCGTTCGTGTTCCCGGGCCAGACGGCGTTCCGGGTGATCGACCCCGAGGTCGTGCCCGACGAGGACCCGCTCGAACCGCTGCCCAGCGGTGCGGGGCCGCACCTGCCGGACGGTGAGGACGGTGGGCCGTGGTACGCCACGGTGTGGGAGTCGGTGCGCCTGGCGGGCGAGGTCGACTCCGTTCTGGAGCAGGAGGCGTCACCGTCAGGTGCCGGCGACGAGGAAGGATCCTGATGTGACTGCACGCTCGACGGTGAGCGAGGACGACCTGCGGTGCGTGGCCGAGCAGCTCGGTCGGCCACCGCGGGGGGTGGTGGGTGTGGCGGCCCGCTGCGTGTGCGGGCGGCCGACGGTGGTGCGGACCGCGCCGCGCCTGCCGGACGGGACCCCGTTCCCCACGACGTACTACCTGACCCACCCGGGTGCGGTCGCGGCGGTCTCGACGCTGGAGGCCTCGGGTGTGATGCGGGAGATGACCGACCGGCTGGGTCAGGACCCGGACCTGGCCACCCGGTACCGCGCGGCGCACGAGCACTACCTGGCTCAGCGTCACGAGCTCGGTGAGGTTCCTGAGATCGACGGGATCTCGGCGGGCGGGATGCCGACGCGCGTCAAGTGCCTGCACGTGCTGACGGGGCACGCCCTCGCGGCCGGGCCCGGCGTCAACCCGCTGGGCGACGAGGCCCTCGCCCTGATCGCAGACCGGTGGCGGCCGGGCAGGTGCACCTGTGCGGCCCTGCCGCAGGAGTCCGCGTCGCAGGTACCTTGACCGGGTGACCCATGGGATGGCCCACCGCGCGACACGCGGCGTGACCGGGTGAGGCGGTCGGGGCGGATCGCGCTGATGGCGGCGTTCCCGGTGATGATGACGGGCGCGCTGGGGGCCGTGATGGGGGTCGACCTCGCGGACTCGCGCCGCGTCGCCGGCGTGACCGAGGACGTGCGGGGCGTCGGACTGCCGGCCCCGATGGAGCTGGACCTCGGCCTGGAGGCGTGCACCATGTGGGACGGGGTGCTGTGCGGGTGGGCTGATGGGCCGGCAGGCGAGGCCGCAGGGGCCGTGGCCGCCCGGCTGCGCGATGCGGGCACGGGGATGGGTGCGGTGAGCTGCGGGGCGCAGGTCGCGGGGCAGACCTCCTCCTCGTGGTCGGCGCCCGACTGCGCTGCTCAAGGCCCTGACCTCCGTAGGCGTGGTGAGGCGCACCTGGAGGTCACGGCGTCGGACACGGTGCCCGGGCTGGGTGTGCCCCGAGGGCGCACCCTGGTGACGGTCCGCTGGTCGGCGGCGGCGCTCGAGCCTCGGCATCGTGAGCGTCTCGCGCTGCCCGCGTGGTCCGCGGCGGAGTTCGGGGACGTCGGGGTGGGGCTCGTGGACGTGGCGCCCGCCCTCCCTGAGCGTTGGGGCGACCTGCCCGACGAGAGCTTCGCAGGGATCGCTCTGTACACCGGCGACCTGGACGTGGAGGGGCTCGGGGACGACGTGGACGCCGTGGTGGCGGCGCTGGTCCTGGAGATGACGGCGCACGGTTTCGAGGTGACGGGTGGCTCTGTCGAGGGGGGTGTGGACGTGGTGGGTTCGCGCCTGCTGGACCGCTGGGCCGGCCCGCACGTGGTGGTGGGCGCGACGGTGACGGCGGACGGTGTGGAGGGGCGCGTCCGGATCCTGTGAACCGCGGGCCTGGTGGTCGGGAACGGTGGTGACGGGTGGCAGGCTTGCCCCCATGACTCGTGTGGCTGCCATCGACTGCGGAACCAACTCGATCCGGCTCCTGGTGGCCGACGTGGACCTCTCGTCGGGGTCCCTGGTGGACCTCACCAGGCGCATGGAGGTCGTCCGCCTGGGGCAGGGCGTGGACCGCACCGGACGCATCGCCCCCGAGGCACTGGAGCGCACGCTGGAGGCGGCCGGACGGTACGCGCGCGTGTGCGAGGAGCTGGGCGTCGAACGGCTGCGGTTCGTCGCGACGTCGGCGTCCCGCGACGCGGAGAACCGCCAGGACTTCGTCGACGGCGTGCACGCCGCGCTGGGTGTGGAGCCCGAGGTGATCGGCGGCGAGGAGGAGGCCCGGCTGTCGTTCCGGGGCGCCACGGGCGTCCTGGCGGGGCGGCACCCCGGCCCGTTCCTGGTCGTGGACCTGGGTGGAGGGTCGACCGAGCTGGTCCTGGGGGAGGGCGAGCCGGAGGCGGCGTGGTCCATGGACGTGGGCTGCGTGCGCATGACGGAGCGCCACCTGCGGTCCGACCCTCCCACCCCGGACGAGGTCGCAGGTGCCCGTGCCGACGTCCGGGCGGCGCTGGACCAGGCGTCCGCCGTGGTCCCGTTCGGGCGGGCCGCGACGCTGGTCGGGCTGGCCGGGTCGGTGACCACGGTGACCGCGCACGCCCTGGGGCTGACCCGGTACGAGCCGGAGCGGATCGACGGCGCAGTGCTGCCGGTCCAGGCCGTGCTGACCAGCTGTGAGGACCTGCTGGCGCGTGACCGTGAGGCCCGGGCGTCGCTCGGGTTCATGCACCCCGGACGGGTCGACGTCATCGGTGCGGGGGCCCTGGTGTGGTCCGAGGTCGTGGCCCGCGTGCAGCGGGACGTCGCGGCCGCCGGCGGCAGCCTGGACGAGGTCGTGACCTCCGAGCACGACATCCTCGACGGGATCGCCTGGAGCGCCGCCGAGCGCGCCTGACCGGTGCCGCACGAAAAGGATCCACCCCGGTGCCGCCCGCTACGACCACTGGCAGCTGCCGCCCGGGTCCAGGAGCAGGGCGGCGTGGCTCCATGACGGACCCGCACCCCCGCACCGGCCAGGCGTTCAGCTCCCCGGTGCCCGTGGGGTCCGGTTGGCCGGGCGACCCCGCCGACGGACCTGGGGCACCTGGACGCACGGTCGAGCGTGTGCCGGGCGTGCCCGCGCCGGGAGCCGTGACGCCGCGGACGGCCAGACCCTGGCGGGCGGCCGGGGGAGGGGGTGTGCCGGAGATCACGTCCACCGACTGAGCCGCGGCTTGTGAACGCTTTCACAGGCTCCTACCGTTTCTATCTGTGACAGAACGCGCCCCCCGCCCCCGTGCCGTCCCCCGCATCGTGATCCTCGGCGGGGGGTACGTCGGCTTCTACACGGCGCTGCGCCTGCGCCGCCGGATGGGCAAGCGCGAGGCGGCGATCGTCATCGTGGACCCGCGGTCGTACATGACCTACCAGCCGTTCCTGCCCGAGGCGGCGGCCGGGTCCCTGGAGCCCCGGCACGTGGTGGTCTCCCACCGCCGCGAGCTCAAGGGCGTCGACACCCTCACCGGGCGCGTGGAGGAGATCCGGCACGCCGAGCGCACCGTGCGGATCGCCCCTGCCGAGGGCCTGGCGTACGAGATCACCTACGACCACCTCGTGGTGGCGCTCGGGTCGGTGGCCCGGACCCTGCCGATCCCGGGCCTGGCGGACGAGGCGATCGGGTTCAAGCAGGTGGAGGAGGCCATCGCCCTGCGGAACCACGTCCTGACCAAGCTGGACCAGGCGGCGTCCACGTGGGACCCGGTCGCACGACGCCGGATGCTGACGTTCACGTTCGTGGGTGGGGGGTTCGCCGGCATCGAGGCGATCGCCGAGGTCGAGGACATGGCCCGGGACGTGGTGCGCTACTACGACTCGATCAGCCCTGAGGACCTGCGGTTCGTGATGATCGAGGGGTCTGCCCGGATCCTTCCCGAGCTCGGCGAGGAGATGGGCGGCTACGCCCTGGAGCAGCTGCGCAGGCGCGGCATCGAGGTGCACCTGTCGACCTTCCTGAGCTCCTGCGTCGACGGTCACGTGGTGACGTCCACGGGCGTGGAGTTCGACTCGGGGACGATCGTCTGGACGGCCGGCGTGCGCGCCAACCCGGTGCTCGCCTCGAGCGACCTGCCCCTGGACCCGATGGGCCGGGTCAACGCCCTGCCCACCCTGCAGGTCGCGACCGAGGACGGCCAGGTGGTCGACGGGGCGTGGACGGCGGGGGACTGCGCCGCGGTGCCCGACCTGGCGAACCCGGGCCAGTTCTGCTCCCCGAGCGCCCAGCATGCCGTGCGCCAGGCCAGGCACCTGGGTGACAACCTCGCCCGCCACCTGCGCAGTGCCGAGCCGGAGGACTACCGCCACAAGCACGTCGGAACGGTGGCGTCCCTGGGTCTGGGCAAGGGTGTGGCTCAGGTCTACGGGGTGAAGCTGCGCGGCTGGCCCGCCTGGTTCATGCACCGCACGTACCACATGGCGCAGATGCCGACGCTGAACCGCAAGGTCAGGATCGTCCTGGACTGGACGCTGGCGTTGTTCTTCCGACGTGAGCTCGTCGCACTGGGACGGTTGCACGACCCGCGCGCCGACTTCCGTGACGCGTCCTCCGGGGGGCCCCACGCCAAGGGCACGCGCAAGCCCGCGGACAAGGGCGTCGGCACCCCGGTCTGAGGGGAGGGGCCGCGACGGCCCGCCTGGCAGGATGAGGTCACCCCCGTAGCCCAACGGGTAGAGGCAGCCGGCTTAAACCCGGCCCAGTGCGGGTTCGAGTCCCGTCGGGGGTACGCGACGCGCGCGCTCTGCTCGCCGGCCGCCGGCGCCGCCGGCGAGCCTTCGGTCACCTCTACCGGGGCCCGACGCGTCCTCGGACGGCCCGCGTCCACCCCCGACGCTCGTAGATCACGACGACGTAACGATTGCTGTCGGGCGTGACGGACGGTCGCGACCGGTCGGGGCCGGCGTGTAGAGGCCTGCTGCCGTGGTAGCGCTTGCACCGATTGGTCCGTTTCAGTGAACACCCAGGTGGCAGGCCTGCGGCGGTTCTTGCCCGGTCCAGTGGGCCGGGGTCTGCGAAAGTTTGCGGGCGGTCCACCGGCGCGGACGGGGCGTGGACACGGGTGGTCTGACCACATAACGTGCTATTGATTCCCCACACCAGGCCACCCTGGCCCGCAAAGGAGCGTTGATGAGACGGCCCAAAGTGTTCGAAATTTTCGGCGTAGGGGTTGCAGCCACTGCGCTGATCGCCGCCCCCGCTGCCGGCGCCGCCCCCGCGCCGACCGTGGTGGCTGCCCCCGACGGCGTCCTGCACTCGATCGACTTCGAGGACGGCGCCGACTGGTCCCCCTGGACCCGCAGCGGTGAACCCGAGCTCGAGGTCATCGAGCTCGACGGCAACGGCGTCCTGCACGTCGGTGACCGCGGTGAGAACTACGACGGCATCGAGCTGGCGACCGACGGGCTCGAGGGTGAGCTCACGGTGAGCCTCGACCTGATGCTCGCCGAGGGGACGCCCGAGGTCGAGGCCGGTCTCGTCACCGTTCCCGGCTACACGCACCGTGGTGCCCAGGTCGTCGGTGACGACGAGTGGACCACCGTGACCGCGACCTTCGAGGCTCCGGCGGAGAAGGTGTACATCGGCACCGCGGACATCGCGGACGTCGACGCGTACGACTACTACGTCGACAACATCGTCGTCACCCTCGCCGCGCCCTCGGACGAGGCGCCCGGCGACGGCGACGCCCCTGCCCCCGCGCCCGGGGAGAACGTGGTCATCCACGAGACCGGCTTCGAGGCCGGGACGGACGGCTGGTTCGGCCGCGGCGACGCCGAGGTCGAGGTGACGGACGCCGAGGCGCACGAGGGCGACTCGAGCCTGCACGTGACGAACCGGTCGGCCGACTGGCACGGCGCGGCGATGAACCTGTTCCCCCTGGT